>PLZZ01000167.1:365-27280 GCA_003153585.1 Acidobacteriota bacterium | reverse complement strand
TCTCCCGTCATAGCTACTAGTTTGCCTTTGGCCTGCTCGCGACGAATCAGCGCAAGTTTGTCCTCGGGTTTCGCTTGCGCCAGAAAATCATCCACCCCGGCCTCTCGCGCAATGGCAGCCGCTGTCAGCGGATTGTCACCGGTAATCATCACCGTTCGAATTCCCATGGCGCGCAGTTGATCGAAGCGTTCGCGCATCCCGCCTTTCACGATGTCCTTCAGGTAGATCGTGCCCAGGACGCGGCGGTCTTCCGCAACAAGCAAGGGCGTCCCTCCGGCATTTGAAATCGTCTTGACTGTTTCTTCTACCTCTTGCGGAGCGCGACCGCCGGGCTGGGAGCAGTATTGAATAATGGCGTCCGGGGCACCCTTGCGGATTTCGCGCCCGTCGAGATCCACACCAGACATTCTGGTCTGCGCGGAAAATGGAATAAAAGTCGCGGCGTAAGACGAAAGCTCGCGGCCACGCAGGCCATATTTTTCCTTAGCCAGCACGACGATCGAGCGGCCTTCCGGAGTTTCGTCAGCCAGCGAGGCCAGTTGCGCCGCATCGGCGAGATCTTGTTCCGTCACTCCAGGCGCCGGGACGAGTTCTGTTGCGCGACGATTCCCCAGTGTGATTGTGCCGGTCTTGTCGAGCAGCAAAGTGTCCACATCGCCCGCCGCTTCTACGGCCCTTCCCGACATTGCGAGTACGTTCCTCTGCACCACGCGATCCATTCCCGCGATTCCGATGGCGGATAGCAGTCCGCCGATAGTGGTAGGAATCAAGCAGACCAGCAGCGCGATCAAAACGAAGACCGATTGAGGAGCGCCGCTATAAATAGCCATGGGCTGAAGTGTGACCACGGCAAGCAGGAAAATAATTGTCAGTCCGGCGAGGAGAATATTGAGGGCAATTTCGTTCGGAGTTTTCTGGCGCTCGGCGCCCTCGACAAGCTTGATCATTCTATCCAGGAATGTTTCTCCGGGATTCGCTGTGATTTTCACGGTGATTTGATCGGAGAGCACACGCGTCCCACCGGTGACCGCCGAGCGGTCGCCGCCGGACTCGCGGATGACTGGAGCGGATTCTCCGGTGATTGCGGATTCATCCACCGAGGCCACGCCGACTACCACCTCTCCATCTCCGGGGATGAATTCACCGGCCGCAATTACCACCAAGTCGCCGACCCTCAACTTCGATCCGGAGACCTCTTCCAAGGTGCCGTCTGGTTTCATCCGTTTGGCCATCGTTTCCAGCCGGGCTTTGCGCAACGTTTCGGCCTGCGCTTTTCCACGCCCCTCAGCCATAGCTTCCGCGAAATTCGCAAAGAGCACTGTGAACCAAAGCCACAGCGTGATCTGAAGCTCGAATCCGAAGTTGCCGTTGTGGCGCGCCAAATCGCTTATGAGCTCGACGCTAGTGACGACGGACCCCACCTCCACCACGAACATGACCGGGTTCTTCATCAGCGTGCGAGGATTCAGCTTTACGAACGAATCCTTCACGGCTACTCCGATAATTCCGGAGGTCCACAGAGATTTTTTAACCGGGTTGGATGTGATTGTCATCGTAGCCTTAGAAAACCTTTCCTGCGTTCATCAACAAGTGCTCCAAAATCGGCCCCAAGCTAAGGGCGGGGAAAAACGTCAGCGCGCTGACGATCAGGACGACCGAAACCAACAGAGCCGAGAATAAGGGCGTAGTTACCGGGAAAGTTCCAGCGGATTCCGGCACGATTTTCTTTCGCGCCAGATTTCCTGCAATCGCCAGCACGGGAATAACCATGAAAAATCTTCCAAGCAACATGTCGAACGACATGGTGACGTTGTACCAAAGCGAGTTCCAGTTTCCTCCGGCGAATGCCGATCCGTTATTTGCCGCTCCCGACGTGTAGGCATACAAAATCTGGGACAATCCGTGAGGCCCGGGATTTGAAATGCCGGCTTTTCCGTAGGACGTCACCACTCCGACGGCCGTGAACACAAGAATAATCAGAGAGAAAATGAGCACCGAAAGCATGGCCATTTTCACGTCGTATGCTTCGATTTTTTTTCCCAGGTATTCGGGCGTCCGGCCGACCATCAATCCAGCGATGAATACGGCTAGGATTACCATCACNNCCAAGCGGTGTGAAGGAATCGTGCTGGCCATTGATCGCACCACAGCTCGCATCCGTTGTCACCGTCGCAAACAGCGCTGAGTTTGCGATTCCGAAACGCACTTCTTTTCCTTCCATATTGCCGCCCGGCTGAGTAGCGCTCACTTTCTGGTCCGTGCCATGAAGCAACGGATTCCCTCGCGACTCTGCTGTGTAGGCGCAGATCACGCCGGCAACGAAGAGCACGGCCATGGCGCTCCATACCGCCCATCCGTGCTTCTGCGAGCCGGTCATGCGGCCCAGCGTGTAGGTGAGACCCGCGGGAATGGCGAAAATCAGAATAATCTGAATGAAATTCGTCAGCGGATTGGGATTTTCGTAGGGATGCGAGCTGTTGGCGTTGAAAAACCCGCCGCCGTTCGTGCCAAACATCTTGATAGCTTCCTGGGAAGCGACCGGACCCTGCGGAATCAATTGTTCTGTTATTCGCTGCTGTGTCGTTTTTCCGTCCGCACCGGTCACTTGCACGGTCTGCGGATCCAACAGTTGTGTGGTGACGTACGGCTTGAAATTCTGGATCATTCCTTGCGATACAAAAAACAATGCAATCACCAAGCAAGCGGGCAGCAGCACCCACAAAACTGCGCGCGTCAGATCCACCCAAAAATTCCCGAGGGTTTCTTTCTCGCGCCGGGCAATCCCACGGATCACAGCTATCGCCAGGGCTATCCCCGTCGCAGCGGACATGAAATTGTGATAGGCAAGCCCGGCCATCTGGGTGAAGTAGCTCATCGTCGTTTCGCCCGAATAGGCTTGCCAGTTCGTGTTGGTAGTAAACGAAGCGGCAGTGTTAAACGCCAAATCCGGGGCCACGTTCGCAAGGTGTTGGGGATTCCATGGCAGCCAAGCCTGGAAACGCTGGATCAGATAGAGAACGACCATGGATACGCCGCTGAAAAGAAGCATGGCTATCGCGTATTCCGTCCAGCGCATTTCTCTTGTTTCGTCCACGCCGGTGACGCGGTATAGCAATCGCTCGAGCGGACGCAGCATCGGGTCGAGAAATGTTTTCCCCCCGTCGAATACGTGTGACATGAACACGCCCATGGGCTTGGTCAACGCAAAAATAACGAGCAAGAACAGCCCGATTTGAAACCAGCCATTCGCAGTCATGATTAAAATTTCTCCGGCCAGAGCAGCGCGGCCACCAGGTAGGCGAGTAGCAGCACGCAAACTCCCAATAAAATTACATTCCCCGTCATTTCATTCACTCCTTACTTCAGCCGGTCACAACCCCGAACGTACACAATCGCCGCGACGAAAAAACCAATCGTGCACATCACAAAAATGAAATCGTGCATCGCTACTTGCTCCTTCCGCCCACCTAGAGACCCAATGTTGCGGCGATCTAGAACTTCACCATAATGGACATATCGATAAATGATTCATCCCTGCGAAGATCGGGGAACCAGACGCTGCTCATCCCGCCGCCACAGGCGGTTTCTGCAGCCGGGAGTGTCGTTTGCCCGGATGAGACGCCGGTAATGCAAGCGTAGTCTGTAGGTGAGCCGTTATTTCCTCCCGGCGGNNAAAGTGATGTATTGCTTGGGCATGTAGTCAAACGTGAATGACGAATCCCAGGCCTTGAACGGATTGCCGGGGTTTTCCGTAAAGTATGGCGAGTTCGTCGAGGCCGTAATAGCGGTCTCTCCGTTGATCGGAGGAAGTAGGACCAAATAACGTCCAGGATTGTTGATTTGTCCTCCGCCGAGGGTGACTCCGAACAAATCATGGTGGAACCAGAACCGGTTGTAGGCCATGTAGCCTATAAAGCTTTGCTTGGGGCCGCCTTTGTGATTGCCGTAGCAACTGACTCCACCGCCGTATTCGCAACCCAGATCGCCGGTCAAAGAGAACGCCATCTTGTCGAGCGTCCGGGTCGGCCGGTCGTAATACTTCACTTCCACGCTGTTGTCAGTGTGAATGCGATTACGATGTGGCACGAATAGATCGTCCTGGCCCAGACCATAATTGTTCGAGATGATGTTAATCCATGGTTTAGGCGTCCACTTCAGTTGGCCCCCGAGACCGGGTGTGTGATTGGCCGATGCGTACGATTGCCATCCATTAATAAACCACGGCTCTATCTTCAAGTGCTTTGTCGGAAAAATCTGGACCCTGACGCCAGTGAAAAACCAAGGCGTATTGGAAGAAACATAAGACGGTTGGTAGGCCCAATTGTCGAAGTTGTAATAACTGAATAGCCCGATGTAGGAGAGGAAGATTCCTGCGTCGACGTTGATGCCATCTAATGCGTTGAAGTGGTAACCACCGTACGCTTCTGACAAATAGCGATAAGCACTGACGAGATCCCACTGCCCGTGTCCCGGGCTGGGGTCGTTGCGTGGCGTGGTCGCCGAATACATCCCAAACTGGGTCATGAACCGGGCGCGAACATTGTCATAGTGAAAATCGCCGCCGATGCCGAGTTGCTCCAGCTGGACTTCCTGCGACCGGAAAAGTTCACTCGACCCGCCCATCGAGTGATCCGTCGGATGGTTGAAGTCGAAAACATAGTCGGTGTCAGTTCTGATCTCCGGCGTAAAAAATTTCGTGTCCCAATATATATCCTTGGTGCGGGGATTGCCGTTTAACCAAGTCCAGTCCGCATCCGAAAACGGCTCTACTTTACCGCCCGGAGCGGCCGGGGATTGCGCCGCCGCCTGCTCGCTCTGCGCTTGCGCAGTTAATGGTGTGGAGGTCGCTGCTGTACTGGAAGAGGACGTTGCTACCGGAGGAGCAGGCGGGACAGGCGTCGAAGCTTTCGCCGATAGCGGCGCTTCGACGGGACGAGCCTTCAGTTCCGCTTCCAGTTGCTCGATGCGTGCTTCCATCGCCTCAAGCTTCTTCGCCACGGCCGGCGGTATTTGCTGATCCGCGGCGCTCGCCTGTTGACCGGCAGCTTGGCCGCTTGTCTGTGCGAAGCAAGGATGCGGCCCCGGCAACAAGATGAGCGAGCAGAAAAAAATCGGCAGCTTAAGGTACGACACGAATTTCCGCATGACAATTTTCTCCATTTTTTGAATTCATCTCGTTCGTCTGCGTCCGCCGTTTGGCGCTGTTCTCACAGGCCGAGGCACGCTCGGCCGAGTGCCGGGTTTTGTCCGGTTGCGTTTTTCGTCATACACGAAATTCACCAAAACAAAGACAAGGAAGCCCACACCGGCAATGCAAAAGGTTTGGAAAATCAGGACTGCCATTACCTGGTTCTCTTTTGTGCCGACCCAAGGGGCGAAGACGACGCGCAAGGGTCTTTGAAAATTCTACAGACCAGGCATTAGGGAGTCGTAAGCGGGACATAAGGATTTCGTAAGGAACAAAAGAAGGAAATCCGACGGTGGGAAGGCCTAACTTTCAAGCTTAAATCTTGTTGCAGCTAGCGCGTACAGCCTCCGCCACAGCAGGCGGTTGATGGTTACCACCATGGCGGCCATCAGGATCGTGGCCCCCATCAGCACGCGGAAATTTCCCGTGTCGGTCGCATTGCTGATTACCGATCCGAGGCCCGTTACAGTATATGTGTGGCCCTTGAAGCGGAAATATTCCGCGATGATGCTCGCGTTCCAGGCACCGCCGGACGCGGTGACAAAACCCGTCACGAGATAGGGAAATATCGCGGGCAAGTATAGTTCGCGCCATCTTTCAAGTTTGTCGAAGCGAAACACGTTGCAGACTTCTTTCAAATCCGTCGGTATCGCCATCGCTCCCGCAATTACGTTGAACAGGATGTACCACTGCGTTCCCAACAGCAGCAGCACGATGGAACCGATTCCGAGTCCGCCTCCGGCTCGAATGAGCACGAGGAGAATAATCGGAAATAGCGCCGTGGCCGGGACCGACGCGGCAATTTGCGCGAGTGGTTGCGCAATTGCAGAAAGTTTCGGTTTCAGGCCGACGATCACTCCCACGGGAATTGTCCAAAGTCCAGCGAGCACCAGAGTAAACGCCACTCGAAGAAGCGTAGCCCCGGCTCCCACGAAGATGCCGCGCACTTCCGCGATTGTGAGCCCAGCCAGCAAGATACTCATCCTCACGAATGCATAGGCCAGGCCGGCTAGCATCGCGGTCAAGAGAGCCCGCGATATCCACTTGCCCATCGTGCCGGGCTTTCGGTTCTCGCCGGCCGCGGCATGACGGCTTGCGAAATATAAACTCAGATACTCGCGTAACGGCCTCACTGCCACGCGAGCCAGAAACGGCAGAACCTTGGAGCGCTGCAGGAAATCCAGAACAAATGAACGCGGCGGTTCCACGGACTCCACTTGTTCGAATTTGAATTTCTCCGACCACGCGATTACGGGCCGCCAGATTAGCTGATCGATCAGCACGATGATTCCGATCATCACTCCAAGTCCCCAAACGATTGCTCGGGTATCGCCGGCATTGGCCGCCGTTTGTAAATACGAGCCCAGGCCGGGAAGGCGCAGATCGCGGTTCCCCAAAATAAACATTTCGCAGGCCATCAGAAAAAACCAGCCGCCCGCCACAGACATCATGGAATTCCACACCAGGCCGATCGCCGCGTATGGCAACTCCATCTGCGTAAATCTTTGCCACCAGCTCCAGCGGTATACTTGCGCTACTTCCCTCATTTCGCGGGGAATACTTTTCAGCGAGGAATAGAAACTGAAGGTCATNNCCGGGCAGGAAACTTAGAACCGGAATTGACTGTAGCGTGTCGAGCAATGGAATCATGAATTTTTCAGCTCTCGCGTTATACGCTGCGATATAGCCATACACCAGAGTGAACGCCAGGCTGAATACATAAGCTATTGCGATGCGTAACACGGAAAACATCGCATACTTCGGCAGCGCACCCACCCGCAATTGGATTGCAGTCCCCGCATTCGCCGGCGCCATCCAGTAATGAGTCATGGACAGCAAGGCGTAAAACAGCGCGAACCCCGCGAAAATAATCGGGAGGTCTTGCAGGATGGATGGCACAGCTCGCGGGATGGTTCCCCAGGTCAAGACTCCCGCCGATGTTTTAGCGCGAGGCATCAGTGCAGCGGAGCAGCTTCCTGGGAATTCGCGGCTTCTCCGGCGAGAATTAATCGCAGCCGATCGCTAGCCGAGTCATAGGTGAAGATGTCCGCGTAGCGGCCCCAATTTAATGCGGTTTCGATCTGCTGCTCCACGTCGTGGGCCGGAAGGCGCTCGTCCAGCAAATCGCGGAAAAATTCCACGGGCATGGTGTGGTCGGACTTATTCTCCAGAGCCGTAACGATTTGCTGCATCAACGGCACGTGCGTCAACGCTTCGCGGAACAAACGCTTTCGAGTGGGAATATCCGCTTCGGCAAAGGTTCTCCCCGGCGGCGTAATCTTGACGTCTCCTTCATGAGCGGTGGCGAAGGCCAGCATGGTTGCAGCATCCAGAATCGGAAGTAGGTCGTCCACTTCGAGCAAAAGCGTCTCGGCCACGTGATAAAGGTCCTCTTCTCCCCCGCGGTCCATCAAGAGTTCGAGCAGGCCCGCAACGCCTCCGGGCCGCGCGTGAGGCAGCATCGGAGTGGGTTGCTTGGCGGTGGCCGAAGGCGGCGCAAGCGTAAGTTCCGGCTTGGTCATCACTTTGTAAATGTAATCGACGTAGGGAAAGAAAGCGGCCGATTTCCGGTCTCTCGGCTGCGGCAGGGCAATGCGAAAATCCGCTCTGATACGCGCGGGATTGCGTCCCAGGACGATCACGCGGTCCGCCAATAAGACTGCTTCCTCAATGTTGTGAGTCACGATAAAAATGCTGCGAGTGGGGATTTTTTTCGCCAGCCATAGCTCCATCAAATCGCCGCGCAGGTTTTCCGCAGTCAACACGTCTAACGCAGAAAACGGCTCGTCCATGAATAAGACTTCCGGCTCCACGGCCAAGGCCCGCGCGAATCCCACGCGCTGTTTCATTCCGCCGGATAATTCTTTCGGATAGGCGGTTTCAAAATTTTTCAATCCCACCGAATCCAAAGCTTTCAAGGCGCGGCGATGCCGCTCGTCATGCTCCATGCCACGCGCGAGCAACGGCGACTCCACGTTTTCCAGTACCGTAAGCCACGGGAACAACGCGAAGCTTTGAAACACAATCGCGACGTTGGGACTGCACGCTCCCAAAGGCTCCCCATGCCAGAGCACTTCGCCCGCCGTCGGCGCAGCCAAACCTGAGAGAATTCGCAGCAAGGTGGATTTCCCAGAGCCGGATGGCCCCAGCAGAGCGATAATCGTGCCCGACTCCAACGACAAATCAACAGGCGCGATCACCTGAATGTCGCTTCCATCCTTCTGCTTAAAACTCTTTTCGATTCCCCTCGCTTCAATAATCGGCTTCTCGTCAGCCGCGGGCTGCGCAGCAATCTCTTTTTCTTGCGCAACCTCAGATATTTCCGCCGCTCCCGAGGCGGCGTCGGAACCCGCCTCGGCGAGCTCGTCCATCAACGACGTCCAGGCTTCCTCGGGCAGCGCGTCCAGAAAATGGTCTCGCTCCCCTGGCTTCATCGCCTCCACAATCGAGGCCATTTCTTGAACAGGCCGCGAATGCAGTAAGACGTATGCATGGAAATACGGCAGATGATTGATAATCGTGGCCGCCAGTGGAATCGGGAGTTGCCGGAACAGAAGTTGCTGCTCTTCAAACCGCATGCCCATAATCAGATCCGCAGCGGCACTGGGGCTCAATCCTCGCAGCAACTCGAACGAGGGTTCCCATTTCCTTTGGGACAGAAGCTCTTGAAGTTTTTCGGCCATTGGCGGAGTCATATTTTCACCGCACAGCCTACTACGGTTTTCTGAGGATGAAACTACGGATTGCGTGGTCCCACGGATTGAGACGTGTTAGTCGATGGTCCTTACGTTACTTCGTCGGCTCGCGTACCAACACGGGTTGTGCCCGGAATGAGGGAAAAGTGAATGGACGCACACTTCGGTTTGAGGCTGATCAAAATAGACTTCGGCCTTGCCGTCCTTGAGCGCGCTCGCGTAATAGTAAGTCACCGACCCCAGAGCGTTGCCGACTGCGGGGTTGCTCGAGCGGTGCAAGAACCATGCCCAGTCAGCTATGAAGATCACCAAGAGTATGGCAATCGCTGTAAGGAGTATGCGCTTGGCATTCATGCGTAGCGGCCCACTCGGCCATTCTACAGCTTATCCGGGAATGGAAAGTCCCGATTGCGGGACCGGAGCTTGCGGAATGCTACAATTGGATGTGGTGGTCCCAGCTGCAGTAAAATTATGGGAAGGACCAGCATTTCTAGTGGCTAGCGTGGATAGCAAATCTGCAGAGGTACAGCGGTATGCGGAAGCGTAAGCGAGCTGCTAACACTTCAAAGAGCCAGTTTATCAGCGCACCCTCGGGTGGCCGAGTCTTGACCTTGCCCGGCGCCGAGCATCCCGATCGCGTGCTGCTGGAAACGATCAACGAAGGCGCCGCCACTCTCAATGGGGAAGGCACTGTACTCTATGCCAACGCGCGGTTCGCCGAGTTCCTGAACGTTTCCGTTGGGAAGTTCGTGGGCACGCCGCTTCGGAGCCATGTTTCTCTCTCCGCAAAGGAAAAGCTTTCGGAACTGCTTGAGGAGAGCTTCCGTGGGAACTCCAGGGGTGAAATCATCCTGGAGACCCCCGAAGGCCGGCCTCGGCTGCTTCAACTTTCCTTGCGCGCCGTTAGGGATTCCAATCCGCAAACAATTTGTGTTGTGGCGAGGGAATTGACGGAGCTGGCCGAAGCAAATGAAGCTCTGAAAGCCAATGAAGGAATGCTCCGCCAGCTTTCCGGCCGGCTGCTCCAGCTCCAGGATGACGAACGCCGGCACATCGCGCGCGATCTTCACGACATCACCGGTCAAAAACTCGCTTTCCAATCCATCGTGATGTCTCAGGTAATCAACGCCACCACCGATGCCGCCACGAAGAGTGCTCTGGCGGAATGCCAGGAGTTGACCAGACAGGTTGGGGAAGAAATCCGCACTCTTTCATACCTGCTGCATCCACCGTTGCTCGATGAACTGGGGCTTTCCTCCGCCGTGCACTGGTACACGCAAGGCTTCGAAAAACGAACGGGTATCCACGTGGAAGTCGATATTCCTCGTGATTTCCTCCGTCTGCCCGCAGAGGTTGAAACCGCTCTGTTCCGCGTTATTCAGGAGAGTTTGACCAACGTTCACCGCTACGCAGAAAGCCCGAAGGCTTTCATACGGGTCGCTCGCGCCAGCAACGAAGTGAAGCTGGAAATTGGTGATTATGGCAAGGGAGTTCGTACCGAAATTCTGAAGTCTTCCCGGGACGCCATGACTCCGCTCGGGGTGGGTATTCAGGGCATGAAGGAACGCATGCGCCAGCTTTCCGGCCACTTGGAAGTGACCTCGCGTCCAAATAAGGGAACTGTAGTAACCGCCACGCTTCCGATTCGTGAGCAGCGGCCTCAAACGTTAGCAGACTCTTCCCCGGCTGGGGATGCAGAGGACACTGACTTCAACGGCAAGGCCGACAGTACGTTGTAAATCGAGCAAAAACCTCACCGTTAACCACAATTGAACTACAGGAACTCAGCTTCCGCTCTACAGCCTTCCCCGCATGGTGATTCCCCTCTGGATAACCGTATAGTGCCCGCCATCCACAACGGTGCCAGCTTTTAGCCGTTCGCGCCAATTGGCATCGAAACTAGACGGACTTACGACGGAGGAGACAAGCCCCATGCTCAGGACCATTTTAATCATTTTCGTAGTGTTATTGCTGTTGGGGGCGCTTCCCACCTGGCCCTATAGCGCAGGCTGGGGTTACTACCCTAGCGGCGGCCTAGGCCTTATCCTCATCATCCTCGTGATCCTGATACTGGCAGACCGTCTATAACCCTTACACGACGGCTTGCGCACGCGAGTATTGACGCGTTCGGGCTCTCGGGTTAGTCTCGCTCCAGACCGAGCACTGAACTCCAACCCATTGGGAGTAACTTATGCCCAGCTCAACCTGGAAAGGCTACCTGACGTTTGGCTTGATCTCGATCCCTATACGGCTTTCGCCGGCGGCGCGCACGGAACGAATCAGCTTCAACCAGCTCCACAAAGTCTGTCATACGCGCCTGAAGCAGCCTTTGTTTTGTCCCACTTGCGACCGAATGGTGGAGCGCTCGGAAGTCGAAAAAGGATACGAGTACGAAAAGGGCCAATATCTACTCTTCACTCAGGAAGAACTCGACGAAGTGGAGCCAGAAACCGCGCACGCCATGGAAATTCTCGAATTCGTCAAGCTCGACGAAGTCGATCCGGTCTATTTTGATGCTTCTTATTACATCGCCCCGGAGGAAGCCGGCCAGAGGGCCTATCAACTCCTGACGGAAGCCATGGAAAAATCCGGATACGCGGGTATCGCGAAAATCGCCATGCACAATCGCGAGTACATCGTGATCATTCGCCCGCGCGAGCATGGACTAACTCTCCACACCATGTTCTATTCGAATGAAATTCGCGCCGAGGCTGATTACGGACACACCGATAAGGGCCAAATAAAAGACCAGGAGCGCACGCTTGCTCAGCAGCTTATCGAGAGCCTGGCCGCTCCTTTTGAGCCCGACAAGTACCACGATACCTATCAGGCAGGTTTGCAGGATCTGATTGAAGCCAAGAGCAGCGGCCGAAAAATTACGGCGATGCCGCACGCACAGGCCAAAGCTCCGGTAATCGATTTGATGGAAGCTCTGAAGAAAAGCCTCGCCAAGAAAACGGGAGCGGTGGCGGAAAAGAAACCCTCTGTGGATCGAGCCGCGAAGACGGAACGAAAGCAGGGAAGAAAAACAGGCTAATTTTCGACCGCTGCAACGAATGTAGAAACGCGCTCCTAGAACGCTCATACTCAGCGTTTAATTGCAGCGATCCCCTTCCAGCCCTAGAGTTCTGACCCAATATGCCAAATGCTTTGCCCGAT
Source organism: Acidobacteriota bacterium (assembly GCA_003153585.1). GTDB lineage: Bacteria > Acidobacteriota > Terriglobia > Acidiferrales > UBA7541 > Palsa-295. The sequence continues at coordinate 15,238 of PLZZ01000167.1, read as the reverse complement.
CAAGCCAAAAGAAATCCGACGCAGTACAACATCGAAGCGATCGCGAAACTGGAGCAGGACGCGCTCGAACGACGGACCGCAGGAGAACGAATCAGCGAGGCGATTGCAAGATTCGTCGGTACGGTAACTTTTCTCTTGTTGCAGATCCTGCTCGTACTCGCCTGGGTCGCCGTCAATCTGAACGTGGTTCCGGGAGTGAGACCCTTCGATCCATTCCCATTTGGTGTTCTGGCTGTCGTCGTTTCATCGGAAAGTGTTGTGCTCACTATTTTTGTTTTGATCAGCCAGAACCGCATGACGCGCCAGGCGGAAAGGCGCTCGCACCTCGATCTGCAGGTCAGCATGCTCGCCGAACAGGAACTTACCACCATGCTCGATATGCAGCGCAAGATGTGCCAGCACATGGGCGTCGATATCACCTCTGCAAATCAAGAACTTCAGGGCTTCGCCGATGCGACCGATGTACACAAGCTGGCTAGCGAATTAGAGGACAAGCTTCCCGAGCAATAACTTCCTCAAGCGTTCTACGGGAATCTGCTTTCTGTTCTAATGATTTCACCCGATATCCCCTCCTTCAGGCGCTACGTATCATTTTGGGGAAGAAGTCATTCGTACAAAGCGACTGACGGCAAAATGTCGAGTAATCATCCTAAACCTCTCAAGGAGATTCAAATGGAACACAAAGACCTTATGGAACTATTTGTCGACGAATTGAAGGATATCTATAGCGCAGAAAACCAACTGATCAAGGCTTTGCCGAAGATGGCCAAGGCCGCCACATCCGAAGACCTCCGCGCCGGATTCGAACACCATCTGGAACAGACCAAAGAGCATGCTCGCCGAATCGAGGAAATCTGCACCGAACTTGGCGAAAAACCAACCGGCAAGAAATGCGGTGGGATGGAAGGGCTTATCGGAGAAGGGAAAGAAATGATGGACGAGTTCGAAGGTGACGTGTTGGACGCAGCCTTGATCTCCGCGGCCCAGCGCGTCGAGCATTACGAAATCGCGGCGTACGGCACGGTTCGTACTTATGCTGAACTTCTCGGTAACGATCGGGCGGTGGAACTCCTTGAGGAAACTCTCCAGGAAGAGAAGGAAACAGATCAGAAACTGACGGACCTTGCGGTCACGATTAACGTAGAAGCCATCAACCCCGAAGCTTCCGATGACGAAGAGATTCCGGTTGCTAATAAACCCAAGTCCAAGGCTGCACGCGCCTAATTAGATTGGTCTGGGGCAGGCGGGAAGATGCTTCGATAGGGATTCTATTTCTATCTTCCCGCTTGCCCGGCTTTGCTAGTCGCGCCAACAGTCCCGTTAGGTCCCCTTCTGTCGTGCAGTTCTTACCTCTGACGAGCCCTACGTGCTTCTCGCTAACTAATTGCATATCAAAGCAGTCTATGAAACAAGAACAGTCGTTCACGGAGAAACAAATGTCGATACGAGCATTGCTCTTGTCGTGCTGTTTCGGTTTGGTCGCGCTCTCTGTTCGCCACGACGCCAGCGGGGTGGTAACTCCTCAACAGTCTGCTGCTGATTCCCCGGGGCAGCTACAGAAACAAATCGAACCCTTTTCGCCTTTTACAGGCAAATGGTCTTGCGACGGAATATTTCCGAAGAGCGGTAAGCACATCGCTTCGCAGATCGTTTTTGCGCCCGATCTGGAGGGAGCATGGCTCACCGTGCGGCACGACGACATGCCGCCTGACCGGTTCCACGCTTTGGAACTCTGGGGTTTCGATTCGGCGGCTAAGAACTTCGTAGCGTTCATTTACGACAATTTTGGAGGTGTTCGCAAATTCACTTCCGTGGGCCTGTCAGGCGATCAGCTCATTTGGAAAGGGGAAAGCACGAGAGCGGATCCCCCCACCACCGAACGGTTTGTCTTCAAGCTCAAAAATGCGAGCCAATTTGTCGTGAACTATGAAGTTCAGCGAGGCTCCGCGGATTGGACAATTGGCGATACCCTCACCTGCAAGAAATAAGACAAATTCCATTCGGGAGGTCAATACTTGGACCCTCTTACGCCGTAGCGACATCCAATAACCGAGGTTCCAGCAGAATGGCGGATCTGCATCGAGTGGTGATTCTCGGCGGGGGCTTTGGCGGCCTCAGCGCCGCCCACAAACTAAAGCACGCTCCAGTTGAAATCACGCTTCTGGATCGCTGCAACTACCATCTATTTCAGCCTTTGCTCTACCAAGTGGCGACTGGTTCGCTCTCCCCTGCCAACATTGCCGCTCCGCTGCGGCAAATCCTTGCCGGCCAGAAAAATACGAAAGTTTTGCTGGCTGAAGCCGTGCACATTGATGCCGCGAATCGGCGCGTTATTTTAAGTGACGGCGCGGTCTCCTACGACACGCTGGTGGTCGCCACCGGAGCCACGCATCAGTATTTCGGCCACGATGAATGGGAGGAGTTCGCCCCTGGCCTGAAGACGGTGGAAGACGCCACAGCCATGCGCGGCCGCATCCTGCTTGCTTTCGAAGCGGCTGAACGCGAGCGCGACCCGGCGAAACTGAAAGCGTGGATGACGTTTGTGATTGTCGGCGGCGGCCCGACAGGCGCGGAACTTGCCGGCGCGCTGGGAGAAATCGCTCACGACACCCTCTCGCACGATTTTCGCGAAATCGATCCTTCGCAAACGCAAATTATTTTGGTCGAAGGCGCGGACCGCGCTCTGCCTTCTTACCCGCCGAAACTTTCCGAAGCTGCGCGCAAAATGCTCGTCAAACTCGGAGTTATGGTGCGCACAGGCGCGATGGTCACAAACATTCAGTCCGAGTCGGTGACCATCAAAGAGGGCGACCGCACAGAATCGATTCCTACTCGCACGGTGCTGTGGGCCGCTGGAGTTCTAGCATCGCCGCTCGGCCGTATCCTCTCGAAAGAAGCGGGCGCAACGCTCGACAATGCCGGCCGCGTGGTTGTGAATCCGGACCTGACGATTCCGGGACATCCGGAGATTTTCGTTATCGGCGATCTGGCGAATTTCAGCCATCAAACCGGCAAGCCGCTTCCGGGCGTTGCGCAACCCGCCATTCAGCAAGGTGCGTACGTCGGAAAGCTAATTCAGCGGCGCCTGAGAAACAAACAGTTGCCGCCGTTTCACTATTTCGATAAGGGAAATCTCGCGACGATTGGGCGCGGCGCAGCTGTGGCAGATCTAAACTGGCTGCAAATTTCGGGCTGGCCCGCCTGGCTGCTCTGGGTCTTCATCCACTTGCTTTACATCGTTGAATTTCAAAACCGTCTGCTAATTTTGCTGCAATGGGCTTGGCTTTACATCACCTTCGATCGCTCCGCGCGCTTAATCACAGGCAAGAATCCGCTTCCTCTGGATTTGTGATCCATGAGTACGTCGCTGAAGACGCGCACTCATCACGCTCTGATTGCCTCGGAGAAATTGGCGGCGCGCCAAGGCAAGCCTGCGCCTCCTGGTCTTCTCCATGGAGGACGGCGCGGGAATAAGCAGGCAGGACGTCGGAATATCAGAGCGCCGAGAAAATGTGAAAGCTGGCGAAACCGAGCGCGGCTCCAATAGCCGAGCCTGCCAGAACATCGCTAAGGAAATGCATTCCCAGGATGATTCGTGAAGAAGCAATCAAGAACGCGACCGCGAGCAAGCAGCCTTGAAGATCAGGGTAGAAGAGCCCGAGGGATAGCGCGACCGCAAAAGCAGTGATGGAATGTCCGGAGGGAAATGAATACTTGTCGGGCGGCAGGATCGAGGCCCAGCAGTGCGGTTCGATCTCGCACGGGCGTTGCCGCCGGCTCGTTCGCTTGAGTGCGCGGAAGAGAAAGATGCCGGCAGCGGCAGCTGACGCGCCTGCGCCAATGGCCAAGAACCTGCGATCGCCACCGTAAANNCGACAGCCGACGCGCCTGCGCCAAGCGCCAAGAATCTGCGATCGCCGCCGTAAAGCAGTAGAATCATGCCGAGCGCATACCACAACCAGCCGTCCCCGAGCCGCGTCGTTACAATCATCAAAATGCGAAACCAACGCGGAGCGCGCCAGCGGTGCACACGGCGCATCAAGCGATGATCGTTCGACTGAATCTGGTTCCACACCGATTTCGCGACCGTCATATGAACTCCTCCGCAGCAGGCTGTGGCATCGAGATCCAGCGGGGATACTTTCGGGCGTTCGATTCGCCAAGAATTTCTTCTGCCCAATGGCGGCCGAATCTTTTTTCCTGGTAATAGTTCAAACAGGTGACAGCCGGGATCAGTACGGCCAGCGGCGACAGCAAGGCGGTCCAGGATTTTTCGCGCATCATTTCGGCGGCTATTACAATCACGTCGCGCGTGAGTTTTCTAAAACTGCCTGATTCTCCGGCTACGCGCCCCATCCCGCCGCGCAATCCCGCAAAGAATTCTTCTTTATCGCGTGCGCCCGGAACCACCGTGTAAGCGCTTCCAGCGGACGGAAGGGCGTGCGCGTCGCTCCCGCCGATGGCGATCTTGTGCCAGCGCTTTCCAAGTTGCGCGGCCTGCCTGTTAGTGCTCTCGAGCATGTGACTGTTGCGCGTTTCCACGGCCGGAAAGTATCTTCGAAACCACTCAAAATCCTCGGCCTCGCGCCTGCCTGTGACGCTTGAGAAAACGTGATTGATGCTGAAGAAAAGCCTGCGCTCGGTGAGATACATGAGCAACGCGACCAGGTCGTTGCGCCGCCGCAGGAGTTGGGTATGTTGCCGCTCGCTCAGGTCATACACGCCGAGGTGAGCTTCGGTGCCGCTCGGCATTCTGCAAGTTAGCTCTTCACTCACGAAGAAATCCGGATGGCGCCGCAATTTTTCCGCTCCCTCTATCGAATCATGGTCGGTGAGGGTGAACAGGCTCATGCCGCGCCGGCGAAGCAGAGCGTATAACTGCTCAGGATCGCTATAACTTTCGCGACAGAATTTTCGGGCAAAGGGGGTGGTGCAGGCTCCAGAAAAGTACGAGTGGACATGAAGGTCGCACTTCACAACGACAAGAGTAGAAGATGCGCGTTACAGGCAGATGACAACCAGGCTAATCTTAAGAGAATAAAGCTACTTAACTGTTTGCACACGCAAATCGGAACTTTAACATTGCTGTAGCAAAGGTACGGCTAGACGGCTGCCAGACTTCGCCCGCATGGAGCGAATAGAGTTCTGTTTCTTCGACGCTGGCGGGGGCCATCGCGCGGCTGCTACCGCGCTCGAAATGTCCATTCGGGCGCAGGGGCTTCCTTGGGATGTTCGGCTGACAAATCTACAGGAGTTACTCGACGAGCTGGATATCCTCAAGAAATTCACCGGGGTACGTATACAGGATTGTTATAACACCATGCTGCGGACTGGCTGGACTCTAGGGAGCACCCAGATCATGAAGGTGCTGCAGCTCACGATCCGAGCCTATCATCGTGCTACCGTCCGCCTGCTCGAGCGCCATTGGAAGGAGACGCAGCCGGGGATAGCTGTGTCATTCGTGCCACACTTTAACCGAGCATTATGCGAGAGTTTTCATCGTGCTTTTCCAAGCCGCCCATTCGTCACCGTGCTTACGGATGTTGCCGATTTTCCACCTCATTTTTGGATCGAGCCCAATCAGAAGCAATATTTCGTTTGCGGTTCGAAGCGCGCGGTTGAGCAAGCCCATGAGCTCGGCCATTCGGACGACCATATCTTCCGCGCCTCCGGCATGATTCTTCATCCCCGCTTTTACGAAGCGCCGGCGGAAGATCGCGTCCATGAGCGGAAGCGGCTGGGACTTCGGCCGGACTTGCCGACGGGGCTGATTCTTTTTGGCGGACACGGCTCCAAAATCATCTTGGAAATCGCGGAACGTCTGGACCGGTCCCCATTGGAACTTCAGTTGATCGTCATCTGCGGAAAAAATGAAAAGCTTGCCACTGCCTTGCGCGCTCGGAAGCTTCGGTTCCCGGTTTTTGTCGAAGGATTCACCACCCGCGTGAATTACTACATGCAGCTCGCGGATTTTTTTATCGGCAAGCCCGGCCCCGGAAGTTTAAGCGAAGCCCTTGCGATGCGGCTTCCCGTGATCGTGGAAAGAAACGCATGGACGCTGCCTCAGGAGCGTTACAACGCGGATTGGATTCTCGAAAACGAAGCCGGCGTTGTGCTGCACAGTTTTCGCGACATCGATAAAGCCGTTGCGCAGCTGATCGAACCTGGAACCCTGGCGCGTTATCGCGACAATGCCGCGGCTATGAAAAATCAAGCTGTCTTCGAAATCCCAGGCTTCCTGAAAAGAATTCTCGAACAGAGCGGCCAAGCAAGCGAGACGAACGGCAGCCACGTGCTCGCTGCCCGACTTGCCTAGCGAAGGAAAACGCTGCCGGAATTCTCCCAGGCTTTGGGCGTGCGCCGAGCTGGCGCCCGACTCGACCGGAATCGCGCAATATGGCAACATAGGCATTGGAGTTTCGTCAGAATCGAGTGAAGGGAGTTGAAGCTATGGCCAAGGCTACATTCGCAGCAGGGTGTTTCTGGGGTGTGGAGGACGCATTCCGGCAGGTGGAAGGGGTCACGTCCGTGACCTCTGGCTACACGGGTGGCACCACGAAGAATCCGACCTACAAAGACGTTTGCGGCGGACGCACGGGGCACGCCGAAGCTGTCCAGGTGGAGTTTGATCCGAGCAGAGTTTCCTACCTCGAGCTTCTCGCCGTCTTCTGGAAGAGTCATGACCCGACGACGTTGAACCGCCAGGGACCAGACGTAGGCTCGCAGTATCGTTCGGCTATTTTTTTCCATGATGCGCAGCAGGAAGCCGCAGCTCGCGCGTCAAAAGACGTATTAGTTAAGGAAGGAGTCTTCAAGAAACCCATCGTGACCGAAATTGTCCCGGCTTCGGAATTTTATCGCGCCGAGGAATACCACCAGCAATACTTCGAGAAACAGGGAATTAAATCCTGCCACATACAATAAAACGGCAATTGTAGTGAAGCGTTTTTTCTGGTTTTTCGAGTGCCGAAACCGGGTGACTATTGCTTTTGGAATAGGCCGGGTGTATGTTCCCGGTCGGGCGCCGGCTTAGAATGAACATTTCAGCTGAATGGAGCCTGTCTCGCGGGGAGGAATTATCCATATGCTTCGCAAAATGAGTTTAGGAATTGTTGCAGGCGCCGTATTGGCGTTGATTTCTCCGGTTTTTTTGCCGAATCACACCCGGGCGGCCGCTCAGGACAAGTCCAAATCCGCGACAACAGAGAAGACCACTGTACTGGCGCATCTGCCAGTGCCTGGATCAGCGGTAAGACAGATTTTTTTGCAACAAGAGAACGGGGCGCAATATCTCTATCTGCAACAGAACGTGCACTTCACTGTGGTGAACGTCACCGATCCGAAAAACCCACAGATCGTTGAACGCATAGCGTCGGGAGGCAAATTGACTGACGTCGGCGCCGGACTCGCCATCGCGATTCAATCCGATAAATCGGGGCAAGGCACTCCCTCGACACAGAGCGTAAGGCTGATGGATCTGAGCGACCCAAAGAATCCGCGTACGGTCAAGTCGTTTGACGGGGTCACCAGCATATATTCCGAGGACGCCCGACACTTGATCTACCTAACGAATAGTGAAGGATTGTGGATCGTCAAACATTCCGAAACGCACCGGTTGCCGATGTGCAATTCGGATTCATGGGAAGAAGCCATCGCCCAGTGCCAGTAAACGACAGGTTATAGACGCCTCAGGGCCGAGTGGCCGGCCGATTTCCCGTTTCTCGCTTCCACACAATCCCGCAGAGTAAAATTCTCCTCCATAAGCTCAGTCTGATAGAGCTGCAGTCTGGCTCACTTGCCGCCTCGGTCTCTGCCAGTTCCAATCGGGCGGTGGAATACCTTCTCCCGATATCGAGATCTCGCACCCTATCTGGCGCGACATAATCGAGGGAATGAAGATTTGTCAAAAAGAGTCAGCAAGAAACGGTCGCAAGGAAACACGTACCGTATTGGTAGCGATACCGGGACTCGAACCCGGATTTGAGCCTTGAGAGGGCTCCGTCCTAACCTTTAGACGATATCGCCATGGTGGGAATCGGAAGCAATTTTCGCATGAGTGAATTATCGGTGCAAGTGCCCGCAACAGACTCCTCGGATGTCCGCTAGTCTTACGCTCCCGCAGGACCTCTCTCGTCAAGGATTGCTCCGTTTCGAACCACTTTGCATCTTTCGCGCGCGAACATGATGCCAAAAGGCGGCTGGAAAGGTTAGTCACACACAATTCACATTCCTGTCACAGAGGATTCAAACAGGACGCATAAGGTTCGTGCGCCGCGACTTGTGTCTAGGGTGCGTGCCGCGGGTAAAGCCGTCCATAAGTTTTGCTCGGTCGGTAGCTCGATAGTATGAAGTGACTAAATTGAAAATCTTCTGTAATTTATGTCCCGTGCCGGGGGGATACCAGGGTCGCAACTTCCATGGATGCCGTTCGAAATCCAGCCTTCGGTTCAGCACCGGAAGTGCACTTTCAGGAATTAAGCAGGGATTCAGAAGTGAAATTCAAGGAGGAAGGAATGCGAATTTTTGTAACGTGGCTTTTGGCGTTCGGCATGATTGTATCGCCGGCGATGGCGGGAACTGACGGAGCAGGAGACACGAAGAATACGACAGCGTCCAACACAACCAACACTACCACCGCTGCGGACAAGGATAAGGCTGGAGACTCCGCGGCGCCTGCGGCAAAGACAGATGCGGCAAAGCCGGTACCGGCGAGCCTGGAGAGCGAACTTCAGCAACTCCGGGATCTCATCGAAGCTCAATCCAAGTTGCTACAAGCGCAAAGCGAACAACTGAAGGAACAGCAGCAGAGAATGCAAGTGCTGGAGAGCGAAGTCAGCTCCAGCAGCGCTCGTGAGGGCTTCGTCGCCACCACGAACAGTACGGACCCCGACGGCCACACGGCTGGCGTCGCTTCTACTCCGGTGGATGGCATACCAACCAGCAGGGCCGGAGGGTCGCCGCAATTGGGAAACGAATCACCAGCGGCCATTCATTACAAGGGTGTCAGCATTACGCCTGGCGGTTTCATGGCGGCAGAAACGGTTTTCCGCAATAAGGCCGAGGGGTCGGATATCAGCAGTTCGTTCAACAGCATCCCATTCCCCGGCAACTCGGGAGGCCAAACGACGGAGTTCAACGCCAGCGCCCGTCAGTCGCGCCTCAACTTGACCGTCGAAGGCAAACTCGCCACCGTCAAGCTCACCGGCTATGCCGAGATGGATTTCCTCGGCGCCGGCATCACCTCGAACAACAATGAGAGCAACAGCTACGTCCCTCGTCTCCGGGAGGCATTTGGCCAAGCCAAATTCGACAATGGTTGGAGCTTCACGGGCGGCCAGATGTGGAGCTTAATCACCGAAGACAAACACGGTGTTGACAACCTCATCGGCCCCGGAAGAATCGGAGAGAATGTGCCTCTGACCATCGACCCGCAGTACACGGTCGGCTTTAGCTGGGCGCGGCAGGAGAGTTTCCGCGTAGCCAAGAGCTTCGGGGACAAATTCACGGTGGCAGCTTCGGTGGAAGGATCTGCAACTACCGCGACGGTTCACGGCAACCCAACGATCACTGATCTCAGCTTCACCGACGGGAATCAGTCCGGTGTGATCACACCTACCCTGACTACCACAACCTTGAACAATTTCCTCATCGGCGCTCCAGGTCTCAGCTCCGGCCTTTATAATCCAACTGGAACGTACGCATACAACAAATTGCCGGACTTCGTTTTCAAGGCTGCTGCAGATCCAGGCTGGGGACACTTCGAAGTTTTCGGGTTGGTTTCAGAATTCCGTGATCGAGCTTACCCATGCTACTACGCAAACGGTGGGTTCAACAACGGTGCCACTCCCAATCTCAGTTTCCCGGACATTCCAGCCACCGCGTGCCTGCTAACCGGCTCAACCAGTCCGACCTCGGGCGCTTTTAACAACTCAAGGACCGGCGGTGGAATTGGCGGAAACGCTCGCGTGCCTCTGCTCAGCAAGAAGGTTGAAGTCGGCGTTCACTTCTTCGGCGGAAACGGGATTGGCCGCTATGGCACGTCCGGCTTGCCGGATTCAACGGTCCGTCCTGACGGAACACTCGCGCTGCTCCGGAACTATCAGGCCTTGGGCACCATCGAATTGCACCCCACGCCAAAGTTGGATGTTTATATGTACGTTGGCGGGGAATATTCGGCCCGAGCGTCCTACACGTTCACCAATGCAGTCACCGGTGCCACTGGCCACGAAGGGTACGGCTCGCCCTCCATCAGAAACGACGGATGCAATGTTGAGCCGCTGCCCGTGGCTACTCCAGGTAACCCTCCTAATACGACCGGCGTCCTCGGATCCACTGGGTTTATCCCCGGCTCGCTGTCTAACTGCGCCGGAGATGCCCGGAATATCATCGAAGGCACGTTGGGATTCTGGTATCGCATTTACGCTGGGGACAGGGGCCGCATCCAGTGGGGACCGCAGTACTCCTACATAGTTCGCAACACCTGGGTCGGCTCTAGTGGTACAGCAGGCGTTTCATCGCAGCCACACGGAATCGACAATATGATTTTCACGTCGTTCCGTTATTACCTGCCTTAGATCAAATCGCACGATTGCGGGACGCCCAGCGTATCGGGCGTCCCGTATTTTTTTAGGCCGATCGATCCAGTACCTCGACACAAGCCCAATCCCCATTCTTGCTTTCACCACGCCGGACGGCCATAATCAATGGATACGTAGGGTAAGAATGAGCGAGCTGATGAAAAGCCGGATATTCAAGGCCAGCCTTCAAATAGCAACGGTCATCTTGCTGCTGTTCGCAGTCGCAGGATTGTCGACGCTCGCTAAAAACAGCCAGTATTTCGCAAAGTCAAATCCCACACATTACGTCAATATCGCGAGCAAGATGAAAGTGGCTCCGACGCCGGTAGTCTTAGAGCGAGCGCCGCTCTATCCGGTCGCCAAGGTTATTCCGCCACAACCGTGTGCTGCGAGAAATCATGGAATCGAGGAGATTTCCCTTCCCTCTCCCTCCATCGCGGTCACTGTTTCTATTCAGCATCGCTCTCCTCCTTCTTCCCGGTCTTAAAACAGGTATGTTTCTCAGTTGCACTCTCAGCTTAATTCTATGAGCTAAGCTGCGTGCCTTCTGCTGTCGAGTTTTTCGCGGACCGTTTCCGCGACAGGAGTTGACATGAATACGGAGCCTTTCTCGCCCGAGGTCCTCAGCCAGTTGCGCGAGCTCAGCACATGCACCGTAGCCAGCGCGATTGAAACTTTTAATGTACGCCTGCGAAACGTAGGCTTTACAAATTCGAGCATCCGCTGCATTTACCCGGAGCTTCCACGACTGGTGGGCTATGCCGCCACAGCGAGAATCCGCAGCGCGGACCCTCCGATGGAGGGACACAGCTATTACGCCCGGCCGGAGTGGTGGCAGTCCATACAGACAATTCCAGAACCTCGCGTCGTGGTGATCCAGGATGTGGACAACAGTCCCGGCTTAGGGGCGTTCGTAGGCGAAATCCACGCAACTATTCTGATGGCTCTGGGATGCCAGGGAATCGTAACCAATGGAGCGGTGCGCGATCTTCGGGCTCTTCAGGGAGCGGGATTTCAAATGTTTGCCGGCAACGTTTCCGTGTCGCACGGTTACGCCCATGTTTTCGATTTCGGAGGCACTGTAGAAGTGGGTGGGATGAACGTCAAACCGGGAGATTTGATGCAAGGAGACCTCCACGGAGTCCAAACCATTCCGCGCGAGATAGCCGCACGCGTCCCTTCGGCAGCCAATACCATCTTGCAAAAAAGGCGAGCCTTGATCGAAAGTTGCCGCTCGGATGACTTCACGCTGGGAAAGTTGCATGAGGCAGTAAAACGATTGGAATCTTGATTCTTCGAGTTTTGAACGACATGAGTTCTAACGATTTTTAGGTGAACAGATGAAAACAAATAAAAGGTGCGGGTACCTCACACTGCTTATTTCCACAGGATTTCTGGCGGGGATTCCGGCCGGCTGCGGAAATGCCCGCAAGGCTGAGGCCGAAGATGCGGCGCATGCCCCAACCGCTCCGGTGGTAAAGGTCGCGCGGCGCAGCCTTTCGAATACTCTTGAAATCGCCTCGGAATTCGAGCCGCTGCAGGAAATTGAAGTTTATGCAAAAGTTTCCGGCTACATCAAAACGCTATACGTGGACTGGGGCACGCACGTCAAGAAGGGGCAACTACTCGCCGAGCTGGAAATTCCCGAGTTGCAACAGCAATTGCAACAAGACGAAGCAGGGGCTCGCCGGAGCGACCAAGACCTATCACGCGCTCGCGAAGAGCTTAATCGAGCGCAGTCCGCTTATACCGTCGCGCACCTCACCTACACACGGCTCGCGGAGGTGCAAAAGTCGCGGCCTGAGCTGATGGCGCAGGAAGAGGTTGACACCGCGCAAGGCAAAGATTTGGAAGCAAGCGCGGGGGTTTCGTCAGCGAGGGACGCCGTGGCTGCCTCGGAGCAGGGATTGCTTGCCGCAAAAGCCGCGCTGGGGAAGGACCAGGCAATGTTCGCATACGCGCGAATCACGGCGCCTTTTGACGGTGTGGTAACCAAGATTTACGCCTACACCGGCGCTCTGCTTCCCGCCGGAACATCTTCGAACAAGGGAGACCTGGCTCTGTGCCAGCTCTCGCAAAACGATATCTTGCGGCTAGTGATTCCCGTGCCGGAGAGAGCTGTCGCCGACGTTCACGTCGGGGACACCGTGGATATCGAGGTGTCGCAGGCGAAAAATTCATTCACGGGAAAAGTCGTCAGATTTTCCGATCAAATCGACACACAAACGCGCACGATGCACACNNTCCGTGAAGATTCCACTGCGCTCGGCTTTGAACGTTTTGAGCATCCCCGTGCAGGCAGTGGAATCCACGGGCAACAGTTCCGGCGCCGTGCTTCTTGTAAACGCTTCAAACCGAGTGGAAAGACGCGACGTCAAGCTGGGCATTCAGACGGCCACAGAAGCAGAGGTATTGTCCGGCTTGAATGAAAACGACACCGTCATTTTTGGCGAACAGAATCAGTTCAAAGTTGGAGAGCTTGTCTCGCCTCAAATCGTTACGGCTCCGGGAATGAATTAGGAAACTCAATGCCGACATTTTCCATACGACACCCTTACTTCATCATCGTCCTGAGTCTTCTAGTCTGTGTACTCGGACTCACGGCCTTGGTGCAAATGCCCGTGGATATGTTCCCTCCCATCGACATTCCCGTGGTTCTGGTGGCCACTTTTTACAATGGAATGCCCCCCGAGCAAATTGAAGCCGATATCACTGATACGTTCGAGCGATTCTTCACGCTCGGCAGTGGTATCGATCATATGGAATCGCGATCGATGGCCGGAGTCAGCCTGATTAAAATTTATTTTCAGCCTGGATCGGATGCCAACGCGGACGTTACCCAAATTTCAAATCTGGCCATGGCGGACCTGCGGCGGCTGCCACAGGGTACGCTTCCGCCTGTGGTGATGAAAGTGGATGCGTCAAGTCTTCCGGTGTGCCTGTTGACCGTAGAGGGCCAAGGTTTGAGCGAAACACAGCTTCATGATTATTTGCAGTTCAGCATCCGCAACCAGATTGCAGGCGTTCCCGGCGCTACGGTGCCTCCGCCTTACGGCGGACGTTACCGCCAGATCATGATCGATGTGGATCCGCTGAAATTGCAAGCTCACGAATTGAGCCCCATGGATGTGGTGCGCGCCATCGATCAGTCAAACCTGATCCTTCCCGCGGGCGATGTTCGCATCGGCCCGATGGACTACAACATTTACACCAACGCGCAGGTGGCGAATGCGGAGGCTATTAACGATATCCCGTTGAAAACGGAAGGCGAGAAATCCGTATTCGTTTCCGACATTGGTAAAGCCGTGGACAGCTCGTTTCTGCAGTACAACATCGTGCGCGTGAATGGACAAAAATCCGTGTACGTCCCGATCCTCAAGCAGGGCGGCGATACCAACACAATCGCTGTTGTGGACGGCATTCGAAAGGCGATCAAAACTCTTCGCGATATTCCCGCGCAGCTGAAAGTCCATGTTGTGTTTGACCAATCCGTTTTCGTCAAGGGCGCCATTTCAACCGTGTTGCGGGAAGGCGGCCTCGGTGTGCTGCTTACCGCCATCATGATTTGGATATTTTTGGGAAGCTTTCGCGCCACGGCAGCAGTTTTCCTCTCGATTCCTCTTTCTGTGATGATCACTTTTTTCGTCCTTCACTCAGCGAACAAAACGATCAATAGCATGGTCCTCAGCGGCCTTGCGCTCGCTTTTTCCCGCTTAATTGACGATTCGGTGGTAGTTCTGGAAAACATCTACCGCCATCTCGAGCTTGGCGAGGCTCCCAAGGTTGCGGCTGTGAACGGAGCAAACGAAGTGGCACTGCCGGTTCTCGCGATTATGCTGGTTGCGATCGTGGTGTTCTTTCCGGTCACTTTCCTTTTCGGGGTAAGCAAATATTTATTCTCGGCTCTCGCTCTGGCCGTGGTGATCGCATTGTTCGCTTCCTATTTTGATGCCGTAACCGTCGTACCCCTTTTCTGCGCTTATTTTCTGAAGCCCGTCCACAACCTGGAAGAAGAATCGGCNNAGTTGTTTGGGGCTTCGCTATTTTCTTTCTCTTGTGCTTCGCGTTTACGCCCTTGATAGGCGTCGCCTTCTTTCCGCGCACGGATGCCGGGCAGTTTGTCATCAACGTCAAAGCGCCTACAGGAACTCGCATCGAACTGACCAACGATTACGTGAAGCAGGTTGAGGACATCATCCGAAAAATTGTCAAACCTTCGGACCTCAGCACGATCGTTTCAAATATCGGCGTTTTTCCCGACCTGTCCGCTTTGTTCACACCTAACTCCGGAATGCA
>PLZZ01000167.1:0-293 GCA_003153585.1 Acidobacteriota bacterium | reverse complement strand
GTACCGGGCGTATCGGACGTTTATATCCCGCAAGACATGGATTATCCGGCGTTGCAGCTGACCGTCAATCGCGAGCGCGCCAGCCAGCTCGGCCTCAGCCCCAAAGAAGTCGTGGACAACGTAATCACCGCGCTCACTTCGGACGTCATGATCGCGCCCAGCTACTGGGTTGATCCAAAAACCGGCAATAACTATTTCGTGAGCGTGCAGTACCCGGAAAATCAAGTGAAGTCCATCGACGACTTGAAGGCTATGCCGTTGCGTTCTCCCAATCTCAAAATGCCGACATTCCT
>PLZZ01000234.1 GCA_003153585.1 Acidobacteriota bacterium | reverse complement strand
GCGCAGCGAGGAATCTGCTCTTCTCTTTCTTGCGCACGACACGGAGCAAGCCGACCAACCGCTGCTGCGCATTGCGAATGCAATCAAGGCCGCGCGGCGTGTCCTGAAAGCGCCGCCAGAGCGCGCTGGTACTCAGGATCTTGCGGCGAAAGCATCGCGGCCTTCTTATACGCCGACAGCGCACGTTCCCTGTCTCCGCACTGCTCGTAAATCACACCCATTTCGAAGAACGCGTCCGATTCCTTCGGATTCACAATCGTGGTCCGCTGGAAAGCACCGAGCGCTTCATCCAGCTTTCCCTGCTTCTCGAAAATCTTCCCTTGCACGTAAAGAAAATCCGGTTGGTAGGGATCGTGCTCCAGCGCTTTCGAAATCGACTCGCTCGCTTTCTCAATATCGCCCGCCGAGTAATATAGTTTTGCCAGCTGCGAATACGCCGCGCCATACGTTGCGTCCTTCGCAATCGCCTGTTGCAACAAATCCAGAGAGCCCGCGAAATCGTTCTTCAGCGCCAGCTCATTCGCCTGCTGCACTAGATGCTTTGCTTGCGTCTGGTTTTCTTTCGTCTCGCGATCGTTCTTCGAAGAGGCTTCAAACGCCGCCAGCATTTTCTCCGCTTGCTCTGTTGCTCCGGCGCATTCGTACGCCCGCGAAAGCAAAAACAGTGTCTCCGAATCCTCAGCCGACATTTCGAGAAGAGGTTCGAGCGTGGCAATGGCCCGCCGGCAACGCTCCTTGGTTTGTTCGGGACTTTCGCCCTGCGGTGCGCGCAAAAGAATCTTGCCCAACAGCAATCGGCCGCGCGGATTCTGCGGCTGCAGCTCGACGACCTTCATCGCGTCCGGCAGCGCCGCCCCGTCTTGGTTCCGGTCGGAATAAATTTTCGCCCGCGTGTAGTAGGCGAGAGCGTTCTTGGGATCGCGCGCCAGAACCTTCGCGATTTGCGCCAGCGCGCTGTCCAAATCTCCTTTCGCCTGGTAAGCCACAGCCAGCCGGTTACGCGACTCGACATCGGAAGGCACAATCGCAAGCGCCGCGCGCAGGTGCGCGATTGCTGCATCGTAGGTTTGCAATTCGATTTCGAGATCGCCGAGAGCCGCGAGCGGTTTCTCGCTCTGCGGATGCTCGGCGCGGGATCGCTCCAGCACTCGTTTCGCCTCATCATAGTTGTGCACGCCGCGATAGGCTTGCGCCAGCCCGATTTCGGCGGCTAGATTGTGCGGCGAGACCCGCAATGCCTCGTCGTAACTCGCAATTGCTGCGGCCGAATCTCCCGCAAACGCTTGGGCATCGGCCTGCCGCCTCAGTTCCTGCGCTTGCTGCAAACGCGCCTGCGCGTTTGCCGGAGAGGTTCCAAGGAGCAAGAGAAACCCGCAGAAAAGAAATCTATGAAACATGGGCGAAGTATAGCATTCGCAGTTTGCCTTTTCGCTTGACGCGCGTAGCGCGAGAGAACTATAAGCAGCCACTGCACAACTCATCCATGACGCGCTGGTGCTCCCAAAAGGAATTTAATGTTCACGCCGCATGACGCAACCCTGGCTTTAATCATGATGGTAACCAGTGCAATCTGCTGGGGCTCCTGGGCCAATACGTTCAAAGGCGTGAAGAACTACCGTTTCGAACTGTTCTACTGGGACTACGCTGTTGGAATTTTTCTCACCTCGCTGGTTTTTGCATTCACGATAGGTAGCGCCGGAAATGATTCGTCAAGTTTCTTGAACAACGTGCACGCGGCCGACGCTTCCAATATCGGTTGGGCTTTGCTTGCCGGTGTGATTTTCAACCTCGCAAACCTGCTCCTGGTCGCTGGGATCGATATGGCGGGACTGGCAACCGCGTTCCCCGTTGCGATCGGCATCGCCCTGGTGGTCGGCGTGGCCCTGAGTTACGTTCAGCAGCAGAAGGGCGATGTCAGGATGCTGGCGGCCGGAGTGCTGTGCGCCGTCGTCGCGGTAATTCTCGACGGCAAAGCGTATGGCGAAGTAAGCAAGGGCAAAGAAGTCTCGCGCAAAAGCATCGTCACCTGCGTCGTTTCCGGCGTGTTGATGGGACTGTGGGCTCCCTTCTCCACTCGCGCTCTCACGCACGGAAACACCCTTGGGCCTTACAGCATTGCGGTGTTCCTCACCGGTGGCGCTCTGCTCTCCTGCTTTGTCTGGAATGTTTATTTCATGAAGAAACCGCTAGTGGGCGCGCCGGTCGGCTTCGGCGGATTTTTTCGCGGCCCCACCGGCGGCCATTTGCTTGGCCTCATCGGCGGAGCGATCTGGACCACCGGAACTGTTTTCAACCTGGTGGCCGCAAACTTCACCGGCGTGGCAATTTCTTATGCCATCGGCCAATCAGCGCCGATGGTCGCGGCGCTGTGGGGCATCTTCGTATGGAAAGAGTTCGCCGGAGCAAACAAGCGCGCAAAAGCCTTCCTCGCGATGATGTTCATTTTTTATATCCTCGCGATCCTTCTAATCGCCCGCGCCAACACCGCGAGCTAGCCGTGGAACTCTCACAAAGTTAGATCGGCGGGCGACGGAAGCCGCCGCATGCATCTTCAATTTTCGCAGCGACCGCGAGCACGGCTTCGTCTTCCCACGGGCGGCCAACGATCTGCACGCCGATTGGTAAGCCCTCTGGAGAGCGGCCTACCGGAACGACCGCTGCGGGGTTCCCCAGAAGGTTAAACCACTGCGAATAGCTCATCGCTTTCAAATATTCCACTTTGCGCCCTTGTACCGTCCATTCCCGTTCGCCGTGGCGGAACGCCGGCACGGCGCACGCCGGGCATATAAGGATGGGGAACTCTTCCATCATTGACAGCAGGTTGGCGCGGAGCACGTCGCGAGCGAGAAGCGTGTTCAAGAGTTCCTGCGCGGTGAGCGGAGGCAGTTCGGAAACTTTCGCGCGAAATGCGAGCAAGATGGGACTCAACTCCGCTTCGTGACTTTCGATTGTCGGCGCAAAGGCCATTTGACCCGCGCGCCCAAACAGATTCCACCAGAGTTGCCACACCCGGTCGAGATTCTGAGGACGCCACTCCGTCACGTGAAACCCCTGGGCCCGCAACGCTTCGGCTGCCGCGCGCACGGCTGCGGCGGTTTCAGGAGTGACGGGGGTCGCATCGTCGTCTACAAAATGGGCCACTCCGAGTTTCCGAATTTCCCGCTCGCTCCAACGCCTCAATGGAACCGGAGCAGACGCCGGATCACCAGGATCCGGTCCAGCCATCACCTCAAACAGTCTCTCGACATCTCGAATCGTGCGCGCCATGGGACCAACGACTCCGAGTTGCGCAAACGGACCCGCGGACCCGGGGAAATGCCCGGTGGAAGGAATGCGGCCGGGAGTAGGTTTCAGCCCGCAAATTCCAGTGTAGTGCGCTGGAATGCGAATCGATCCTCCGCCGTCGCTGCCCACTCCTCCGGCGGAGCAACCCGCCGCGATGGCCGCCGCTTCGCCGCCACTTGAGCCGCCTGGCGTGCGCGAAAGATCCCAAGGGTTATTCGTTCGCCCATAGAGCAGGTTGTCGGTTTCGTATGCCATCAGAAATTCCGGCACGTTTGTATTTCCCAGGATGATCGCACCCGCCGCCCGCAGCCTTTTCACCAGGGGTGCATCTTCGGGAGGAACATTTCCCTTCCTTAAGATGCTGCCGCATTCGCATGGTAAGCCCGCGACGTCGATAGAACTCTTAATGGAGATTGGCACACCGTGGAGCGGGCCGATAGAATTTGATTTTGCACTGGAGCTGAGCGCGGCCTCCGCAGACTTCGCTTGTTCGCGCGCTGGCTTTTCATCGACCTTGACGAATGCGTTCAGCTTTGGATTCAACTGCGAGATTCGGGCCAGGTGCGCGTCGACTAATTCAATGGGAGATAATTTCTTGGCGCGTACGCCTTCAGCCATTTCAGTGAGCGAGATGTAAACGACGTCGTCCACTCCGACCTTTCTCCTATTTCGCGAGCCGCCGAGTCTATCACGCGATCGATGCATTCGGCTCCATCAGGGGGAATCAACCGCGATTGACAGGCTTCCAACTTAGGGCGAGAATTTTGCGTTCGACTGGAATCCAAGAACCTTGCACACACCAAAAATCCCTTTAGTCCCGACATCGCGGATCGCGCGATGAGACGGCTTACTATGATGTTGCTCGCCATTTTGTTCGTGACGGCCGCATATCTTTTCGTGTGGCCCGCAGCGAACATCCCGTATTTTGCAGCGGTAATACTTCATCTGCTGGCGGGGATTGTACTTCTGATTTTTCTGGTATTCACGCTGCGCGGAATTTTGCGCAGTGGTTCAACGACGTCCCGTATCGGCTGGATTTTAATTGCGATCGGAGGCGTGCTCGGAGCCGTGCTAATAAAAACCGGCACGCGCCGCGACGAATGGCCATTGCTGTATACGCATATCGGAGCGTGCGTGGCTGGCGGCGCACTGCTGGCATCCGCGTGGGCGGGCAAGCGCGGGTTTTTTGCGAGGAATCCGGCGGCGGGCTTGGTCCGCGGCGCGATGTTTTTACTTGCGGCAGGTTTGGTTGTTTTCGGCGCTCGCTGGATACGGACCACTTCCTGGGAACGCGGTCACCGGATCGAGAATCCTGCGATCGCGCCGGCTTCCATGGACGGCGAAGGCGATGGCCCGGGCGGTCCTTTTTTTCCGAGTTCCGCCCAGACGGCCCACGGCGGGCAAATTCCCGCGAATTATTTTACCGAATCCGATTCCTGCCAGCGCTGCCACGCAGACATTTACAAGGAATGGCAANNGTCGGAGTAAAACCGTCGAAGTGGTGCGCCGGATGCCACGATCCCGCGCTGCTTTATAGCGGCATGTTTGACCGGCCGATCCGCGAAGTTGAAAATACGCCCGCGGGCCAAGCCGGCCTCGGCTGCATGATGTGCCATTCGATCGCGAAAGTGAAAAGCACGATGGGTCAGGGAGATTTCCAGCTGGAGTACCCGGCACTGCATCGCCTGGCCGCGAGCAAGAATCCGCTAGTCCGGCGACTGCACGATTTTCTGACCGAGTTGAATCCCGAGCCGCATCGGCGCGTTTTCTTAAAACCTTTCATGCGGACACAGACGGCGGAGTTTTGCTCAACCTGTCACAAAGTACATCTCGATGTCCCGGTAAATCACTACCGCTGGGTGCGCGGTTTCAACGAATACGATAACTGGCAAGCGAGCGGCGTTTCGGGCGAAGGCGCGCGGTCGTTTTATTATCCGGCCAAATCGCAGTCGTGCGCGGACTGCCATATGCAGATGACGCCTTCTGGGGATGCCGGAAATGTCGCCGGCAAAGTGCATTCGCACCGCTTCGTTGCCGCAAACTCGGCCCTTCCGTATGTGAATGATGACGCCGCGCAGTTGAATGAAACCGAAAAGTTTCTTGCGGACCAGGAAGTGAGTATTGATATTTTCGCGATATCGCCGGAAAGCACCGCGGTGGCGGCCGGTGCCCTGAGCCAAGCGAATGCAGGGACTTCGGTGAATCCGCTCCCGCCTAAACTTGCAACGACTTTTGCCGTAGGCGAGGAAGCGGAGGCGTCTATTCCAGCGAATGCTTCGCAAGAATCCGCGACGCCGGTCGCGTTGCTAACAGCTCCGCTGAACCGCACTACCGCGTCGGTGCGCCGCGGAAAGACATATCGCGTGGATGCGGTGGTGCGCACGCGCAAGCTGGGGCATTTCTTCCCCGGCGGCACGGTGGATGCCTTCGATTGCTGGGTTGAGCTAAAAGCTGTTGATGACGCGGGCAACACAATTTTCTGGAGTGGCCGTGCCGAAGATGATGGAAAAGGTCCGGTCGATTCCGGCGCGCATTTTTACCGTTCGCTGCAAATCGACGGCCATGGCAACCCGATCAACAAGCGCAACGCTTGGGCTACGCGCGCGGTGGTTTACGTCCATCTGATTCCGCCGGGCGCCGCGGACACGGTACATTACCGGCTGCAAATTCCGTCGAACGCCAGTGGGAAAGTACATGTCACCGCCGAAGTGAACTACCGCAAGTTTTCCTGGTGGAATACGCAGTTTTCTTTTGCTGGTACGCGCGATCCGAAGGAACCAAGCGCTGAGCCATCGCCGAATTTTGACGACGCTCATTATGTTTTCACCGGCGATCCAGCGAAGATGCCGGGGGGCGCCAAGGGCATCCCCGCGCTGCCTATTGTAGTGATGGCGGAAACTAGTGTGGATTTAAATGTATTGGGCGAAAAGGCCGCGGAACCTGAACCCAAGGTGGTTCTGAGCCGCGAAGATTGGACGCGGTGGAATGATTACGGCATCGGGCTATTTCAGCAGGGCGACTTGANNGTCCAGGAAGGACATTTGGCGGCTGCTCGCGAAGCGCTCGAGCACGCACTAGCGCTGAGTCCGCACCTTGCGCGGGCTCATTTTTTCTACGCGAAGGCGCTGCGTAACGAAGGCCACTATGATGAAGCCGCCGAGCACCTGCGCGAAGTCCTGGCGCAATATCCGCGCGATAGAGTGGTGCACGACGATCTTGGGCGCATCTATTTTCTGCAACGGCGATATGCTGATGCGGTAAAGGAATTTGACGCAACCCTCGCAATCGATCCCGAAGATTTGGAAGCGAACTACAATTTGATGCTGTGCAATACGGGGCTCGGGCGCCCGGACGTCGCGAGCGAGTTTCAAAAGCGCTATTTGCGTTTCAAAGCCGACGAGTCAGCGCAAACGCTGACGGGGCCTTACTTGCGAACGCACCGGGACGACAATGTGGAACGGCAGCCGATACACGAGCACGTTTCTGCGCTAGAACCGAAGCACAAAAATAACGCGGCGAAATATCAGGGCGTCTCCGGCCGGGCGAAGGATTCCGATTGAAGAACGAGCGCCCGCGCCGGAAATGGATCTTTGCAGCGTGCGCTGCGAGCGCTCTAGTGATTTTCTTTGCTGCCACTGAGTTAACCGTAGCGGTGGGCGCGCCGCAAAAGAGCACGCTGCCGTCCGCTAGCGGATCTGCAACGCATTTTGAGGACGTGACGCGTGCCGCCGGAATTCACTTCGTTCACAATAGCGGCGCGTTCGGCAAAAAGTGGCTACCTGAGACGATGGGCCCAGGCGTGGCGTTTCTGGATTACGACAACGACGGCTGGCAGGACATTCTCTTTGTGAACGGCACTGCGTGGTCAGGGCACCCTGGCCGCCACACCACTCTCGCGCTGTACCACAACAATCACGACGGAACCTTTACTGATGTCACGCAGAAGGCCGGACTCGCCACGGAGATGTATGGCATGGGCGTCGCCGTCGGCGATTTCGACAACGACGGTTACGACGATATTTTCATCACCGCGCTCGGGCAGAGCCATTTGTTTCACAACAACGGCGATGGAACATTTACGGATGTGACGAAGAAGGCCGGACTGTGGGGGCCGAACGAATTCAGCACCAGCGCCGCCTGGGTGGACTACGATCGTGACGGGCATCTGGACCTGGTAGTCGCAAATTACGTGCAGTGGTCGCCAGAGAACGATATTTATTGCGCGCTCGACGGAAAAACAAAATCGTACTGCACGCCGGAACCTTATAAGGGGAGTTCGATACGTCTCTGGCACAATCGTGGAGATGGAACGTTCGAGGATGCGACTCAGAAAGCCGGGCTGTACGACCCGACCTCGAAGAGCCTGGGCGTGGCAATTCTCGACGCGAATCAGGACGGCTGGCCGGACATTTTGGTAAGCAACGATACGCAGCCGAACAAGCTTTACATAAATAACGGAAACGGAACATTTTCGGAAAAAGGCGTGCAAGCGGGCATCGGATACAGCGAGGACGGAATCGCTCGCGCCGGAATGGGCGTGGACGCCGGAGATTACGATCGTTCCGGATATCCGAGCGTGCTCATCACGAATTTTTCGAACCAGATGCTTGCACTTTACCATAACGAGCGCAATGGGCTGTTTGTGGACGACGCGCCTCAATCGGACGTGGGCCACGCGAGTTTGCTGACGCTTGGATTCGGGTGTTTCTTTTTTGACTACGACCTCGATGGCTGGCTGGATATCTATATTGCGAACGGCCATATTGAAGACGCCATCGAACGCGTGCAACCTCGCGTGCGATACGCGGAGCCGCCGCACCTTTTTCATAATCTCGGCAATGGGAAATTCAAAGAGGTGACGGCATCCGCTGGGGTGTCTTTCGCCGCGCCCCGCGTGGCACGAGGCGCGGCCTACGGCGATATCAATAATGACGGCGCGCTCGATGTGCTTGTAGCAACCAATGGCGGGCCTGCTGCTTTGTTCCGCAATGCTGGTACGAAGAATCATAGCTTGCGAATCAAGCTAACTGGAACGAAATCGAATCGCGACGGAATCGGCGCTGTCGTGCGTGTGACCGCTGGAAATGACACGCAAGCGCAGATGTTACGCAGTGGGTCGAGCTATTTGTCCTCAAGCGAGCTGATTGTGACTTTCGGGCTCGCCTCGCATACACAGGCCGACGCCGTCGAAATTCGATGGCCGAGCGGGCAATCGGATCACTTAAAAAATGTGGCGGCGGATCAGATCGTGACCGTGGAAGAGGGCCGCGGCGCAATTGCGGCAAAGCCGCTCGCGAAACGCTAGAATGGCTTGGATACTTCTTCTGAGGATTGCATGACGCGATTGAAGTCGCCGCTACCTTTGGCCCGCACAATTATTGCTTTGCTGGTGATAACAGGCGCGCCCGCCGGCGTTCTTTCCGGTGCGGGGCGGCAAATGAAGCGCGCCCGCACGCCGAAATCCGCTGACGCAACCCCCGCCGAGCAAGAAGAGGCACGGGCCGCTTCGCACGCGCAAATCATACGCGAAAATAATTTCGGCGTGGCGCTGATGAACCGCCAACAATTCGAACAAGCGCTGGGGAAATTTCAGCGTTCTTGCATTCTGGAACCGCAATCCGATGTTGGCTGTGTGAACGCGGGAATCGCACTGCTGAATATGCAGAGATTTGACGAAGCGCGGCCGATCCTGTCGAAATCGGCTGAGCGCGATCCTCGGAATCCGCGCGTTTGGTTCAACCTGGGCCTTCTCGAAAAAGCCCTGGGCAATTCGGACGCTGC
>PLZZ01000034.1 GCA_003153585.1 Acidobacteriota bacterium | reverse complement strand
TGTACGTCAATCAGGTTCGGAATTTGGACCGTCGTCTTGATTTTGGCGAAGTCCAGACGCTCTCGTTCCCGAGTAGCGCGATTACCGTTTCGATTGCTCATCGATTGACCTCTTCAGGGTTACGCCGAATGCGACGACGCGGATAGACACCCGCCCCGTCGGTCCGGGAAGGACGATTTTTGAAGTTCCAGTTCCAAAGGAGCGCGCGTGAAAGCGAATTCCTTCGCAGCCCAACCTGCGGGCCGCAGCCGGGCGGCACTACTTAACGTCGACCTTCGCCCCAGCGTCTTCGAACTTTTTCTTGATCGTGGCGGCTTCTTCTTTGTTGACGCCTTCTTTCACCGTCTTCGGGGCGCCATCAACCAGATCCTTGGCTTCTTTCAAGCCCAGGCTGGTAACTTCACGAACCGCCTTAATCACGTTGATCTTGTTGGCGCCCACTTCGGTGAGAACAACGGTAAATTCCGTCTTCTCCTCAGCCGCGCCCGCTGCTCCCGCGCCCGCACCGCCGCCCGCTGCCATCGCCGGCGCCGCTGCTGCCGCTGAGACCCCGAAAGCTTCTTCCATCTTCTTGACTAGATCGGAAGCTTCGAGCAGCGTCAAACCCTTGATTTCTTCCAGAATCGATTCCACTTTGCTGGCCATTTCTTTTCCTACCCTCCCCTGCGAGATAAAAACTTTTCTTTTACTACTTTAGATGCGTACTAAGCCGTTTCAGGTGCCGGAGCGTCGCCGCCCGGTCCGAACTTGTTTGCCTTCGCTGCTTCACTCGTCACCACTGCAAGATTGCGCGGAACCGCCGCCAGCACACTTGCGATACGCTGCGCTGGAGCGTTCAACAGGAACATCACCTTGCTGATCAGCTCTTCCTTGCTTGGCAGCAAGGCTAGCTGGTTAATTTCCTGAATCGAAATAACGCGGCCTTCTACCCATCCGGCGCGAAACTGAAACGCCGGAACATCCTTCGCTACTTTGGTCAGAATTTTTGCCAGCGCAACCGGATCAGTCTTGGTGTACGCAATCGAGTTCGTGCCCTTTAGATTCTTAAGCAACGCCTCTGCCGGAGTTCCGGCGCCGGCGCGTTCAGCCACCGTATTCTTCACCACCAGATAATGTCCACCGGCCGCTTGCACCGTGCGGCGAAGCTTGGTGTCCTGCTCCACCGTGATTCCCTTGAACGTCGAGAGGATCACCGTAGAAACAGTCGCCAGCTGAATCTTCAGCTCTTCTGACTGCTTTACTTTTTCGGCCTTCTTCTTCATGCCGAACTCCTTGATGGCTTTCTCCTGCTACGCTGCGACCGCTACAGCCAATTCCGCTTCTGCGCTATCGATCGGAACGCCCGGACCCATCGTCGAGGTCAGCGTCATTTTCTTGATGTACTTGCCCTTCGCTGCGGCAGGTTTCGCTTTCAAAATCGCCGCCAGCAAAGCATGCGCATTCCCCGCCAGATGTGCCGCCGTGAAGCTGATCTTGCCCACAGGCGAGTGGATGATCCCGGTCTTATCCAGTCGGAACTCCACTTTGCCCGCCTTGATTTCCTTCACTGCCTTCGCGATTTCAAAAGTTACCGTTCCCGTCTTCGGGTTGGGCATCAATCCGCGCGGGCCCAGAACTTTTCCCAGACGTCCGGCGGACTTCATCATGTCCGGCGTCGCGATTACGGCGTCGTAGTCCGTCCAGCCTTCCTGGATTTTCTGCACCATGTCTTCGCCGCCCACGAAATCCGCGCCCGCTTCCTGCGCTTCGTGCACTTTGTCGCCGCTCGCGATCACCAGCACGCGCTTCGATTTTCCCAGCCCGTGCGGTAGAACCACCGTGCCGCGAACCATTTGGTCCGACTGCTTCGGGTCCACTCCGAGGTTCAGCACCAGTTCCACCGTCTCGTCGAACTTCACGAAGTGCGCCTTGCGCAGAAGCTCCGCGGCTTCTTCGAGTTTGTACGGTCGCGCTTCCACCAGCTTGCGGGCGCGATCTATATTCTTTCCACCAATCTTTGCGCTGCGGCCCATCGTGTCTTCTCCTGCCTGGAATTACTCGCTGACTTCGATGCCCATGTTGCGCGCCGTACCCATAATCGACCGGATGGCGGCGTCCAAATTCATCGTGTTCAGGTCCGGCATTTTCATCTTGGCAATCTCTTCCACTTGCTTGCGCGAAAGTTTTCCCACTTTCTGGCGGTTCGGCTCGGGCGAACCCTTCACGATCCCCGCTGCGCGCTTCAAAAGCTCGGAAGCCGGTGGCGTCTTCAAAATGAACGTAAACGTCCGGTCGCTATAGATCGTCACCAGCACGGGAATGATCATCCCGTCCGGCTCTTTCGACGTCTTCGCATTAAACTGCTTGCAGAAATCCATGATGTTCACGCCGTGCGGGCCCAGTGCCGTTCCCACGGGCGGCGCCGGAGTAGCTTTCATCGCCGGCAATTGCAGCTTCACAGTAGATTGAATTTTCTTCGCCATGTTTGTCCTTACTTCCTATGCGCGCTCACGCAATGAGCTGCGCCATCGCAATCTTTACGCGACTTTTTCCACTTGCGCGAAATCTAGCTCTACCGGCGTCGAGCGGCCAAAAATTGTGACCGAAACTTTCAGCGTGCTGCGGTCTGAATTCACTTCTTCCACCACGCCCGTAAAATTCGCAAACGGCCCTTCCCCGATACGAACCTTTTCACCGCGGTCAAAAGACAACTTCGGCTTCGGCTTATCCGCAGTCGTCGTAGCCCGGTTCAAAATGTTTTGTACTTCTTCTTCCGTCAGCGGCGACGGAGTCTGTCCCGAACCCACAAACCCGGTCACCCGCGGCGTCGAACGCACCACGTGCCAGGTATAGTCGTCCATATCCATTTCCACCAGCACGTAGCCCGGATAGCACATCCGCGGCGAAATCACTTTTTTGCCGCCGCGCACTTCCACCACGGACTCAGTCGGGATAATGATTTGCCCGATTTTGTCCGTNNGCCACACGCCCTTCCAGGCTTTCCTTCACCTTTTTCTCAAACCCCGAGTATGTGTGGACGATGAACCACTGCTTTGACATTAGCGATCCTATTTCTGAAAGTATTCGAGCACCCGTCTAATTAATTCTCCAACGCCTCGATCAACCAAAAAGAAAAATATCCCAAAAAACGCCACCGTCACGGTGACCACCACCGTCGTGGACACCACATCCGAACCCGTCGGCCAATTCACCTGCCGCATCTCGATGCGCACATCGTGAAGAAATGAGTGCAGCTTCCGCGGGTAGCCCCCCAGCTTGCCGATAGGCTCCAGCAGCGAAAACCCGCTTACGCGATGTGCAGCTTCTTCCCGATTCGTTTTTTCCGCTTGCGCCATTTCAACGACCGCCTTAAACCTGCAGAACTACGCTACTCCGTCCGTTCCCGCCGCACTAATCTGGCAGGGGAGGAGGGATTCGAACCCCCACTCTCGGTTTTGGAGACCGATGGTCTACCGTTGAACCTACTCCCCTTTACCCTGAGAGCCCGCCAGTGGCGGGATCGAAGGGTTTACCCTAAGCACCGCCTACCGATTCGAAGGGCTTGCCCTAAGCACCAACCGACGACGGTCTGTCCACCAGTTCGAGCTTCTTCCGTCGGCTCCAGCCCTTAATTTCTTTCTCTCTCTACCGCGCGGCCTCCGAAGAACCGCAGCATTGACTCCAAATCAATGTCACAGGCCGACGCTTCTCAGTGAACCCTGGGCCAACGCCCCAATTGTGCCGCTTGATCCGTTCGTCCGGATCTTTCGCAATTCCGATATACAGAGAATCGTCCTTGCAGCGAACCATGTAACAAAACCAAGTCCCGTCCGCCGTTGCCACGGCGCCTCCGCAGGCCAAGAATCCAGACCTCTACTTAACTTCTTTATGCCCCGTATGCTTCCTGCAAGTATTGCAAAACTTCGACGTCTCCAACCGGTCCTGATGCTTCTTCCGGTTCTTCGTCGTCGTATAGTTCCGGTTCTTGCAGTCGTTGCACTGTAATGTGATTATTTCTCTCATGATTTACTCGATGATCTCGGCGA
>PLZZ01000115.1:10748-12249 GCA_003153585.1 Acidobacteriota bacterium | reverse complement strand
ACGGAGCCGACCCCGCTCGTGAGGGAGCAGCCGACGAAGCGCCGCCTTCCACCGCGGCCAGGATATCGCTCTTGCTGACGCGGCCGCCTGCGCCGCTGCCGGGAACTTGGCTTAGATCCACATCGTGCTCGCGTGCAATTCGCCGCACCAGCGGGGAGCTGCGCACTTTTTCACCGCTCGCCGTAACCGCGGGCTTCTGCGCGGCGACCTCTCTAGAAGGCGACGGCTTCGCTACTTCCGGTTTGGACGCTGGCGGCGCGCCGGCTGAAACGTTCGCTGGAGCACTGGATTTAGCGCCGGCTGCGGTCGCAGGCGGCGCATCGGATTTCGCACCGGCAGGCGCTCCAGATTGGGCCCCAGCGCCGTCGGTCTCAATAACGGCCACGACAGTCTGTATCGGCACTGTCTGCCCTTCGTTAACTTTAATTTCTTTTAGCACCCCGGCAGAAGGCGAGGGAATTTCCGCATCAACTTTATCCGTCGAGATCTCGAACAACGGCTCGTCGCGCTCGATCTTGTCCCCGGCTTTTTTCAACCATTTAGTAATGGTGCCTTCGAAAATGCTCTCCCCCATCTGGGGCATGATGACGTCAACAGCCATGGTATTCTCCTGTGATTTCCAAACTCAGACCGCGGCGAGACATTCTTCGTGCCACACGCCCGGCACTCCCTCAAGTGTGTATATCTCGTCTCCGCCGTGGAAAAATGACACCTCTTTCACCTTGGCCGTGCGGCCCGCGTATTCGAGCTGTTCCGGCTCCAGTTCATTGTGATATTGGCCGGCTTCCATGAAGCTTTCCAGGAACGCGCGGTCGGCGATGCGCACCTCATTGCCGACTTCAAACTCCGCCTTGTTTAAGCCCTTGGTTTTTCCCATGTCAGAGCGCTTGCCTCCTCAGTATTTTGCCAATTCGCGCGCGGCCGCGACAATCTTTTCTGTATTCGGCAGAAATCTCTCTTCCAGCGTAGGCGCATACGGCACGGGTGTATCGAGACCGGTCACCCGCGCGATGGGTCCGTCGAGATCTTCGAACGCTCCTTCGCACACGATGGCTGCGATTTCTCCCGCGATGCCTCCGGTGCGCGTGTCCTCGTGGACGATCAGAAGCTTGTTCGTCTTTTTCACCGAAGTGAGGATGGTCTCACGATCCAGCGGGAGCAGCGTGCGCAAATCGATCACCTCCGCTTCGATGCCCTCTTTCGCCAATTGCTCCGCAGCTTCCATGGACGTGTGCGCCATCGCCGCGTAACTGATGATGGTCAGGTCCCTGCCTTCACGGCGAACGATGGCTTTCCCGATGGGAACCAGGTGATCGCCCTCGGGAACTTCTTCCTTGATTCGGCGGTATAAGAATTTGTGCTCGAAAAACAGCACCGGATTATTGTCGCGTATCGCGGACTTCAACAAGCCTTTGGCGTCTGACGGCGTGGAAGGATAAATGATCTTCAGCCCCGGCGTGTGCATGAAGTACATCTCCGGGTTCGCCGAATGAAACGGCCC
>PLZZ01000115.1:0-10661 GCA_003153585.1 Acidobacteriota bacterium | reverse complement strand
ATCACGCGCTCGCGGCCGAATTTCGCAAGCAGCCCTTCGGTGGCCTTGAACGCTCCGCCGTACACGCCGATGTCTTCGCCAATAGCCACTACGGCTGGATCGCGGTCCATCTCTTCGAACATGGCCTGCCGGATTCCCTCAATCATTGTAATGGGGGCCATGTCAGCGTCTTCCTCGCTTGTCGCGTGGATTCTGATGTCTGTCGCGAGGATTCTGAGTTTCGCGCACCGACTTATCCTTAGGTCCGCGGCCAAACGGCACGCGCGGAATATCCGGTGTTTCAGGCTCCGCAAGCCGCGGCCGTTGGTTTTGGGGAGGCTTGCCTCCCGATTTCACCACTGGCTTAGCAACCTTCGACCCGTTCCCGCCGCCGCTCACTACCGGTGCCGCGATTTGTTTCGTGATGGCTTCAACTTCGGCGTACGAGCCATAATCTTTCACTTGCCAGCCCGGATCGATACTGCATGCCGGCGGCGTGAGTTCCGCCTTCGGACGCTGCCATGTGGCTTCAATCTCGTGGCAACCGTCGCAGTACACACCTTCTTCAGCCAATTCCGGCGGCGGCATGGGCGATTCTTCCGCAAATTTCTGTTCCACGTCCAGCTCGCGCTCGATGCGCGCGTCTATTTCAGCTTTCGCCTTCGAGTCCCAGATTTTGTTCTCGGTTAGATATTTTTCGTAAAGCACAATAGGATCGCGCGCCTTCCAATAGTCGAACATCTGCTTCGGAACGTATTCGGCGGGGTCGTGCTGCGCGTGGCCTCTCATGCGCATCGTTTTCACTTCGATTAACGCAGGCCCGCGTCCTGCGCGGCACTCGTCCACCGCTTCCTTCGCCGCGTTGTACACCGCGATGACGTCGTTTCCATCCACAATCCAGCTTCGAATTCCGTAAGCCACCGCGCGGTCGGCAAGATTTTTCACCGGCACCTGGCGCGAGACCGGAGTGGAATAGGCCCACTGGTTATTCTCCACAATCAGCACGAACGGCGCGCGTTGCTGTGCAGCCAAATTCAGACCCTCATGGAACGCGCCCGTGGAACTGCCGCCGTCGCCGATCCAAGTGAGCGCGACGATATTCTGGCCCAGGTAGCGGCCGGCCATAGCCACCCCCGTCATCACCGGAATCAAATCACCGAGCATCGAAATGGGCGAAACAATGTGGCGCACTTTTAAATCGCCGAAATGGCTGGTGCCGTCTTTACCCTGTGTGGGCGAAGTGTATTTCG
The DNA here is from genome assembly GCA_003153585.1 of Acidobacteriota bacterium. Lineage (GTDB taxonomy): Bacteria > Acidobacteriota > Terriglobia > Acidiferrales > UBA7541 > Palsa-295. Next base: position 9,432 of record PLZZ01000115.1, on the reverse strand, counting down.
CCATGTGCTGGGTGAAGATGTCGCGGGGCGGGACGCCCTTTACCAGTAGCGCGCCGATATTTCGAATCATCGGCGCAATCCAGTCCTTTTTCTCCAGAGGATAACAACTCCCCACGGAAACAGCTTCCTGGCCTAGGCTCGAGTAAAGTCCCCCGACAATTTTGTTCTGCCGGAAAAGACGTACCATACGTTCTTCAAGCTGGCGGTTGAGCTGCATGAAGTAATACAGCTCGAGATATTGTTCTCGCGTCAGCGGATTGCTCATGCCTCGCTCCCTTTTGCTGCTCCCGCCGGCACATTCTCTCGCTCGCGCACATGCGCTCCGGCTGAAAACTCCTCGCCGGCCAAGGCTTGTTCAAGTTCGCTTGCTGAAACAGAAATCATCGTGCGTTCGAAAGCTTCCCCAAAATGCAAAATGAAGTTTCGTCTCACTTCTTCCGAGTCCAAATGCCTGCCCAGCGCCCGTTCCAGGGAAATTGCGCGCTTTCCCGCAATGCCGCATGGCACGATCAAATCAAAGTAACGCAGATCGGTCGAGACATTGTACGCGAACCCGTGTGAAGTAACCCAGCGGCTCAAATGCACTCCCAGCGCGCCAAGCTTTTCTTCTGTCGTGGAAGCGCCCGTATCAATCCAAACGCCGTGCTGGCCTTCCACGCGCTTGGCACCTAGGCCAAAATCCGCCGTCGCGCGAATCATTACTTCTTCGAGCTGGTTAACATACCAGCGAACGTCGCGCCGGTGCTTCGCCAAATCCAAAATCGGGTAACCCACGATTTGTCCGGGACCATGATAGGTGATATCGCCGCCCCGGTCCGTAGCGTGAAATTCAACATTCATCTGCGCCAGCAAATGATTCGATGCCAGCAGGTTTTCGGGCTGGCCATTGCGCCCCAGCGTAATCACATGCGGGTGCTCGCAGAGTAGCAGCACATCCGGAATTGCGTCTTCTTTTCGCGCCTGAACGAGCTTCCGCTGCAGATCGTACGCCAGCTCATAAGGGATAAGCCCAAGTCTTACTTCCCAGCAGATTTTCTCGTTTTGGTTCACGTTAGGTTTTTGGTCGAAACTAGATGTTAATCGCCATACCGCGGACGGAATTGAACGCATCACCCATCGCTTCCCATACTGTCGGATGCGCATGGATAGTCGCAGCCATATCGTCCAACGTGGCTTCCAGGCCGAGCGCCGCGACCGGCTCCGCGATGATTTCCGTCGCAAGCGGCCCAATCGCATGCACGCCAAGTATCTCGCCGTACTTTTCTTCCGCCACCACTTTGATGAACCCTTCGTGCTGGCCGAGAATTGTCGCTTTGCTATTCCCGATGAACGGGAATTTGCCGGTCTTCACCTGGAAGCCGGCATCGCGCGCCTGCTTCTCCGTTAGGCCTATAGAACCGATTTGAGGCTCACAGTACGTGGCATTCGGGCAACGTTTGCGGTCGAATGGCTGCACGTCTTTGCCGGCCATGCGGCCCACGGCGATGATTCCCTCCATCGAAGCGGCGTGCGCAAGCTGCGGTAGCCCCGCAACGATATCTCCGATAGCGTAGAGATGAGGCTCGTTCGTTTCAAGATACGCGTTCGTGATAATGAAACCGCGCTCGAGTTTCGCTTTCGTTTTTTCCAATCCGATATTTTCGGTGAGTGGACGCCGTCCCACGGCAATCAAGACTTTCTCCGCACTGATCGTCTGCGATTTCCCAGCCTTGTCTTTGTACGTGACGGTCGCGCCGGTGCCATTCTTCTTCACAGATTCCACTTTTGCTTCCAGCTCGATCCGCATTCCCTTTTTCGTCAGCGCCTTGTGCAACTCGGCCGAAATTTCTTCGTCCTCAAGCGGCACCACACGCGTGACTGCCTCCAGCAGCGTGACTTCCGAACCAAATGTGCGGAAAATCGACGCGAACTCGACGCCTACTGCTCCGCAGCCCACCACGATCATCGACTTCGGAATCTCTTGCAGACCCAAAATTTCGCGATTCGTCAGAACCGTTTTTCCATCGATTTCAACGCCGGGCAAAGAGCGCGCCTCCGAGCCCGTAGCGAGCAATATATTCGTGGTCTCGATTTCGGTTATCTTGCCGTCCTTTTCAACCGAAACTCGGCCCGGCCCGGCAATCTTTCCCCAGCCGGTAATTGTTTCAACTTTATGTTTTTTGAACAGGCTGGCAATCCCCAGTGCATGCTTCTTTACGATCTTGTCTTTGCGCGCCAGGATACTGGGCCACTTCACCTTCACATCCTTCACTTCAAATCCGAACTCTTCCGCGCGTTTGAAATGGTCGTAGATATCCGCATGATGCAAAAAGACTTTCGTAGGTATGCAGCCGACGTGCAGGCAGGTGCCTCCGAGAAATGGATCCTTCTCGACTACGGCTACCTTCAAGCCCCACTGTGCGGCACGAATCGCGGCGACATAGCCGCCCGGGCCACTCCCAATAATGACAACATCATATTTAGCCAAACCATTCCTCCCTGCGTTTCACAATCATGGCGAAGTCATTTAGATGCGTGGAAGGGTGTCTGCGATTGCGGCTCTTCCAGGCGCGCGGAACTAAAGATTTTAGCAGCCGCTCTCCGCTGCCGCAACCCTGGTTACCCGCAGACTCGGGTCGAAGCCGGCGCAGCCAGGACACGTTAGGCAGATGGGCTCTGGCCATTCACCTTCTGTTTCCGTCGAAGCATCTGTCCTTGTGATTTCAGTCGCCGGAATCCTTTTCCCGACCCGCCGCATCTATGACTGGTCTATCTCTTCGCGAATCGGTTGATTTGACAATGAACAGAAGGTGTCGTTAAAATCGTTGGATTTTAGTGAGGCGGCAAACCTCGCTTAGGGACCTAACTATGGATAAGAAGCGGCTCGAATATTACAAAAAGAAATTAGTCACTCGGCGCGACGAACTCATGCGTGGAATTGCGCGCACCGAACAAGAAGGCCGCGAAGCCGATGAAGACCCAACCGTGGACCTCGCGGACAAGGCTGCAAACTCCTACACCAAAGAGTTTCTCTTCGGCCAGACGCATAACGACCGTTCGCTGCTTCAATTGGTGAATGACGCCTTGGCTCGCATGAAAGATGATAGCTTCGGCGAATGCATCGCCTGCCATCAGGAACTTCAGCAGAAGCGCCTGGAAGCCGTACCCTGGACCCGTTACTGTCTCCCCTGCCAGGAAAAAATGGAACAGGGCCTGCTGTAAGTTTTTTCGCTCGATTCTGGTTTTGCAACCCGGATTCGACGGTATTCCCACATAAAATAAACGCCACAATTCGCTGCGTAGATTTGCGTACGTAACTTAATTTCTTCACTTGCCTGCGCAATCGGAGTAGCGTCCCTTCGTACCCTCTCGGTTAACAACGCTTCTGTGATCATTCGGAATGCGGTCGACGCCGTTGCCGCAGTGCTCTTCCCTGCGCCCTGCCGAATTTGCGCCCAAACGCTCATCACCGCGAGCCGCATCCCCATCTGCACGGATTGTCTGGCCTCCTTTCAACCTATCACCGACCCCATGTGCGATTGCTGCGGCCGCCCGTTCATTTCCAAGGTTGCCGCTGAGGCCATTCGGCCTCTCTGCCGCCTCTGCCGCCTGGACTCTTTTTCTTTCTCGCGCGCGCGAAGCTACGCGGTCTACAACGACGCGCTCCATAGCGCAATCTTGCTCCTAAAGTACGAAGAGGTCACACGGCTCGGTGATTGGTTCGCTACCAGACTGGCCGAAGTCGTCGCTCGGCAACCCGCCGAATTCCGGGCGGACGTTGTAGTCCCCGTTCCGCTGCATACCGACCGCTTTCGCGAACGCGGCTACAATCAAGCAGACCTCATCGCGCGGCCGTTGGCCCGCCGGCTGGGATTAAAGCGGGGATCCTATCTGCTAATGCGTACAAAACCGCGTCCAGCTCGCTTAGTCCTCTCCCGCAAAGAGCACTGGGACTCGGTACGTGGCGCGTACGCGACCCGTGAAGGCGTCCGAGTTGACAAATTGCGCGTTCTGCTGGTAGATGATGTATTGACGACTGGCGCGACCCTGGATGCGTGTTCGCGCGCTCTAAAGAAAGCGGGCGCTGCGGAGGTTCTTGGGTTAACCGTGGCTCGAGTCGTCACTGGTTTACCGCCCTCAAATCCGCAGCCGCGGCGGGAAGCGTACTAGACGGGGAAACCACCAGGGTGCGGCGAGCATCTCTGATAAGGAAGGGAATCTTCAAGCGCAGCGAAGGCGGACAAATGGATAACCGTCTCAAGAGCGTCTTACGCCCTCGGCCAAGGATCGGCCTGGGCGGCACCCCGTCCGATGCGCTCGCTTCCCGACTGCCACAATCCTCGGCGAGCCGCCCTTCTGTGATGCAAGCGCCCGTACTGGTGCTGAACGCAACTTTCGAACCCATCAATGTCACGGCCGTGCGACGCGCTCTGGTCCTGATGCTCAAAGGCGTAGCTCAGGCGGAAGAAACAAATCACACCGAAGTCCACACTACGCAGAAGGCGATTCAAGTGCCTTCGGTGATTCGGCTTCTGACCTACCGCCATATCCCGCAGCAAAGCCGCGCGCTTTCGCGAAAAAACATTTTGCTGCGCGATCGCAATACCTGCCAGTTTTGCGGTCACGCGCTGCCGGCTTCTGAGCTCACGCTCGACCATGTGATGCCCCGCTCGCGGGGTGGCCGTTCTTCCTGGGAAAATCTCGTAGCATGCTGCTACGGTTGCAATAATCGAAAAGGTGATCGCACGCCGGAAGAAGCCGGACTCAAACTTCAGCGCCGCCCGCGTCCTTTTACTCTCCACACTTCGCGCCAGTTGATGCGCCTTATCGGGCATCGCGACGAGAAATGGCGCAAGTACCTTTTCTACTAACTGGTTAGCGTTCCGCTAAAGATGCAACCTTTTTTCACTCCAAGCGTCTAAGTATTCAAATGCTTCTAGGACACACCCCGGGAAGTGGTTCTGGTTCAACCCAGGCCGCTTCCCTACTTTTTTAGTCTTCCGGAAATAACCTCTTAGGGTTTAGAACCAGACGAGATTTCATTGGCGGAAAACTACCTGTAATCCCTGGCGCCACTTTTCGTTTAGACCAACACGCGTGATTTGAATTTCCGGCGCAAAATATTTCAAGAGTGTCTCCGCCGAGGGATGAAAGCGCAGCCCCGGAGCAACCAGCCATATCAGCGGCGGTTTCGGATCAAGTTCGACGCCCACAAAATACCCGTTGCGTTGAAAATTGCCTTCGCGTTGGTGGCGCCGCACTCGTAACCAATAATCGACCGCCTGGATTGGCAATTGAATATCTTCCGATGCTTTCAATTCAATGACGACCAAACGGCCACGCAGCGTTACCCCGAGCAAGTCAATTACGCCTCGATCCCCCGCTGCAAGAGCAGGAACCTGCGAATAGAGGTGTCGCGGATCGAGTTGCGCGTCCAGCTTCGTTGGATCTTCAAGAATCAGCGTTTCCAGCCAGCGTTCCGGCGCACGTCGATACAGAGGATGATTCATCTCCTCAGCCTCGGATCTGCGGTGCAGTTCCAGATCACGCAGCAGTCTTGTGAGCGCGGGTTCAGTTCCACGGGACAAATGTTGCTGCACGTCTCCTAGTCCAAACAAGACACCCTGCTCGGTCCAACGAGCGAATTCCAGCCCGCGGAAACAGACTGCAGTTTCGTCCGTTCCCGCGGCGACGCGCGTCTCGATTGGCAACGCAGTATTTGCCGAGAGGGAGCGAATGCGCGTAACGCTCTCTCGCGCCGCACCAAGGGCCATTTCAATCTCGCGTCGCGGAATGAGCCGGCTCTCCACATTTCCGGCATCCTCAGGGTCAACCTTTTGCATCGGTCCATCAGGTTTGCGCCACTCGTAAATCTCCGTCCGCGCCGCGGGAGAAAGCGCCAACAAACGCTCGCGAAGCGGACGGCTGGTGCCTTCCGGCACGAACAACCGCAAGCCCCCAACTGCGCGACGATCTGCGTGCGAGCGCGTCCAATCGAGCCACAAAATTCCGAATGCGAGAATCCCCTCGATAACTGCAGCGCTTTCATTTGGAGAAACCGCTAGAAATGCCCAACCCTGGGAACCTTCATGCATACGCCCGCGGACATATAATTCAGAAAAAGTATGCTCGAGGTCTCTTGCAGCGCTGAGCGATTCAACTGTGGCGTCGGGAAAACTTTCGGAGAGGATGCGCCGAAGGCGCGAGCGGAATTGNNCACGCGGCGCGTCAGATTCCGCTGATCCGACCACAAGTGAACCAGTGCCGCCTTGCCTTCGCGCCGCACCTCGTAGTGCAACGCCGCGAATTCGTCGAGCCATTCGCCGTCCTCGCGAACTTCCACGCTCACCGACGCTGCCATCTCTCCCAAAGCGCGGTCGAGCTCGGCCCAGTCATCCGCGAAGGCGTTCGAGGACATCACCACTTCTCTTAGGTGCGAAGATCCAAATCTAAAACCGCGCGCTTATTCCAAAATCAGGCCGGTAACACGAATCAAAGGATTTTGCTTGTCCCATTGCGCGGGAAGATGCTCCATCTGGATCTGAAAGTCACGATGCTGTCCGGCATCCAGTGTGGCGCCGCCCCGGTCCACTAGTTGATTCGTATCGCGCAGAATTACTTGATGGAAAGGGTCATGGAATTCCACGGTCACTTCCATCGCGCGTACTTTCCGCGGCCCGTCGTTGAACATTGTTCCTGCCACGTACGTAAAATCCTGATTCAAAAAATTTGCGGCATGCGCCAGCCGAATGTCCAGAAAATGAACGTTCTGCGCATACGCTTGTTCGCCGGCGCCGAATGGAAGTTTTATAACCGTCGCGGAATCGTGAGACCGCATCACCCGCGTCAAAACAAGAAAGCCGCCGAAGAGCAGAAGCACAATTACCGCTCCAGCCGCAAAAGCGATTGGAAACTGGCTCCTTTCCTTGCTGTAGGGGCTTTCTCCGGGCTCCATCGGTTTCTTGCTGCCTTAGCGGCCGAATGCAAGCCTTCGTACCAGCGGATCTGGTAGCCCAGCCGCTGTCATGCGTGCTTGCACCGCTTCTATGTCGTAGGGAACGCGCCAGAACTCAACAGTATTGTTGGCTATATCCGCAATCGCGAATGCAGCGCGTGCGTCACCGTCGCGCGGTTGCCCCACAGAACCGGGGTTCAGCAGGTAGGTTGTGCCCGGCTCAATGACCAGAGTTGAAGACAAAGACTCTGCCACTGGCTTGAAGTGCAGCACCCCCACCTTATTGTCACGCAGGGTGAATCCTCCCTGCAGATGTGTGTGCCCGAAAAAAGTAATCGGCGAAGGAGCGTCCAGCAAGCCTTCCAGAGCCTGCGCCGGCGCGAAAACATATTCATCCTCGTCGCGAAATGCTCCGTGAACCAGTGAAAATCCTTCCACCGTTGCCGGGCCGGTAGGCAGTTCCTCAAGCCACTTTTGATTCTCAGGCCGCAACTGGTCCCTAGTCCAAAGCGCGACGTTCCGCGCTACAGGATTGAAGTCATCCGCGTTCGCAATGCCGCTGCCCGCCTTGTCGTGATTGCCGCGAATCGCAAGTGCGCCGAGTTTACGGATGGAGTCGATCACTTCGTTCGGGTCCGGGCCGTACCCCACAACATCACCCAGACACAGAACCTTGTCCCAGCGGCCTTTCGCAGCCTCTAGGGCAGCGTCCAGCGCCGTTACATTGGCATGGATGTCACTTAGGATTAAATACCGCATTCACCCGCTCCCATCGGCAGGAAGCGGATTATAGACGAACCCGGCCCGCGTTGCACGAAACTCAATAGGGAAAAAGGGCTTCGCCGGGTCTTCCGGAAACACGCCAGTTCACCGAATCAACATGCAGTCACCGTAACTGTAGAAGCGATACCCCGCTCTTACCGCATGCCCATACGCCCGCAAAATGTTCTCGCGTCCCACCAGAGTTGCCACCAGCGCCAACAAGCTTGACCGCGGTAGGTGAAAATTTGTCAGTAGCTGATCCACAATGCGAATCGGCTTCCCCGGGTAGATAAAAATACCGGCCTCCGCAGTCCCGGGCGTAATAAGCCCTCCTCGCCCTGAAGATTTCTCAGCCGTATCTTCGAGTGCACGAACCACCGTCGTGCCGATAGCCAGTACGGGACGGCCTTTGCTCTTCGCACTGGCAATAGCTTGCGCGGCGCCTTCGGATATCTCGTAGGTTTCTTCGTGAATCTTATGATCCTCAAGCCGCTCCGTTCGCACCGGCTCAAACGTTCCTAGCCCGACATCCAGTGTTATCTCCGCAATCTCGACGCCGCGCTCTCCCACACGTTTAAGAATTTCAGGCGTGAAGTGAAGCCCTGCAGTCGGCGCGGCCACCGCGCTTCCCTGTCGCGCATAAACCGTCTGGTACCGCTCCCGATCCAGTGGTTCATCCGCGCGCTTGATGTATGGCGGCAGCGGGATGTGGCCGAGTCGGGCAAGCGCTTCATGAAAACCCGTTCTCGAAGTGAATCGCATAAGCCGCAAGCCATACCCGCCCCGGCCTTCCACCTGCCCTTCCAACTCGCCGTCGCCGAAAATGATGCGCTCTCCGACCGGGATCTTTCTTCCCGGCCGTACAAGCGTCTCCCAAAGGTCCGGTTCGAGTTCGCGCACTAGCAGGACTTCAATCGAAGTGGTCAGATGCTCATCGCGGGCAGCACTGTCCCGTCCCGGCTTCTCGGAACGAATACCCACACGCCGTCCAAAAAGCCGGGCCGGCAGCACTCTTGCATTATTGAGAACGATGAGTTCATCGCCGCGCAACATTTCCGGGAAGTCATGAAAACGGCTGTCCTGCAGTGTGTCCGACGCCCTGTCAATCACGAGCATTCGCGACGCGTCGCGCTCCTCCAGAGGATGCTGCGCAATTAATTCCGGCGGTAATTCAAAGTCAAATTCACTCAGTTCCATCGGCGTCGCGATCCCTGCGCTCCCTTTCTAAGTATGCTGTACCATCATAGCGATTATCTGGCGCGTTCAGCGCCCAAGGCGGAAATGGTGGCGGAGGCATCCGTTGTTATCACTTCCCGAGGTTCCGAGCGCCTGCGCGCCGGCCATCCCTGGGTTTATCGCAGCGATGTCCGCAGCGCGCTCGCTGAAGCCGGCTCCATCGTCCGCCTAACGGACGAACGCGGCCGCTACCAAGGTCGCGCATTTTACAGCGATAAATCTCAGATTGCCGTCCGGCTGCTTACCCGTGAAGATGTCCCGGTCGACCGCGCGTTCCTCACTGAGCGCATCCGCCGCGCCGCAGCCTATCGTAAAATTGTTGTCGAGAACACCGAAACATATCGCCTTATTTACGGCGAAGCGGACCTATTGCCTTCTCTGATTGTGGATTGCTACGGCGATTACTTCGTGGTCCAAACGCTGAGCCAGTCCACCGAGCGGATCAAAAACCTCACTTGCGAAATCCTCGTCGAATTGTTCTCCCCCAAGGGCATCCTTGA
>PLZZ01000037.1 GCA_003153585.1 Acidobacteriota bacterium | reverse complement strand
AAGTCCTGATTAACGTGGTCAGCGGACAAGTGGAGCGATGCTACCGCACTTGTCCGGTAATCCGACTACACATCGAAGTGAAAATAGTTAAAGCAGGCGCGCGCATGGGCGATAATTGCTTTCGCGAATCGACGATTGATGAACGCGATCGCGGATGCCGATGCAGCCGAGTCCGACAAATGTAAACTCGAACAGCGCGATCGGAGCTCCTTCGTCGCAATCACCGCTGGGCGTTTCCAGCAAGCGAGTGCTGCCGTGGCTGATCGCGGTGGCGTTTTTTATGGAGTCGCTGGACACCACGATTCTGAATACCGCGGTGCCGACGATCGCGGCCGCGCTCCATGTCGCTCCTCTCAGTATGAAGTCGGTGCTGGCAAGCTACACCTTGAGCCTTGCGGTTTTCATTCCGATCAGCGGCTGGATGGCGGACCGGTTCGGAACGCGACGTGTTTTTGCCTCTGCGATCGGCATATTCACGCTCGGGTCATTTCTCTGCGGCATGTCGAGCGATATTCATGCGTTGGTCGCCTGCCGCATCCTGCAAGGCGTCGGCGGGTCCATGATGGTGCCGGTCGGGCGGCTGACTTTAGTGCGGACGTTTGCCAAATCTGAACTGGTTCGCGCTATGAGCTTCGTCTCCATTCCCGCGTTGATTGCCCCCATGCTGGGACCGATCGCCGGCGGCCTGATCGTGGGCTACCTTCACTGGAGGGTCATTTTCTTCGTGAATATTCCGATTGGCCTGATCGGTTTGTTGCTGGTTTACCGTCATCTGCCGGACTATCGCGAACACACCAATCCTCTGGATGTAACCGGGCTGATTCTTTTCGGATCGGGCGTCGCACTGCTTTCTTATGTGCTGGAAGTGTTTGGCGAGCACACGTTGAGCGCACGCGAAATTCTTGGACTGCTGGTGCTTTCCATTCTGCTTCTGGCAGGTTATGGCTTCCACGCGATAAAAGCGGCGCATCCGCTGTTGCAGCTCACGCTATTTCGGATTCGAACGTTTCGCGCGGCAGTCGTCGGCAGCTTTGTGACCCGCCTTGGGATCGGCGGCATTCCTTTTCTCTTTCCACTTTTGTATCAGGTTGGCCTGGGCTTCACGCCGATTCAATCCGGCCTGCTGATGATACCGCAGGCAATCGCGGCCATGAGCCTGAAGCCGGCGATGCCGCGGATCCTGGCGCGTTTTGGATACCGCGCGGTGCTGGTATCGAACACGCTGCTCATGGGCCTGCAGACTTTGCTTTTCGCAACCATTGGGAAGGGCACGCCGGTATGGCTGATCGTGATCGAAGTGTTCTTCTTCGGGTTCTACACGTCACTGCAATATACGAGCATGAATACGCTGGTCTATGCGGATCTCACCGAAGAACAGGAGAGCAGCGCAAGCTCGATTGCAAGCACGGCGCAGCAGATGGCTATCAGTTTCGGCGTGGCTTCGGCGTCGCTGGTAACGGTCTTTTTTCTTCCCGATCGCCACAGTTCCAATCCCGCGCAATTCATTCATGGCATCCATCGCGCGTTTTTTGTGCTTGGCGGGATGACGCTCCTCTCCACGATCGTTTTCTACCAATTAAAAAAAGGAGACGGTGACACGGTGAGCGAGGGAAAGGGTCTACACGCTGGGTAAGGCAGGGTTGTCGAAAAGGACGGGCTTGAGGGACTTGTCCGGTTACGCGACTTATCAGGACTTTCAGGCATCTGGCGTCCGGAAATAGAAAAACGCTCGGACGGCTATGATGATTCCAAGACAGACTAGCGCCCCGCCTAATACGAAATCGTGAGCGAACGCGATCCGGGCTGAACCGGCAGCCACAAGCGCAAAGGCTGCGAATATCGTTGTCCGGTTGGCCTTCCACTTCACGCCGAGCATGATACACCCCGCCCGGGTGACCAATTATCGTCCGAGCGGGAGACGTGGAGTACTGTGGGCATTTGTCCGGTTATCCGACTAATCAGGCATTGAGGTCTAAACTTTATGGGACCTCACGTACTTGCGAAGGTGGTGCAGAACCGCGTCAGCGACGAGTTCCGGTGCTTCGCGATGCGGGAAATGTCCCACATTCTCCAACACGATCCGGCGATAACCTCCCGTAAAGAACGCATCGAGTCCTTCGGATTCGCTGGCAGCGTCGCAATTATCTGATAGGCCCTGAATCATCAGTGTTGGCGTCGCCAGATGCTGGACATCGCCGAGCCGCTTTTGCAGCGCATCGTAGCGGAAATCCCATGCCTCACCGGGTCGCCAGCGGGCACGATAAGCGTTCAGTGCGACCTCAGCCCAGTCCGGGTGTGAGAAACTTTCAGCAGTTCGTGCGAACTCGTTGTCGTCGAACCAACCGGGCGGACTCCACGTCTCCCACTGAATTCGAGCGAAGCCGACTGGGTTTTTGCGTACCGCTTCCGCGCCGGCCTCGGTACACAAAAGCCATTGATACCAGAAGCGTCTCGACTGCTCGAAGGACGGAATTTCGAATTTACCACCAGGTTGAAAGGCCAAAGCCAGAGCAGCGATGGCGATCACGCGTTCGGGGAAAAGAGCCGCCAGGGTGTAGGCCACCCTCGCCCCCCAATCGTGCCCCACAACGGCAAAGCTCTTGAGGTTCAGAGCATCTGCCAAATCCACAGCGTCCTGGGCTAACGCGACACCTGCGCCAACACGCGGCGTTTCTTTTGACAAAAACTCGGTCGGGCTGCAGCCGCGGAGAAAGGGCGCGATCGTGCGGAAGCCCTCGGCGTGTAACCGCTTCGAGAACTCGTTCCAACCCCGAGGCGCGTCCGGCCAGCCATGAAGCAAAAGAATGGGAAAACCGTCGGGAGGCCCGGCTTGTTCAAACGCGATATCAAGAATGTCGGTGCGAGCACGCTTCATCGAGCCGCCTCAGGCATCGTTGGGTCCACAACCAAGCGATTACTGCAAGTCCGCAATTACTGTAAAGCCCGCTCGGACTGGTGGTCAATTCGGATAGACCCAGCAATTCGAAACTGGATCTCAGTGTCCGGTAATCCGACTTACCAGGCGTTAGGAGCCCTAAGCTAATTGTGCCGGACGAATCCTAGCGCACCGCACATTTCCACAAGTACAAGCACTTTACAGAGCGTACTTTGTGGGTTGTTGTCCCAGAAGGGTCGCAAAAGCAGAAAGGGGCAGCGGTAACCCAAATGTGATTTTGCGATTCCTCCACCTTTGTAGGATCGTTCGAGGAATTGCAGCAATCTTCGTGTGAAAACTGAAACGAGTAAACCAGCGAGTACGCCGTCACGTCACCGGTGCATGCTCGGCATTCGAACTGCGATTGTTGAGCACTTTCCAACGCGGCCCGTTGCAGCAACGGGGGACCACTTACGACTTCGACCGACTGAATAGTTCCGTTCTTCCGAATCCGAAGCGCTAAATGGACGTCCCCGTAAACTCCAGCGACACGAGTGATCGGAGGATAGACGGGGTCGTGCAACTTGGCCAGGAACACTCCGGTTTGATTCGTATCGGAGCCAATCTCAGATTGCGCCTGAGCACTTCCGGAAAATGCGAAAAAGCCGATAGCTACGATGAAGAGCATCAACGACTGGAAACGACGCCACACGAACGGGAGTTTAAAACGAATGTTAGTGGGATGCAAACCTGGGTCGAGTCACAATCCGCGAACGGGCTAAGTCCTGATTAACGCGCTAACCGGACAGTGGAGGACTAGGACAGGGACTTGTCCGGTAATCCAACTAATCAGGAGTTTGGATGAATTTATGACAGCTTCACGACATTGCACTGTTGGGTAGTTCAGTGGGAGTGAGACAACTTTTCAAGCGTTGCGGCCAACGCCTTGTCCGTGACTACAAATAAGACACTCTGATATTTCACGAAATACATGCGGAAAGCAGCGTCAATTCGATTGGCTGGCCATGGTCGCGGGGGGCCGACAAAGCTATAGGAATATCGGCTACCTTCCTGCCGTTCAATCACCTTCAATCGTTCAAAATTCTGTGGACGCGGCAGAAAGAGAGCCTCGAAATCACCGCGGTCGGTTCGATATAGTGCGGCACCTTCCTGACCGTCAAATGTCCCATCCATCTTTGACAAGAGAATGCATCTCACCGAAATCTTATTCCTTTCCAAAATCCCAGATAGTGCGATTGCGTCAGGGTATGCCTGAGCGTTTGATGGCAACGCGGCTTTTAGTTCTTCTGGGTTGCAGGGTGTCGCCTGGCCCAACATGCCTTTAGGACAGAACAGTAAGAGTAGGAAAAAGGACAGTGAGAACAAGAACTTTGCGCGGCGGCTCATCGTGAATAACTCCTCCAATGTAGCTTCAATGGGTCTTTAGTTTAGCTCAAACTCCTGATCAACGCGCTAACCGGACAAGTGGGGTATTAGGAGTTGACTTATCCGGTAATCCGGCTGATCAGGATTTCCGTCCTCTCTGGTTCAGGCGAGTTGTTTTTCCAGCGTGAAAGAAGATGTGAGCTGGATGGCTTTGTGCAAGGTGCGGTACAGCGGGCAGTGCATGGGGTAGAGGCCGTGCACGCGCTCGACTGTTTCGAGCGATTGTTCCGGGGCCACCAGGCGCATGGCCAAATGGATGCGGCGGATGACCAGCACGTTTTCTTCCGTTTCCACTTCGCCGGTCACTTCACCCACGAGCTTGCCGTTGCTGGCATCAATGTGGCGCGCTTCCAGCGCACCTCCGAATGTGCCGAGCATTCAACCGGCGGTCGCGGCGATTACGTAATCGATTGTGGCGGCGTGAGACTCGGTAAGTTTCGCGGGATCCACTTTGTAATGCTCGGCGATGGCGCCGTGGACGCTGAAGACGACCGGCTGCGCTTCACCGGGCAAGTAGGCGATGCGGAGCGGGCCGACTTTTCTTTCGATGCGAGACTTGGAAACGTAAACGACTTTCGACATGGGTGCCTCCTGTCTATAGTTCAGGTGAAAACCAAGACTAAGGTTTGATTATGGCAAGCGGCGGAGGGATTCGTCTAAATTGTTTTGGTGCTCGGGAACGGGGCGGTTGCTGAAGGTTAAAAAAATCAAAAGAGCGGGCCCTTCGTTCCTCAGGGCAA
>PLZZ01000166.1:2510-9337 GCA_003153585.1 Acidobacteriota bacterium | reverse complement strand
GGCGCGAAATCGCCGAGGCCGTGCGCGAAAACGCCGGCAAGAAAATGCCAATAGGTTTTGGGCATCTGCCCCAGGCTGGACGCAAAGCTCGGAGCGTGATGTCCGTCCGCGCGTTTCGGGGCCGGCACGAGAAACGCAAATGCAACCGCTGCGGCCAAGCCGGGCACGAGCGTCCATTTCAGAACGCCGCGCGCGCCGAGCATTCCGATCAACGCCGTGGCGCAAAGCGGGCCGAGAACGGCGCCCACGGTGTCCATCGCGCGCTCGAATCCGAATGCGCGGCCTTGCTGCTCGGGCGCTACTGCATCCGCGAGCAGTGTGTCGCGCGACGGCCCGCGGCTGCCGCGGCCTGTCCATCCAAGCGCGCGCATGACGAGGATCGCCGGCCAGCTTTGTGCGAAAGCGTAAGCGAACGTCGAAAGGCCAGTCGCCAGGTATCCAAAGATTCCCGTGGGTTTGCGCCATCTTGGACGATCTGCGATCCAGCCACCGGCCAGTTTTGCAAAACTCGAGAGGCCGTCGGATACGCCCTCGATCACGCCCAGCGCAAACGCCGGAGCGCCTAGGCTTGCGAGAAATGCAGGCAGGATCGCGGTAGCAGCTTCGTGCCCCCAGTCCGAGAACAGACTAGCGAGCCCGATGCCCAGGACGCCGCGCGTGAGCCAGCGTTTCGCCGGTGCAGATGATCCCGCGCTGGAACTTTCGCCCATATTCGTAACAGGAATTAACGGGCGGACCGATTGCGAAGATGTGTCGCGGGCGCACTTTCGATTAGAGGCAAGGCCGCACTCACGATTCTCTCGGCCCAATTGCTGCGGTCCTGCGCGTCAAGCCAGATCGCTTGCGCCGGCAAGCGGTTGAATGGAGCTGAGGCGAGCAATTCAATCAGTAAATCGTGGATGCGCAATTGAAACGCGCGGTCTTCGGATCGGAAGCCATCGCGCGGGATCCCTTCTTCGACGATTGGAATTCCTATGAGCAGCGAGTAGGTCTCCATCCACCAGGCCAGCCAAGCTTCCAACTGGGGCTGCCGGCCAAATTTGTTCACCAGGTAGCAATAATTATCGAGCACGGCGCGATCGGTAACTACGATTGGCGCGCGGGGGGCTGCTTCGAGCTCGGCAGCGATTTGTGCATGCAGGATCCAGAGCTGTCCCTCCAGCGTTGTCTGTGCATTCACGGGAAACGGAGACTGCCGCGCGACTTCGGCGACGAGCTCTACGTTGTAGTGAGATTTCTTCAGCAACGAACACACTTCGTACGCCAGGGTCGTTTTGCCCACGCCGTGCGTGCCAATCAGTGCGATCTTCAAGTTGCCGCCTTCGTCCGCTTTGCCATTTGTTCTAGCATATTTGGGGGCTGGGTGAAAACCCGCATGCGAAACGTTTTGTGCACTTCGTGCGTCTACCAACCAGCGGGATCGTCGCAGATTGTATTCGATCTGCTCTGCACTTAGAATCATCCGTTCTGAATGGAGAAACTGCACGTTGGGAGCGAACGAAATGAAAGTTCGACGTGTTACTGCTCTGGGTTTAATGGTGATGTTTGGAATGGTGGCAGGCCGCACAGCGGTTCACGCTCAGCAGGCCGCGCCCGCGAAAGATGCGATAGCCGAAGCGGACGAGAAAATTCTTGCCGAAATTCATGACCACAACGAGATCATGAGCAACCTCGAATATCTTTCAGACGTGATCGGCGCGCGCTTGACCGGCGCGGAAAATCTAAAGAAGGCAAACGACTGGACGCGCCAGAAATTCGCAGACTATGGCGTCGCGAACCCGCACCTAGAACCCTGGACCATCGCGCATACCTGGACACGCGTGGCCGCAACCGGGCAAATCGTCAGCCCGTCGGTGCACCCGCTGACGATCGCATCTTACGCCTGGGCGCCCTCCACAAACGGGGTTGTGCGCGGGCATGTGGTTTACGTCACCGCGCGCTCCCTGGATGATCTCGCGCAATATAAAGGCAAATTAAAAGGCGCAATCGTGATTTCCGCGGAGCCGGCTCTGCTTCCGCCCGCAGGTCAACCGGCTCCCGATCCGCAAGATATCCCGTACGGAGATTCGTTTTTGCTGGTCGCGCCGCACCGGCCTGGTCCGCCTCCGCCTGCGTTCGGTCCCGGATTCCGCCAGTTCATGCAGGCGCGCACCGAGTTCTTCAAAAATGAAGGTGTGGTCGCCACACTTACGGATTCAGGAAAACCCGACGGATTGCTCAACATGACCGGCATGGGCGGCCGTAATTACGATATCGCCGCCATTCCTGCCGCGTTTGTTTCCTCAGAAAGCTACGGCATTATTTGGCGGCTGCTTCAACGCGGGCAGGTGGATTTGGAGCTGAATCTAACGAATTCAATCGGAGACAAGCCCGTGGAGGTTTACAACACAGTTGCCGAAATTCGCGGATCCGAAAAGCCTGACGAGATCGTCGTTCTCGGAGCGCATCTCGATTCCTGGGATCTCGGCACTGGCACAACCGACAATGGAACTGGCTCGATGGTGGTGCTCGAAGCGGCGCGCGCCCTTCAAAAGCTTGGCCTGCAACCGAAGCGCACCATCCGTTTCGTATTATTTTCCGGCGAAGAGCAAGGCTTGAACGGCTCGCGCGCCTACATCGCCGCGCACAAAGACGAATTGCCGAAAATCTCCGCCGCGCTGATTCACGATACCGGCACGGGAAAGGTCGTCAGCATCAGCTTGATGCGGAATTATCAGGACCGCGAAGTGATGGAAAAAGTTGTTGCGCCATTACGCTCGCTCGGCCTGCTGGAATTAACCGAACGATGGATGACGGGGAGCGACCACGCTTCGTTTGAAGAAGCGGGCATTCCAGGATTTTTCTGCGTGCAGGATCCCGCGCAGTATTTTGAGACGCATCATTCGCAAGCCGATACTTTCGATCAAGCACACGAAGCCGATCTGGTGGAAGGCGCGCAGGTGATGGCCGCGTGGGCTTACAACGTGGCGCAATTGCCGGATCTCCTGCCGCGCAAGCCCGCTCCGGCCCCGACGGCCCCTGCGGGAAATTAACAGCTCCGTTCCCCCGGCCCTAGCGAGAGAAAAGTTATGCGAGCAGTACTGCAACGGGTGAGCCGCGCGCGCGTGCTGGTGGACGGCAGCGTGACCGGCGAAATTGGGCCTGGGCTCGTGGTGCTGGTGGCTGTGGGTCGCGAGGATGTATCCGCCACCGCTGCCGCGATGGCTGAGAAAATCGTGAACCTGCGAATCTTCGCCGACGATCAGGGAAAGATGAACCGCTCGGTGCTCGATACCGGAGGAGCAATTCTCGCCATCTCACAGTTCACTCTTTACGGCGACGCGCGCGGCCAGCGCAGGCCCAGTTTCATTCAAGCTGCGCCGCCGGAATTGGGCAAGGCGCTTTACGATGAGTTTGTTGTCGCCCTGCGCGCGCTCGGTGTGCGCGTGGAAACCGGCGTGTTTCAGGCGCACATGTCGCTCGAACTCACGAACGACGGTCCCGTGACGATTCTCCTGGATTCCGATAAGGCTTTCTAGCCCCGCGTTTCTTCGTCGGCAAAAACTGCATCTATTCATTCGGAATCTGTTCCACTTGCGCGGGCCGTTCGTGTGGCTTACGCTTTGCCCGGAGAAACGCCAATGAACGAAATCAACAGAATACTGGATCAAATGGACCGCGCCTTTTCCGGCGAAGCGTGGCACGGACCTGATCTCATGCTGCTGCTCAAGGGCGTCTCAGCGGAAGACGCCTCGAAACATCCCGTTCCCGGCGCGCATTCCATTTGGGAGCTAGTGAACCACATCGCAGCGTGGAACACGATCGTGCAACAGAAATCAAAAGGCGAACCAATCAAGGTGACGGCCGAGATGGACTGGCCGCCTGTGTGGGATGCCAGTGAAGTGGCTTGGAAGCGATCGCTCGAAAATCTTGGCGACAACAGGACTCGCCTGAGAAATTACGTCAAGACCGTGCGCGACGACCAGCTCGACGAAATGGTCAAGCGTGAAAATTATTCCCAGTATGTGTTGTTGCAAGGCCTAGTCCAGCACGATCTGTATCACGCCGGGCAAATTGCCGTCTTGAAGAGAGCGCTCGCATGACGCACTTGGACAAAACAGCAGGGTCAGCGACGAGCGGTTCCGCGGAAGAATTTGTGGGCGAGATTCGCGAAGCCCGGCCGCGAGATTACGCGCGAATCGCTGAGCTAGCCGGCCAGCTCGGCTATCCTTCTTCCGCGGATGAAATTGCCAAGCGGCTCGATGGCATGCAGCATTCGAACGAACACGCTGTGTTCGTAGCGCAGGTCGGCAGTGACCTTGCAGGATGGCTCGCGGTGTTCGTCTATCGCGTGGTGGAAGCGGACGCGCGCGCCGAAATCAGCGGTTTCGTGGTTGACGAACGCTACCGCTCGCAAGGGGTCGGAATGCATCTTCTTGCTCGTGCCGAGCGCTGGGCGCGCGAAAGAGGATGCCGCGAGATCGGACTGCGTTCAAACGTAATCCGCGATCGCGCGCACGCCTTCTACGAGCGCCACGGCTACCGGCACGTCAAAACTCAAAAATCCTTTCGCAAAGACTTATGAACGCGCCAAGGCGCTCGCCCGATCGGTCGTCCGCTCGAAAAATTAAATTTCGCCCACGCCTCCGCCAACGTTGGTCTCGGTACCGGTCATGAAGGATGAATCCGAGGACGCGAGAAAGGCCACCGCGGCGGCAATTTCTTCCGGTTTCCCCATGCGCTTCAAGGGCACGCGTTCGATGAATCCCTGAATCGCTTGATCCACCTGTTCCTTGGGCAGACCGATGCGGCCGAAGATGGGTGTGTCGATCGGCCCAGGCGCTATCGCATTTACGCGAATATTCCGGCCGGCGAGATCCGCGGCCATCGAACGCACAAACGAACGCATCGCGGCTTTCGTGGCTCCGTACACGACACCCAGAGGGTTACCAACGTGGCCAGCGACGCTGGTATTGAGAATGACGGAAGCGCCATCGTTCAAATACGGAAGCGCTTTTTGAACGGTGAAAAATGCGCCCTTGGCATTGATGTCAAAGAGTTCGTCATACGCCTTTTCCGTGAATCCGGCAAAAGGAGCGAACGTGGCGACACCAGCGTTGACGAAGAGGACATCGATTTTTCCGAACTTCGCGCTTACTGCGGAAAAAAGCTTATCGATTTCGGGAAGTTTGGCAACGTCGGCTTGAACGACGAGCGCGTCTTTGCCTAGAATTTTCGACGCTTCATCAAGGGTTTTCTGGCTGCGTCCGGAAATAGCGACGCGGGCGCCTTCCTGCTGGAGGCGCTGGGCTGATGCCAAGCCTATACCACTGTTTCCTCCGGTGACGACGGCGACTTTTCCTTTCAAACGACTCACGGGAATCTCCTTTGTTTCGGTAAGAAACGGCCGGGCAGTTGCGCGCGGGCCTTTTTGTAATGGCAATACTTAGATGACCAGCTAAATCAAAAGATGCGGGAATTGTCGCGCCGGAATCCTCAGGTGATTTTTGCCCCAACCCGCGCGCGGCCCAAAATACGCCGAGGCGACAAATAAGAAAACTTCAAGCCGTTCGAAAAGCGGAAAGGTGTGCGAATTCTAGAAGCCGCCTCCGCCACCGCCGCCGAAGCCGCCGCCCGCTCCACCACCACCGCCAAAGCCTGACCCGCCCGAGCTGCGGGGAGAAGAGGCCATGGTGCTTCCCGCCTGCATGGACATCATGTTCAGATCGCTCACCAGCAAGTAAGGTACGAAGGCACCTCCGTACGAACCTTGATACCAACTAGGCGGCTGCATGGCGATGCCTGAAAACGCTTGCACCCATTTTTTCTCCACGTGCAGCGCCATGGCGTAGGGCAAGTACTTCTCGAAAAGATCGGGAGTTTTCTCCAATCGATCGATCTGATCCTTCTGCGTGCGTCCGAGAAAATCTTCGAAGCCGAGAACTTTTTCCAGCGCGCGCTGTCCCGTCACCGTCCGCGCGGACATGAAGTATCCAAAAGCGCAAATTACCAACCCCGACGCCACGCCGGCAATGATCCATGTAGCCGAAGCAATCCCGGTGGCACGGGCCAAGAAAACATTTCCCGCCACTGTTAAAAATCCGATGGCCAGCCCTGCGCCGAAATATCCCTGGCGCACCGTATCCGGACGGTGCAAATAATAGTTATCGCTCATCAATGCCTGGAAAATACTGTCGCGAATCCCGGGCAGTTGCGTATAAAAGTGATTCTGCAAATCCGANNAATAGCGCGGACAGCATCTGCTGTTCGTGCGGACGCGCGGCCGTCCATTCCGCGGCAGGTTTCTTCAGGTGAAAAATATATTCTTTGCTATGGCTCAGACCCAGCAAATGGCTCTCGTCTCTCTGCTCGATTGTCATGTAGCCCTTCACGGCCAGATCGACCAGCGTCGCGGTGATGTCGCGCATGGCCGCTTCGTTGTCCACCAGCGTGCCGCACTCGCCGGGTGTGAGCTTATCGGGCGGCTCGTACTGGACGGCGATGGCCTGGCGCTCGGGCCCGCGCCCACGCGTCCACCACAACCAGAACATCACGAAGAAAACGATAATGGGAATCAGCAGCGGTATGTTGCTGCGAAGGAATTGAATGAATCTCGCGGCGCCGCTCGGCGGGTGAACGAATCCCTTGTCAAACCCGACCACGGCGGTAAGCCCTTCGTGAAATGACAGCGGCCGCGTGGTGTGGATATCAACGGAGTTATCTTTCACTTCCACTACCGCGTCCTGCGCCCGCGAATTGATGCCTCCTGTGTAAGCGATGGCGTGAAGCCCCGTGACGCCAGCGGGCAACGCGATGTGCGCGCTCGCAGATTGAATGGGAACTTCCCA
>PLZZ01000166.1:2073-2486 GCA_003153585.1 Acidobacteriota bacterium | reverse complement strand
GTGGTCGATTAAAAGCGTGTAATTCAGGCCTTGAGGATTTGTGTACTCGATAGGAATCGAGCGGTAGAGGCCGTGCCAGTTCTCGCCGGAGAAGCGCGCCTCGATCGTTTCGGTGACGTCGATGGTTCCGTCTTCGCTGACCACCACCTCATCATCGAAGTGCTGAATAACAATCTGGCGAACTGCGGCGAACGCAGGCAATGCAACGAGGAATGCGATCAGGCTAAGCGCGAAAAGGCGTACGTATTTCATTTTCGAGGGAGTCGCAACGCGGCCTAAGACGTGGCCCCGCCGAAGCTCACTTTCGGAACTTCGCGCTCGGCCGGCGCGCTGATCTCGAAAAACTCGCGCGGCTTGAAATTGAACATGCCGGCAATAATGTTGGAGGGGAACTGCGCGATTTTCGTGTTGAA
>PLZZ01000166.1:0-1956 GCA_003153585.1 Acidobacteriota bacterium | reverse complement strand
CCCTTCACCGTTTCCACCAGGTTAGGAATCAGGTCGTAGCGGCGTTTGAGCTGAACGTCAATATCGGACCACGCGTTGTCGCACTGCACCTTGAGGCTGACCAGGCCGTTGTACATGCTGATGACGAAAATCACGGCCAGGACCACGACCGCCAGAAGTATCCAGATCACGTGTCCTCCCAAGCCAGTACGAGAAATCTCTACTGCGGCAAGCATACGGTGTACGCGCCCCGCTGTAAAGATCAGCAACTCTATTTGGGCGCGCCAGCGCGCGGTCAATCCTTGCAGGTGTGCTTACTGGTGGTGAATGTGGTTACCGCTAAGGTGCAGTGAACGTCAGCGGTCGATCGCCTTCATGTTCGCCGCAGCGTATCGCTCGCCCGAAATTTCATTCTGTGGAACGGCAGCTTCCAGTTCGGCTATCTCGCCGGGAGTCAGTTTGATCTCCGCTGCAGCCGCGTTCTCCTCCAGGTATTTCCTTCGCTTCGTTCCCGGAATGGGCACCAGGTCCTCGCCCTTCGCGAGTACCCACGCCAAAGCCAACTGGCCAGGCGTCACGCGCTTGCGCCCGGCAATTCCCCGCACGCGCTCGACCAACACCTGATTCTTCTCGAAGTTCTCGCCTTCAAACCGCGGATACCGCTGGGCCCGCGCGTCTTTATCTCCCAAGTCCGTTTTTTTCGTGATCGTGCCGGTCAGGAAGCCACGCCCCAGCGGACTGTAAGGCACAAATCCAATCCCCAGCTCTCGCACTGCTGGAATGATTGCTGCCTCGGCATGCCGCTCCCACAGCGAATATTCCGTCTGCAGCGCGGTAATCGGATGCACTTTATGCGCGCGCCGTATCGTCGCGGGCGACGCCTCCGACAATCCCAAGTACTTCACCTTCCCGGCCTTCACCAGCTCCGCCATCGCGCCCACTGTATCTTCAATGGGAGTCTGCGGGTCCACCCTGTGCTGGTAGTAGAGATCGATGTGATCCACGCCCAGCCGCTTCAAGGAAGCATCGCACGCCGAGCGCACATACTCGGGCTTGCCGCTGATCGACCAGTGGGTGGGATCATCTTTCCTGCGGATGTTGGCAAACTTCGTCGCGAGGAACACTTCATCACGCCGCCCGCGAATCGTCTTGCCGATTAACTCCTCGTTATCGCCAATCCCGTAGGCGTCCGCGGTATCGAGCAGGTTGATTCCCAGGTCTAGAGCCCGCAATATCGTCGCAGCCGACTCTACATCGTTCCGCTCGCCGTAGAATTCGCTCATCCCCATGCAGCCGAGCCCCATGCGGGACACGATCGCGCCCTGCGAACCAAGCTTTACCTTTTCCATAGCCATGCTCTTTTAGATGCCCACGCGCTCCCTCGGTTTCTTCTTTTTGGAATGGCGAAAATTATTTCGGCGGAGTTAGCGTGGGATCAATTCGAACCGCTTCGCGGAATTCTTTATCCGCTGCGACCGGATTGTTCAAGCGCAAGAGCGCCATTGCCAAATTGTAATGCGCGTGCGCAAGGTTCGCGTTCAGGCGAATCGCTTCGCGGTAAGCGTCCGCAGCCGCTGTATATTTCCCTCTATTGAAGAATGCATTCCCGAGGTTGAAATGCGCGTCGGCATTATCCGGCTGCATCGCGGTCAGCTTCAGGAGCGAAGCTTCTGCCTTATCCAATTCGCCCGCCTGCATTTGAGCGATTCCCAAGCCTTGCAGCGCGACCGCGAAATCCGGCTGAAGCTCGAGCGCTTTGCGAAAACTTATCTCCGCTTTGGCCGGCTGTTTCAAGCTCAAATAGGCGTTCCCCAGATTGTATAGCCCGTGCAGATCGTCGGGGTTCAAGACCAGGCCCTTCTGGTAGGCTTGGACTGCCGCCGAAAGATTGCCCGCATCCTGGTAAGCCCGCCCAAGATTGAACGCCGTTTCCGGCTCGTGAGGCAGCAGCGCAAAGCTCTTTTCCAGGGCCTCGAT
>PLZZ01000237.1:6114-6880 GCA_003153585.1 Acidobacteriota bacterium | reverse complement strand
TGATCCCAGGGGAGCACCGAAGGCGCGGGAATCACCGTTAGCGCTTCCGCAGCTTTTCGCTCGCGAAGACTTGGAACGATTCTAGATGGCTCTTCCATTTATTTCCTTATTTCTTCCAATCAATCGCCGGAATGCTTTATCCAACTACCGGTCAGAATCGGTAAACCGCCACAGCTGCCCCCGCGGTCAATGCAGCCTCCGACCCTTTGGCCAGCACCTTTAGACCGAGGCTATCTGGGATGTACAAAATGTCATTCGATTGCATAGCCAGGTCGTCCGACTTGCGATTTTCGATTTGTCTAATGTGCACAGGTATCATGTCCTTTTGCCCCGTGACGGCATTGTTGCGCATGATTACAGCCTGATCAGCCTTTGCAAATCCTGATAAGCCATGCGCCAGCGCCACCGCCTTTAGAACCGTAATCTGCTCCCCGTGGCTTTGTAATACGTAGCCTCCAGGTTGCACGATTCCTCCGCCCATCACGTAGACTATCCCTGCGCGAGGAACACTCACTGTGTCGCCGCCGTAGACCGGTATGTTATAAACCGGGTTACCCGATTCGAGTAAATCCTGTAGACGAATCGTGATCGTCTGCGTATCCAAAACAGTACTTTCTTCATTTAAATCATCCTTGTTCGCGGTTTTGTCTCTAGCCGGGCGCTGTCGCGTGACAATAACCACACTACCCGCCTCATCGGTGATCCCGCCGGCCTCCGCAAGCAACTCCAGCAACGTCGTCGGCCGGATCACCTGATAGACCATCGG
>PLZZ01000237.1:4409-6093 GCA_003153585.1 Acidobacteriota bacterium | reverse complement strand
AGCGTGGCTGTTGGAATCTTCCCTGGAATTAGCGGATAGGTGATATCGCCCATATCGCTAACCCGCAGGTCGCGAGAAAGTTCTGGAACGTCAAAGACATCAACATGCAAAAGATCGCCGGCTCCTATGGGCGTATCCACCGGCTGCGTGCGGGCGAGCCCAGCCAATTCCTGTATTTTTTCGTTTGCTTGCTGCTGTGTTTCGAGCTTTTGTTGGGCGTACGTCCCCTGCACACACAATAAAATGAAAATCGGCAACAAATAGGCAGGCTTCGCTTTAAGCCAGCCCGAAACTCTTCGGACTGTGAAAGTCATATGACAGATAACCCCGCAAACACTATCACCCACGCCGTGTGGCTGTGTCAATTATGGAAATGCCTTCCTCTCGCAAGGCACTAGCGGTATTGAAACAAAGAAATCGAAGAGGATCCTAGGTCTCGGCCGCCACACTGAGTTTGCGCATGTGAGCGTGCCGTCGGGCTGGCACAGATTCCGAAGCGAAAGGTGTTGAGGTTGCAAGATAAGCTTGCAGAAGAAAGAGCAGTGCGTTGGCGGGTATGTGCAAATTGAAATCAACGAAACTATGAAGCAACATCCCGCACAAGCCTGCTATAGCGCCGGCGTGAAGCGCGCGCGAGAAATGGCCCTGTTCCGCTCCGTAGCAAGTTTTTGCCTGTCGAAACAAAATCCACAGGAACGCCAAACCGCAAAGGCCTCCAAGCACTCCGGTTTCCGCCAGCATTTCGATGTAATCGTTATGAACATGATCCACCAGCCTGCCATCGTATAGAATTTCGTACCGGGGATAGACGGCCACCAGCGCTCCCAAGCCGGCGCCCTTGATCGGATGATCCTTAAAGATGTGTACCGCCCCTTCGGACATCGTGAAGCGGCGGTGGATTGTTACCTCGCCCGAACGCACCATGGAAAATCGTTCAATCGCTTTTCCCGCGCCTAGCCATGCGATCAGCGCTACAGCTGCCAAAGCAACAATTGCGAGCGGGGTCAGACGCGGCCCTTCCGGGCCTCTGCGCGTCTTTGCCAATAACCACAGCACCGCCACTTCGAATCCAAAGCTAACAATGCCTCCGCGGGAACCTGACAGAATCAATGCTCCGATTGGGATGATCGTCAAGACACTCGCGAGCGGGTACAGGTCCCGCCGTAACCCGCGAAAAATCAGCATCGCTAGGCCAACTGGCAGCGTAAGCTCCACGAATCCTGCGAAATGATTGCGGTTCACGTATGGTCCAAAGGGATCGCCGCCTGAGCGTAGCGCGCGAAGCCAATAAATTGTCCCCTCAGAAGTGAAGTGTTGAATGATGCCCAGCAAAGAGACGCCAAAGCACATCAGGATCAGGAACCAAACCAATCGGTAAAGATCCGCACGGACTCGGAACGATTGTGCCAGCAGAAAAAACAGCAGCAGATAAGTGCCAAATCTGAGCAGTTCGAGCCGCGTGAGAAACGGATAGGGCGTAGCACCAAAACAGAGTTGCAGCAAACCGATCGCGATGACTCCGAGGATGGGCCAGTTCAAAGAGCTCCAATAGACTTTTGCTTTCGGATCCTTGAAAAGGACGATGGCCCACAACAGGAACAGAATTCCAGCCCCCATTTCCAGCAGGGACTGCGACCACACCTCCACTGTGCCAAAAGCCAAAACACTGAATGCGATGAGAACA
>PLZZ01000237.1:1370-4345 GCA_003153585.1 Acidobacteriota bacterium | reverse complement strand
CGGCGTGATTCGGATCAGCAATCGCGAAACGCATCCCGCTCTCGGTCGGGATTGCCGCCGTCCGTAAATATGCGCGGAAATGATAAGTACGGTTGGGCTCGACAGGAACGTATTCAAGCGGGTGATCGAGTTCGAGATTAACCCCCCCTCCGAAATCTAGCCGGACGGAGCGTCCGCCCTGCATGGGCGGCGCGGAATCAAAATCAATCGATGCACCCGGTGGACTATTCCAGCGCCAGCCTAATCCCCCATTTGGAAAGTCGCCTGTGAAGTTGCCATCCCAGATCAATGATCCGTTTCCCGGATCTTCATGTGGGAGGCCGGCTGCTCGTAGAGCTTCCCGCCAAACCCGGTTCGCATCTGCCGAGCGGTCTTCGCGAATTAGCTCATCGAGAAACGAAAACGATTGCGGCAGCGCGATGGGCTTCGCGAGTGACATCAAGCGTTGCCACACTGCGAGTCCGGCTTCGGCTTCATGAATCGATGCAAAAAAATCAAGCGTTCGAAGATACGCATTTGCGTCGGCGGGAAGCACCTGATTGAGCAGCGTATCTACATCGTGATTGGAGCGCCATGTGCGCGAAATTGCCAGAGGCAGGAGCGAGGGGTCCGCGCGAACGGCTAGTCGGGTCTGGGCGTAGCCTTCCGCCCACTGTTGTTCTCGAAGCAGAAAATTACCGTAGTTCCAATCGACTTGTGCAGACAACGGGTAAACGGCTTGCGCATGTTCGAATGCATCGCGCGCGTGGGAAATGTCTCCGGTCGCTTCGTACGCTCCCGCTAGATTCATCCAATAATAAGCAGAGCGCGGATTATCTCGGATCGCCCTTTGGAAATCCTCGACGGCTTCCTTCGCATCGCCGGCAACGAAATCCAGTTCCCGGAAGCGCCCCAAAAGATCCCAAGCCTCGCCATTTCCGGGCTCCAGTGCCGCGCCGCTTTCAATTTCGGTCAGGCGGTCTGAATTAATTCGGTAGTCTGCGATCCAAAGGCGGACGCTTTGATAGAGGAAAAATAGAGCGATCGTCAGCGCAGCGATCAGCAGCGCGCGCCGGGGTTCTTTACCTTCGAGTGTGATCTCCACGCCCTCGTAATCTGCACCGAGCGTTGCCTACTCTGCAAGCCTAAATTGCGATGCAGCCCTGCAAGGAGGTTTTTGCTCACACCTTGGAAATTACTTTTCACGGAATCGGTACACCAGGCCAATCGACGCGCGGTAATTGGTTTGGCTAGCGGAGCCGGAAATGAAACGCGACTGCTCGTAATCCGCCTGGATCACGCGGACCGACCAGTGCTCCTTAATTTTCCAATCCAACCCGCCGCCTGCCATCCACACTTGGCCGAAATCGGAAGTACTGAAGGGAGTAAACCCGACTTGGGTGATGTGGTACCGGTAATCTCCTCCCCCGAACAAGACGTGTGCATAGGCCGTTATTTTGTGACGATGACCGAAGGGGTACAACTGCGGGCCAACCAGGAAACTGTAGATATCCGTACTGGTGTTCGTCTTGTTTACGCTACTGCTTGAGCTGTATCGATTGTAAGTGCCCGCGATGTCACCGGCCACATTGATGAAGCGCCAGATATGGTAGTCGCCATAGGCTTCCCATCCCCCCATATTGATCCTTGACCCGCTGAACTGATCGAACGACCTGTACGCTACGCCTCCGCCGATTTCGAACTGCGGTACATCCTGAGCCATGGCCGGCGTACAAAAAATTAAGCCCAATATGAAAAGCCCAACCAGGTTCTTCATTTCTAATGTCCTCCAGAAATTCTGGCACCGAGTATGCCATTCCCGCGGGCCTTATGATGCAGCCAATGAGAGTTAGGTTATCGCGCCGCTAAGAGTAAACGGAAATCATCTCGGATTGAAGAGTCAGGACGAAAAAAAAGGCCGGACCTGCGTCCGGCCCTTTCAAAACGAAGGAAAGCCTACCTCTCCGAAGAACCATTTTGATCGCTAGCACACAGATATTAGCTGTCCGCGCTCGTTCCGCGACGACAATCTGATCTCTGTGTGGCCGCATGATGAAGTTCTCTGTGACAAGCGGCGCAAAGAGTTACAAGATTTTCCTCGCGATCATCACCCAAGTGACTCCGAAATTGAATATGGTGAATCTGCAGTTCGGTCCCTCTTCCACAATTCTGGCATCTCCAATTATCTCTTTCCAAGACTTGGCGACAGAGTCGGATGTACCAATCTGGTTGTAACCTAATCCTGCGGCGTTTCGGCTCAGGACGATTCATGCCTGCGCGAATTTCTGCAACAGATGGACTCCCTGATGGACTAGGCGGTCCCAGGAATCTCCCTTTTTGTATTCAAACGGAGTATCCCGGAAAGCACCCCATTCCTTGAAGAGCACTGCTGAGGGGTCTTCTTGGCGGAAGTAAGCGCCAAGTGCAGTTTCGAAGCAGCGACCGAAAACCATCGCTGCGCGCGTGTCTCTTTCCCGCCATCCATCGAGATAGCGGTAGCGATAGCTGCGAGGACACCGAAGGTATTGGCTAATCTGCGTGTAGCTGTACGTCACCAGAATCTCCTGTCACCACGCCATCGCGAGCGTCCTTCAAGATGAATTCCCATTCGCTGGAGGGCGCAAATCCTGCAAGATCTATATAGGTGCGACCAGCAAAGACTTTCTTCGTGGTTCGCAGGACTCCAGTGAGACCGATCAGGGCTTTTTCGTCCACCTCGTCCCGCCCGAGTAAATCGCGGTCGTATCCAAAATCGCGAAGGAACCAGTTCAGTCGCCACAGCGCCTTTGTGGTGGCGTAGAGTCGTCCGGAGATTTTGCGGGAAGCGAGATCTCGGGGCTCAAGGATCGCAAAGCTGAGGACGAAGAACGGCTTCTGCGGATGCCAACGGTAATAAGCGCGATTGACCCGTGCGAGGAATACGCCCTGCAGGATTTCATCGCCGCGCGATCCTTCCGAATGCAAACCAGGGAAATGGCGTTTCATAGCTTCACCTC
>PLZZ01000237.1:0-1349 GCA_003153585.1 Acidobacteriota bacterium | reverse complement strand
GACTCGACTAGGTCTCGGCTCGCTTCTTTGAGCGTTGCGGTACCGCAGAAATCGGCGGCGTAAGCCTTCACGAGCGTAGGATCGAGATTGTATTGGCGGATGAGAAAGCAGAGTTGGTCACGCAATCGCGGCCGGCCATTACTCGACCCGTTAGAACTTGGATGTCCGTTTGAAAGCGGCGGAGCCGCGAAGGATTTAGATGTCCCGGAGAATGATCCCAACTCTTCGACCGAGCAAAGTCCGATTCCGTACGCCTTGCGTAGTGCGCGGTTGACTGCCCTCGTTTCAGCCACGCGCATCTCCGCGCCGCGGACAAGAGGAGATGTGTTGGACGGGTCGGCGTCGCCGTAACCAACGAACCCTTTGGAATGAGAGGTTTTGTAGACCGTCGCTTTGAAAACCCATTGGCTAGAGGTCGCGTTGGACAAGTCCTTCTGCAAGGAACTTGTGATGCCATGACATCGCCTGCGTAGCGCAAGACGAAGCAGGCCCGCATGTGTTACGTACNNCATCAATTAACTGGACGTCTCCCAACGCCACCGAAAGGCCGAAGGCAACAGAAAGCTCTCTGAGCCCGGACAATGTCGTGCGATCGAGATCTCCCCATGCTCTCCGAGCAAGACTGCAATTCAATCGTAGTGTCCTTGTTTGTTTTTTCATAAGAACTCCCGAGATTTAATCGCAAGTGGCCCGATCTTCCACCGATTGAATTATGCGTACACGCTTAAGCATGGGTATTATGCGTAGGCGCGTACGCATTGTCAAGTCCTTATTTTTCTTGCTTTCCGATTCCAGGACAGGCATAAAGTGGTCAGACTATGTCGAAGAAAAACCCGCACGCTGTTGCCTTGGGCAAGATGGGCGGCTCAAAAGGAGGAAAAAGCAGAGCCGCAAGACTGACACCTGCAGAACGAAGTGCCGGTGCGCGAAAGGCTGCCCTAGCCCGGTGAGAGAAAGAAAGGAAAAAAAGCTGAGATCCAGCTAGTGGAATTAATCGTCCCAGATACACCTCTAACGATTAATGGGGCGTCTAAGCGTTAGAGGTCCTAGTGAGGAGGTTTGACGAAACCTTCTGTCAAGCATCTCCCGCAGCGACCTCATCGTGCTGAGATAGATAAGATCCTCTTCACGAGCTCTGCCCCACCAGATGACTCCATGCGCGTGCCCAAAAATATCAAGCTAAGGGTCGTTCCCAACGCGCGTGCCGCAAGGAGCTGGCAACGCATATCTTCTAGTTCACTTCGGGCTGCAGTCCTTTGTCCCATTTTGGAAAGGACAGACTGAAATCTGTGCCGTTTCAGAACGCATTCTGTCTCGCGCCGATCCAGTGCGTTTCATCTTTAAGAAAA
>PLZZ01000073.1:4989-9035 GCA_003153585.1 Acidobacteriota bacterium | reverse complement strand
GGTCCCAGCCGCGCTTGCATATCCGCCATTACTTTGCGTTCCATCAGAACGATGTAACCAGCCAGAAGCGGAAGCACCGCGACGATGACAACCGCGTAGAGCACGGGCAAAACGAGCCGCATGATCGATGGCGTAATAAAATGGCTCATTACCGGTCCACTTCCCCGAGCACAATGTCAATCGTGCCAATGATTGCCACCACGTCCGCCACCAGCGAGCCGCGCGCCATTTTGTCGAAGGCCTGCAGATTAATAAATGACGGAGGCCGCACGCGCACGCGATAGGGCTGCGTGGTTCCGTCGCTCACGATGTAGTAACCGAGCTCGCCTTTTGGCGCTTCGATCGAGTGATACACCTCGCCCGGCGGCGGCTTCAGAACTTTTCCGATGCGCGCCATGATGGGACCTGCCGGAATATTCTCGATTGCTTGCAGGCAGATGAGCCGGGATTGGCGCATCTCTTCCATGCGCACGACGTATCTGTCGTACGTGTCCCCGGTCTCGCGCGTGGGGATTTCGAACTTGTATTGATCGTACGCAGCGTAAGGCATGGCCTTGCGCAGGTCCCATTTCACACCGCTCGCCCGCAGCACCGGCCCTGTAACCCCCAGTGCGATAGCGTCGGCGGCCGAAAGGATTCCGACGCCCTTCGTCCGTCCGACCCAGATGCGATTCTCGGTAAGCAACGTTTCGTACTCGTCGATGCGGTGCGTAAAATCATCGCAGAAGCGCTTCACATCCTGCTCGAAGCCGTCGTACGTCTCGTACTGCAATCCGCCGATGCGAAACGCGTGTGTGGTCAGGCGCGCGCCGCAATATTTTTCGAAGATCTTCAGAATTTCTTCGCGCTCGCGGAAGCAATAAAAGACCGGCGTGAGCGCGCCGATATCCAAGGCGTGCGTTCCAAGCCAAAGCAGGTGGCTGGCAATTCTCTGCAACTCGGTCAGGATGGTGCGGACCACGCGCGCGCGCAGCGGAGCTTCCGCTCCCAATAATTTCTCGACCGCCTCGCAATATCCCAGGCCGTTCGACACCGCCGCGACGTAGTCCATGCGGTCCACATACGGCGCGAACTGCTGGTAGCTGCGATGCTCCGCGATTTTTTCCACGCCGCGGTGCAGGTAGCCGATGATGCATTCGGAATCCACCACTCGTTCGCCGTCGAGTTTCAGCTTCACGCGCAGCACTCCGTGGGTGGAAGGGTGCTGAGGCCCCATATTCAAAATAATTTCGTCGGCCCCCAGCACGGTGGTGCTGACGTTTGTAAGTTCGGTGGTGCGCGGGTCGCTCATTTGTTTATTGGCCGCTCTCAATGCCCAGATTCTCGCGAACCCAATCCGTATCCTGCTTCAATATGTCGTAATCCTTGCGCAGCGGATATCCCTGCCACTCATCCGGCATCAAAATGCGAGTCAACTTCGGATGGCCTTCGAACACGATTCCAAACATGTCGTAGCATTCGCGCTCGAGCCAGTTTGCAGCGGGCCAGATCTCGCACACGCTCGGGACCGGTTCGTTTTCGCCGGCATGCGCTTTCAGGCGCAGACGCTCGTTCTTGGCGAAGGAATACAGAATCAAAACCACATCGAATCTTTTTTCACGCTTGGGCCAGTCCACTGCGGTTAAATCCACCAGCATGTCGAATTTTTCGTCGTCCCGGCAATAACGCGAGATTTCACGAAGTTGCTCCGCCGCGATCGTCACAATCGCCTGCTTGCGATCGAGCGTGGCCTCGCGTATGGCGTCCCCGAAACGCGCCTTCAACCTCTGCACAAGCTCGTTATCGAGAGGCAAGGGCTTGGGCGGCGCTTCTTTCGCAGGAGGTGCGGCGGCCTTGGGCGCAGCAGGAGCAGCGGGCGCGGCTGGTTTTTCAACCGGCGCGCCTGGAGCAACGGGCTTGCTTTCCGCGCCGGATGCGGGCGGTTTCGAAGCTGAATCTTTTTCCGAAGGGTCGTTGGCCATCGAGTCGGTTTCTACACTTGCCGCCGGCATTCCAAAAGCCGCCAGCAGCCCGCCTTTTTAACACACCCCAAAAAACAGCGTCAATCAAGTTGAGAATCTAATTCGCTGCGATTGTCCGTGCACCAGGACCCAGGAAACGCCGGATCCACCCCTCACACCCAATCGAGCGCGCCCTTGCGATAAAGCCAAACGTAGCCCACCAGCAGAATGCCCAAGAAGACAAGCATGGTTACCAGGCCGTATGCGCCCAACTGGCTGTACTTTATCGCCCAAGGAAACAAAAATATCGTTTCCACATCAAAAATAACGAACAATATGGCCACAATATAAAATCGCACCGAATAACGACCGCGCGAACTCCCCTCCGGCGGCACGCCGCACTCATAGGGCTCCAGCTTTGCGCCCGTGGCACGCATCTCTGGCCGGATGAATTTGAAAATAATCAGTGTGACAGCGGGAAAGGCCGCGGCGAGGACTGCGTAGATCAGAATCGGGATGTATTGGCTCGGCATCTCCGAATCGAGAGGGTCATCCTAGCACACCAGTCGAGCCCCAGCCAGCGTCATCGCGGAAAATCTAAAAAGTTTTATTGCTTCCCCTTCAACTCCGCGGGCCAGTTGATCACGAGGGCTGCAGGCGTAATCGTCTGGTTTCCGGCGGGGACGAGAACCAGGAGCCTGCCGTCTGGCGCCGCAGTGATTTCACTCACAGGGCCAGTGGATGCCGAATAGACTTTCTTGGGTACGCCCGCTTTGAATGGACTCTGACTCTCGACCGGCACGGCAATTACGCTACCGCCTGCATCGATGTAGTACAGCGTTTTCCCGTCATGACTCCAAGCCGAAAAGTGAACGGGTATTCCGCTGGTCAATCCCTGATCGGAGGCCTGCCACTTCATTCCGGGCCCGGGAAATTCGGTAACGTAAAGTTCCGGCCGTCCGGACTCGTTCGAACTATACGTAAGGAGTTTCCCACTGGGGGAGAGATTGCCGGCGTTTTCGAAGGCGGGCGTTTGAATCATTGGCGCGAGCTTGTGTTCTCCGGCGGCCGCCAAGGTCTCCACGTCCTGGCCCGTTTTCGGATTCTGAACCGTCAGGATGATTGTTTGGCCGTCCGCAGTCCAGTCGGTGGGATATTTCGAGATTTGATCCGGGGCGACTAATTGTTCCGCGACATTGCCTTGCAAAAGGATCTTGCGAATCTCAAAACCGTTGGCGAGTGAGACTGTCACACTCGCTCCATCCGGCGACCATACGCCGAAAATCGCGCCTTCCGGATCAAATGTCGCTCGGGAAGGACTCCCACGCTGCGAGTCAATTAGCCACAGATCTCTCTTTACCCCCGGTTGCGCGCGTGTAACAAGAATTCGCCGTCCGTCCGGCGAAATAGATGCGCCGGAATAGTAGTCGGTTTCACCAAGCTTGCCGGCTTCCCCGCCGTTCCGGTCGAGCCAAGTCATCTGGTACTTCGGCGAGTAATCGGGCCGATAAACGAGTCCGCCAGTCTGCGAAACGGAAAAGTTTCCCAACGATTTTCCGATGGAGAATTCCACCTGGCCCGCCATTGGAACCGGCACGCCACGCACGGCCTGATGATCCGGATCAAACGGTTGGGCCACCAGATTCCCGTCCGTAACATAAAGAATATATCCGCTGGAATAGACGGCATTGGACTTCGCCGGCAGAAATACGTGGATGTCTGTTGAATCCAGCGATCCGACGCCCACGCCATCGTCCGTGGTGAATAAAAAGTGTTTGCCGTCGGGGAGGAAGCTAGGCCATCGATGGCTTTGTAATGCGGCCGACTGCTTGACAGCCGTTACAGCCGCCGGAGTGCCTCCGCTGTCCGGAATCTTATATAGAGGCTCTTTGAGGCCTGGCGTGAATACGATTACGCCAGACTGATTCCAGGTGCCGCCGCGGCCTGCCGGTGCATCGCAAAGAACTTGGACTACTCCGCCTGTCGCTGGTACGCGCTTCAATTTTGAGTCGGCGAAAAAAGCGAGATTTCGGCCATCGCCGGACCAAAATGGGTACGAGGCGCCGTCCGTGCCTTGTAAAGGCTGCGTGGTCCCGGAACTCAGCA
>PLZZ01000073.1:312-4944 GCA_003153585.1 Acidobacteriota bacterium | reverse complement strand
TCCGACCGCAGCTAACAGTATCTTCCAGGTGCGCTCGCGGGTCTTTCGTTGCGCAATCACGGGCGCAGGGACACCAGCCAGCGAGCCTGCGCTAGAAATCCAAACTAACTCCCGCTTCAGATCGCCGGCGCTTTGCCAACGATCGTCAGGATCTTTTGCCAGGCACGTGGTGACAATGCGTTCCAGCGCCGGCGGCACCAGAGGCTGCAATTCGCTGATTGGCCGAGGCTGCGCTTTTAGTATTTCCGCAATCAGGCTCGCTTGGCTTTTCGCCGGGAATGCCTTTTGTCCCGTGGCCATCTCATAGAGCGTGGCCCCAAATGAAAAAATGTCGCTGCGCGCGTCGGCCTCGCCACCCTCGAGCTGTTCCGGTGGCATGTACTGAAGCGTGCCGACAATCGTGCCCTGCACCGTCAGTTGGTTGCCGCGCGAACTTCCCGGCAACGGCTGGGTTACTGTCGGCGAACTCGACATATCGGTCACGGCCGGTGCCGCNNTTGCCCGGCTTCAGGTCGCGATGGATCACTCCTTGGCGATGCGCTTTCTCCAGCGCCTCGCAAACCTGGATGGCCACGCGCAGCAGTTCCGGGGTCGGCATCGGGCCCTGCTCGATGCGCTTGGCGAGCGTCTGGCCCTCCAGATATTCCATGACGAGAAAATCCGTGCCGTCCTGTTGGCCGATGTCGTAAAGCGCGCAGATATTGGGGTGATTGAGGCTGGAAACCGCGCGTGCCTCGCGCTCGAAGCGCTGGCGAACTTCCGGCGTATCGGCCAAATGGAGGGGCAAAATCTTCAGGGCCACGGTGCGGTCGAGCCGCGTATCTTTCGCGCTATAGACTTCGCCCATTCCGCCGGCGCCGATAGGTGCGATCACTTCATAGGGACCCAAACGCGTTCCGGCAGTGAGTGCCATTTGCGAGGGATTATACGCGAGCCGAGTGGAGCAGCAAGGAACAAAACTTCCCGGTGTTACGAGGATTCGGAATCGTGGCGCGCGCCGTGGAGGATCGCAACTGCATGAGGCAGCAACTCCGCGATAGCATCGAGCGACTCGACGGCTCCGCGCGGGCTGCCGGGAAGATTAATGATGATTGTTGCGCCGCGAATCCCGGCGACGGCGCGGGACAAAATTGCGCGAGGAACTTTCTTGGCGCCCTCCGAACGCATATGCTCGGAAAAACCTGGGATTAGCCGCTCAGAGACTGTCATCGTNNGACGCAACAATCTGCCAGCCAAGTTCCTTACAACGGGTTGTCACGGCAGGTCCCGAGCGGTCTTCGTACTTCCCACTGCTTACGGAGTCACTGATTGTCACGACGGCAACACGCATGGCGAGGTTTGCGACCAACTATCCTTCGGTTACTTCCGCGTCTTCATCAGAGGATTGATGTTGCTCTTCGTCGATCAACCGCAGCGCTTCCATCAGCAGACCGGTTGTGGTGCGAGAAATCGTCGAGCGCGAGGGAGCCGCATTGAAATCAATTTCAAATTCGCCGTCGGTCCAACGCACCGCCTGAAACACAGCAGCTTCGCCCTCAAGAGAACCGAATCGTGCGTCCTTGCATTGCCCCGCGGAAAAGAACAGCTCGCAAGTTTCTTCGCCCCGGCGGATCGAGAGCTGGCATGATTTCTGCCCCATTTCGAGCGACTGCATCAAATCCATGATGCTCATTTCTTCCAGCCGACCTTGAATCACGCCCGGCCGAACTTGCCGCTTCTGCAATTTTTCAAGCTGCAGCCGGTCTACTACTTTCTTCGCCCGCCGCACCAAATCCTTGACGAAAAACGGTTTGGGAATAAACTCCTCGACGCCTTCGACGATGGGCCGCAGTTTCTCTTCGATGTCACCAGGGCTCGCCAGAAAAATGAACGGAATCGACTTGGTCTGTTGCCGCGTGCGAAGTTTTTCGTAAAGCTGGCGGCCATCGAGTCCCGGCATGCGGTAATCGCAAACCACCAGGTCCGGCGGATCATCCACGATTTTCAAGAGCGCATCGGCGCCATCAGCGGCCGCCCTCGCGTCGCAGTGCGGCATCAGGCCCTTCATCAATAGGTCGAGTATCAGCGCGTTATCGTCGACCACCAGGACTTTTACTCCCTTCCCCGGTGTCATCGCTTTACACGCTTTCCTTTGCGATTGTAATCGCCGCTGTGGCCGCCCGATTTTTTGACAAGATAGAGTTCGGTNNGCACTCACATCCACGTGCGTCAATGCCAGGGGATGACAAAGTGGAATCAGCTCGGCCGTGCGCTTGGCGGCCGTTATACCCGCGATTCGAGCGATTTCAAGCGGATTGCCCTTCGGCGATTTCAGCCGCCGTATGCTGGCGATTGTCGCGCGCTGCATGCGAATGAATGCGTGGGCCACAGCGATGCGCGATGTTGGGGCCTTGGCGGTCACGTCGACCATACGCACGCGCCCGGCCTTGTCATAGTGCGAGAGTTTTTTCATTCGCGAATGTTAAAAGAGTCCGCGTCGCGGCAGGATATCGGCCATTTCGCCCGCTTCGAGTCTTAGCTTCGATTCGTGCACCACCAAAAAGCAATTGCCGCGAACCACGGCCCCAATATCTCCGGAACCCTCCCAGTGCAATACTTCCACCGTCGGCTCTCCGCCCGGCCAGCTCACTCGCGCTGGAACAAAATGCGCGAGAGGCGGTTTTTCGTCCACTGGATGCGCGAGCTTGGCTTTCAGCAAGTGGAGCGAACCCGGCGGATGACCGCCGAGCAATTCTATCGCCGGCACTACTAGCAGCTCAAATGTAACCATGGTCGAAACCGGATTCCCCGGCAGACCGAATACCGGCTTATCGTGGCACATACCGAATACGGCGGGGCGTCCCGGCCGAATCGCCAGCGCATCAAAGAAAAATTCAACGCCAATCTCTTTCAATACTTGCTCAACGTGATCGTATTTGCCCACCGATACGCCACCGGTCAAAATCACGATATCGGCTTTCAGCGCCTGCTCAATGCGGGCGCGAAGTTCGGATACATGATCGGGCGCAATCCCTTGTACCACCGGTTCACCGCCCGCGAGCGCAACTTGCGCGGCCAGCGATATGCTATTGCTGTTACGAATTTGAAACCGCTGCGGCAACTGACCCACAGAAATTACTTCGTCACCGGTCGAGAGAATCGCGACACGCGGTTTCTTCGCNNGACCACGCTTTCACCTACTCGCGTCTCCTGCCCCTCCAAAACGTAGTGCTGGCCGGCGTGAACGCCGCGCTCAAAGACAACCGAATCGTCTTCGACGGCGGCGTCCTCCTGCATCACGACCGCATTCGCGCCACGCGGCAGGGGCGCGCCCGTCATGATTTGCACGCATGCGCCCGCTTCCATTTGTCCTGCAAAGGCGTGCCCCGCGCGGCTTTCTCCGATTAATCGCAACCGAGCGCCGGGACGCGCAGCATCAGCGGCGCGCACGGCGAATCCATCGCGCGTCGAACGGTCAAAGGGCGGATAGTTGCGGTCTGCAATCAACTCCTCGGCCAGGATGCGGCCGAGCGCTCGCGAGGGATTCTCCGCGAACTCGATGATTTCTGTTGCCGGGGGCGCGCTCGTTCGCGCGTGAACGATCTCGATTACTTTCGCGCGCGCTGCTTCGTAGGAAAGCATGGGGGGTATTACAGCCAGGATGCGAGCTTCGTTCCTCGTGGCACAATTGTAGCATCTCGTTCCGGGCCGGTGGATATCATCCCAATCTCAACCTGTAGCTGGTCGGAGATAAAATTCAAGTAATCGCGGGCCGCCAGGGGCAAACCTTTCACGTCGCGGATTCCCGGGGTCGGCGTCTGCCAGCCGGGCATGGTGTGATATTCAGGCTCGATCTCCGCCAACGTCTCGGTGTCAGGCGGCATTTCCGTCAGGCGCTTTCCTTTGTAGCGNNAGCGAATCGATACCGCTGAGCATTTTCGCGAAGCGCAAGACCTCCAGGTCTAGCCAGCCGCAGCGCCGCGGACGCCCGGTGACAGCGCCAAATTCCTTCCCGCGTTCGCGCAGCGCCTGCGCGTCCAGATCAGGCATTTCGGTAGGAAACGGCCCGCTGCCCACTCGCGTGGTGTATGCCTTGGTCACGCCCACCACTCCCGTCAGCCTCGTCGGCGCCACTCCAAGCCCCGTGGCCACACCGCCGGATGTGGCATTTGACGAAGTGACGAACGGATACGTGCCGTGATCGATGTCCAGCATGGTGCCCTGCGCGCCTTCAAACAACACGGACTCGCCATTATCCAGCGCACGATTCAACAGCATTCCCGTGTCGGTCACCAGCCCGCGAATATGCGCCGCCAATTCCAGATATTGCTCCAGCAGCCCCGCGGTTTCCAAAGGATGCCCATAAGTCGCTTGGCTGATTGCATTTTTCTCGGCGATCACTCGCTCGAGCTTTTCCGCAAAATGTTCGGCGTCGAGCATGTCGCAAACGCGAATACCGCGCCGAGCCATTTTGTCTTCGTAGGCCGGGCCGATGCCTCGTGAAGTGGTCCCGATTTTCGCTTCTCCGCGTGCCGATTCCGCGGCCTTATCCATCTCCCGGTGATAGGGAAAAATCACGTGCGCGCGATTGCTCAAAAAAAGGCGCCCGCGAACCTCAATGCCGGATTTTTTCAGGTTTTCAAGTTCCGCGAC
>PLZZ01000073.1:0-195 GCA_003153585.1 Acidobacteriota bacterium | reverse complement strand
CCGCACCTTCCCCTCTCAATCTCAAAACTTAAGCCTTACGGGAGGGCATACGCGGCAAACAATGACTCACAATCCTACGCCCCGCTCACGTCCAAACGCAAGCCCAGCGGGCAGTGTGAGACCCGCAGATTGAGCCTGGACACTTCGGATACTCGGGAGTGCTCTCGGTTGGAATGACGTTAGTAGCAGAAGCAG
>PLZZ01000121.1 GCA_003153585.1 Acidobacteriota bacterium | reverse complement strand
AAAATAATCGCAATTGCCTTGGTGGGTGTGCTGGCAGCCAGGTAGGCGCCCGATATTGCGCCAATCGTGGTGGCAATTTCCAAAAACATCCCGACGCGCATGTTGGAGAAACCTTCCTTCAAATACGCGGCGGCGGCTCCAGAGGAGGTCGCAATCACGGAGACCAGCGAAGCTCCAATCGCATAGCGGATGTCCACGCCAAACGCGAGCGTCAGCAGCGGAACGATTACGACTCCGCCGCCCAGCCCGGTTACCGCGCCGAGCATTCCGGCGAGCAAGGACCCAATCGCAATGAGGATTGTGAATTCGAAGGTGTTCACAAAATATTTTTGGTTAGCGGTCCAGCGGCGAGCCGCGCGATCAGGGTGTCTAAAACACCGCCAGCTTTACATGCAGGAATTTTTTCGGATCCTTCCGGAAGTCGTTGACCATCAAACGCAGATCGCTCGTCAGCCCGGTCATGTTGTCGTACAGCTTCGGGTCGGTGAAGAATTTTCCGGCGGTGCCTTCATTCGAGTTCAATTTCGCGGAAGCGTCGCGTACGTTTGAAGCTGCATCTCTCAAATTGTTGTACAGCGCGTCATCGTGCAGGGCCTTGCCGAGCGTGCCCTTACCTGCGCGCACGTCATCCAGCACCCCGTTGCCCTTGTCCATAAAAGTTTTCGCGCTGTCATACATGGCGGGATCGTAAACCAGCCTGCCGATGGTGCCCTTCTGCTGCTGGACGGCCACCACCACGTCGTCCACGTGACCCAGCGCCGCGCTGGCCTTGTTGTAAAAATCGTCCGAAGAGGTGAGCTTGCCGATGGTTCCCTGTCCTTGCTGAATCGAAGTGGTCATGGCATCCAGGCGCGCAGCAGTGGCGTCGAGATGCCTGTAAAACGACGGATCGTTCATAAACAAGCCCAGAGTGCCTTGCCCGTTCTGCACCTTATCCACTATGCCGCGCAGATCGTCCGAGAGCGTGCCCAAGTTCTGCATCAACTCCGCGCCGCGCTCTACCAGCGCTTTCATAGCCGCTTCCTCTTTACCCGGGATGATGCCGTTGTTCGGAATCACAGTTCCGGTAATCCCGCGCGAAACGGTGACGTAACGATTGCCCAGCAATCCTTCGGTAATAAGGCTCGCATCCGAATCGGTGCGAATCGACTCCTGGAATTTTTTATCAATCCGCAAGATGAGCTCGATGTTGTGCATGCGGTCCTGAGGATGCGGCGTAAGCTTGATCGTCTCCACGTTGCCGATCTCCACACCGTCCAGGCGCACTGGTGCGCCGGTCGTCACTCCTTCGACTTCCGGCAGGTAAGTGATGAGACGGTATTTCGGCCCGAGGATTCCCGCACCGG
Organism: Acidobacteriota bacterium; assembly: GCA_003153585.1. Classification (GTDB taxonomy): domain Bacteria; phylum Acidobacteriota; class Terriglobia; order Acidiferrales; family UBA7541; genus Palsa-295. Next base: position 12,869 of record PLZZ01000121.1, on the reverse strand, counting down.
TAACGTAGAAAATCGCCACGGCCATAATGAACAAGCCGGCGAGCACGAACAATCCCACACGAAGTTCCGCCCAGGTCAATTGTTTGCGTTGCGCCATCGAGTTACCTCCTCAGAAATCCGCGTTACGTAAAATGTTATTCCGCAGAAGCCAGAAATGCTTTCAGATATTCGTCCGACGAATGCAATAACTCGTCCGCCGCACCTTCGAAATAAATTTTGCCGCCGCGAAGCACCAGGACGTTGGTCGGAGGAACCGGGGAACTTTGCGCACCGGATTGCTTCGCGCTTTGCTGGGCACTCTCGCGGGCAGGGGTCTGGGCAGTGCGGACCTCGTTAGGGCTGTCTCGCACGATGTGTCCCGTTGTTTTGTCGAAACGAAAGTTTGCCAAGCCGAAAGCGTCCTGAACGCGCTGGGTGGCGAGGAGCGAAGTCACGCCTTGCGAATCGCGCCCGCGCAGGATCAGCGTGATGATGGTCTGGCAAGTCACCGGATCGAGTCCGGCGGTCGGCGAATCGTAAAAGACCAACGGCGGGCGATCCACCAACGCGCGCGCGATGGAAACGCGCCGCCGCATCCCGCCTGAAAGTTCTCCCGGATATTTTTCCATGGACGGTTCCATTTCGACGAAGCGCAGAGCTTCGCGCACGCGCGTTTCGATCTCGGCTTCATCAACTTTCTCTTCGTCCAGCCGAAAGGAAACATTGTCGGCAACCGTCATCGAATCGAACAGCGCGCCTTCCTGAAATACGAACCCGATATGCCGCCGGAAGTTCAGCAATTCCTTCTCCGGCATATCGCTGATGTCTTGCCCCATCACGGTCACGTTCCCAGCGTCAGGGCGCAGGAGTCCCGCTGCCAGCTTCATCAGCAGAGTCTTGCCGGAGCCGCCTTCGCCCAGAAGAATTTTGGTTTCGCCCGGCCACACGTCGAAGGTNNTCGCTGAATTGATCAGGTGGCGCGGCAGGCCGGCCGACGGGCGTCATGCCGAGATTATAGATGCAAAACGCACTTTTTTGGCGGCGGCTAAACAGAAGTTTGCTTGAGGAGGCGAGAGCGCTATTTGTTAAAGGCCCAGAGCAGGATGCGGGTGATGAAGGTATCGACCACCAGTAAAATAACGGAGGAGACCACGACGGCGGAAGTCGTCGCGCGGCCCACGCCCTGCGTTCCACCTTTCACGCGGAGTCCCATAAAGCATGCAACGGTGGAAATGATAAAAGCAAAAATGAAGGGTTTCATCAGGCCTTGCACCAGATCGCCAAAATCCAGAGCGTGAATGGCGCGGGTCCAGAATTGCACGGGTCCCAGCCGCAAGGTGAAATAGGCCACCAGGAATCCGCCCACCAGGCCGACAAAATCGGACACGGCAGTGAGCAGCGGCAGCATCAACACGGTGGCGATAACGCGCGGTGTCATCAATTTTCGAATTGGGTCGGTACCCAATGCGCGCATAGCATCAACCTGCTCGGTTACAACCATGGAGCCGAGTTCGGAGGCGATACCCGATGCGTTGCGCCCGGCAACAAGAAGCGCCGTGATTGCCGGCCCCAGCTCGCGGACCAGCGCGAGCGCCACCGCGTCGCCGGTGAGCGCGGTTTCTCCGAAGCGCTCGAATTGCGAGGCGGTTTGCAACACCAATACGCCGCCGATAAAAAATCCGGTGAGCACGATGATCGGCAGCGAACCGACGCCGATGATGTCCATCTGCTCGAGCGTGTCGGCCCAGTAATGCGGCGGTGTGAAAACGTTCGCCAAGGACTGAAAAGACAGTTCCGCGTAATCCTGCACCACCTGGACTTGGCGCTTAATGCCTTCCGCGAGGGCCGAGACTACCGGCTGGAGGGTTTCGTTTTCTTCGGGCATTTTTGGAACTTCGGCGCATCGCGACCACCGAAGTCCTGGGAAGCCTAACGTCCGAGGCGTGCGCCGTCAAGCAAACATCCGCGCGCGGTTTGACATATCCGGTACGGGACAGGGAGGCACGCAGGAGACGGCTGCGGGAACGCCTCCGAGTGAAACTCGCAGATATGCTTGGTCGAAGCGAACTTGCTTTCTACGGCTGATGAGTGGCTTTACGCGCGTCAGTGCGTTCGGTAGAATCTTTCGTCGCTCTAAGCGGACTCTTCACGGGCCCGGCGACCGGGAAAAATGCTGCGATTTGTAACTGCCGGAGAGTCTCACGGGCAAGCCTTAGTGGCGTGGATCTCCGGGGTGCCGGCGGGCATGCCGGTAGATCAGGAATTCATTCAGCGCGAGTTACACCGGCGGCAACTGGGTTACGGGCGCGGAGCGCGGCAGCGGATCGAAAAGGACCAGGCGGAAATTTTCGCAGGCGTGCGCCACGGAAAAACGATCGGGGCTCCGATCGCGCTGCGCATCGAGAATCGCGACTGGAAGAATTGGGAGAAAGCGCTTCCGGTGGAAGACGCCGAAGGGGCCGAGGATTCGCAGCGTCCGCTGACCGCGCCGCGCCCAGGGCACGCGGATCTGGCGGGAGCGCTGAAGTTCAATTTTCACGACGCGCGGTACGTACTCGAGCGGGCTTCGGCGCGCGAGACGGCTGCGCGTGTGGCTGCCGGAGCCTTCGCAAAATTGCTCTTGCGTGAGTTCGGTGCCGCGATTTTGAGCCACACGCTCGCGGTAGGGCACGTTCGCCTGGAACGCGCGGCCAGCTGGCAAGAGATCGCGGCGGCATGCGAGAATCTGGACTCGCCGCTCCGCTGTGTGGATGCGGCCACCGAATCACGCATGAAAGCGGAAGTAGATCGGGTCTTGAAAGAAGGCGATTCGGTTGGCGGGATTTTTGAAATTGTAGCGCGCGGAATTCCGCCGGGGCTGGGAAGCCACGCGCAATGGGACGAAAAGCTTGACGCGAAGCTGGCGCGGGCAGTGATGTCCATTCAGGCGGTGAAGGCGGTGGAAATCGGCACGGGGATAGAAAATGCAGGAAGCTACGGCTCGGAAGTGCAGGACGAAATCCGCTACGACACGGGCAGCAAACGGTTCGCCCGCTCTTCTAATCGAGCCGGGGGAATCGAAGGTGGAATCTCAAACGGGGGCGACATCGTTCTGCGCGGATACTTGAAGCCGATTTCGACTCTGCGGCGTCCGTTGCAGACGGCGGACTTGAAAACCAAGGAGCCGGTGAAAGCCGCATACGAGCGTTCGGATGTGTGCGTGGTTCCGGCAGCGGGGGTGATCGGCGAAGCCATGGTCGCGCTGGAGCTGGCGGAAGCGTTCCTGGAAAAGTTCGGCGGGGATTCGATGGAAGGAACGCGGCGCAACTTCGAGGGGTATCAGAAACAACTCGACGAATTTTAGGTGATAAGGAATAGTTTGGCTGCGGCGAGCGATACGCACAAAGGACAGAAGCAGCGAAGATGATTCATCCAATTGTGAAATACGGGGACCCGGTGCTCGAGACGCCGACCAAGCGCGTGGAAAAGTTTGACGCGGATTTTCAGAAGCTCGTAGAGGATATGTTTGAGTCCATGTACGCGGCGTCGGGCGTGGGCCTAGCGGCGCCGCAAATCGGACTCGGGCTGCGCGTCACGGTAATCGACGTGAGCAACGGGAAAAATCCGGAAGCCAAGCTGGTGTGCGCGAATCCGGAAATCATTCATGCAGAAGGCGAGCAGCGCGAAGAAGAAGGGTGCCTCTCGGTGCCGGGATTTCGCGCGCACGTGGCGCGGCCGCAGTACGTCACGATTCGGGCACATGACGTCACAGGCAAAGAATTCGAAATGCGCGGAGAAGGATTGCTGGCGCGCGCGTTTTGCCACGAAATCGATCATCTCAATGGTGTTCTGTTCATCACTCACTTAAGCATGCTGAAACGCGACATGATCAAGCGCAAGATTCGCAAGCTGAAAAAAGCCGGCGAGTGGTAGGGCGGCGTGCCGCTCCGAATCATTTTTTGCGGCACCCCTGACTTTGCGCTGCCTTCCCTGCGCCATCTTCTCGCACAATCCGATTTTCAAATCGCAGGCGTCGTCACGCAGCCTGACCGGCCACGCGGCCGCGGCCACGCCACATCCAGCTCTTCAGTAAAAGAAGCAGCGGTGTCCGCTGGAGTACCGGTGTACCAGCCGGAAAAAATCAGATCGGACGAAGCGTTGCAGTATTTCCATCGAACTGCGCCGGATGCCGTGGTGATCATCGCCTACGGGCAAATTATTCCCCAGCGTCTAATCGAGATCCCGCGCCTTGGCTGGATCAATCTGCACGGCTCGTTGCTGCCGAAGTATCGCGGCGCAGCACCCATCCACCGGGCAATCATCAACGGCGAAACGAGCACGGGCCTGACCACGATGCGGATTGACGCGGGGCTTGATACCGGTCCAACTCTGCTGAAGTTTGAAACCGATGTGGGGCCGGACGAAACCGCGCCGCAACTGTATGCGCGGCTGTCCGAGGCGGGCGCGCCTCTGGTGGCCGAAACTTTGCGCGCACTCGAGCGCGGCACAATCGTCCCCGCGCCACAGGATAATTCGCGGGCGACTTTTGCGCCGCCGCTGGAGAAAGAGGAGGGGCGGATTGATTGGTCGCTGCCCGCGCAGCAAATCTACAACCGCATCCGCGGGTTACAGCCGTGGCCCGGCGCGTTCACATCATTCCGCGGAAAGAATTGCGCCATCTGGGGCCGGCCAATTCTAGGCATGGGAGCCAGCTTCGAAGCTTCTCCCGCCGGTGCGACACGCGCATCGGGCGAGATTCTTGCAGGCAGCGGCAAGGTCCACGTCGCTTGCGGCGACGGCACCGCGCTGCAACTGGAATTCGTGCAACTCGAAGGACGCAAACGCATCACGGCGCTGGAATTTGCAAATGGCGCCCGCCTGAAACCGGGCGATCAGTTCGGCAATTAATTCCACGAAAACAAATGTCTGTCAGCGTTGCTAGGAAGATTGCTTACGAAGTACTGCGGCGCGTGGAGGCGGAAGGCGCGTACGCGAGCGACGTGTTGCACAGCGAATTAGGCGACCGCGTGCGGCAGGATGACGCAGCGCTCGCGACAGAGCTTACGCTCGGAGTGTTGCGCTGGCGCGGACTTCTGGATTTTTTGCTCGAACGCTCGCTGAAGAAATCCGTCGCGCGGCTTGATTTGCCGGTGGCGATCGCGTTGCGGATGGGTTTGTACCAGCTTCGATTCCTCGGGCGGATACCAGCACGGGCCGCGGTGAACGAGTCGGTGGAACTGGTAAAACGCGCGCGAAAGACTTCCGCGACTTCCTTNNCCGGCCGAGCGGCTGGGAATCGTGCATTCGCATCCGGCATGGCTGGTTGAACGCTGGCTCGCGCGCTTTGGCGAACTGGAAACGGCTTCCCTGCTGCAAGCGAACAACCGGACGCCGCGGCTGAGCTGTTCGGTGCATAACGCCAAGCGCCGCGACGATATTTTGAATGGCCTGNNACTCGGACAGAAGCGTTCCAACGGGGAGATATTTCAATTCAGGACGAAGCTTCGCAGGCAATTCCATTGCTACTCGACGTGCAGCCGGGCGATCGAGCTCTTGATTTGTGTGCCGCGCCGGGAGGAAAGACGCCAACGCTCGCGCGCAGCGCCGGAAAGAATGGGCTGATCGTCGCCGCAGATCGTCACGCGCACCGGCTGCGAGCAATGCGCGAACAGTTCAAGCGGCTCGATCTGCGCGAAACAAGACTCGTCGAGCTGGACGCGGCGAAGACGCTTCCCTTTGCTATCGAGTTTGACCGGATTTTGGTGGATGCGCCATGCTCGGGAACTGGAACGCTCGCGCGGCATCCAGAAATCCGCTGGCGGCTGAGGCCCGAACAATTGCGCGAACTCAATCATTTGCAGTCCGCGTTGCTGGCTACCGCGCTGAAGCAGCTTGCGCCAGGCGGGCGCCTGGTGTACTCGACCTGCTCGCTCGAAGTGGAAGAAAACGAGGACGTGGTAGCGGAAGCCCTTCGTGGTTCGTCGGGCGTGAGCCGCGTGCCAGCGAAAGAAGGCGCGCACTCTATATCCACGCATCTCGCTCCCGGGGTCGATGCAAAGAGTTTATTCGATGAAATGGGGCAATTTCACGTGGTGCCCGGCGCGCATCAAACGGATGGCTTCTTCGCTGCGCTGCTCGAGAAAAACGGAAAGGTTGAAAGATAGCAATACTGCGCAAAGAGCAGCGGGCCCGGCATGCCCGCCGTGTTAGGCTTTGTAAACGGAGAGCTAATCGATGACGTTGCGGGATCGCCTGCAGTGGGTGTTTCGGATGTCGCTGATCGTTTTTATTCTGGCGTCTGTGGCGTTCCTGAGCGCCTTGATGGCGGTGCGGTTCGCAATCCAGGGGCGCGAGGTCGCCATGCCCGACGTGGTTGGGATGAAAGCGGTGCAGGCACAACAGACTTTGCGAGGACGCGGAGTGGGAATCAAAGTGGAAGACCGCATTTACAATGCTCTTCCTGCCGATGTGGTAGTGCGGCAAAGCCCTGCGCCGGGCTCGCGAGTGAAGACGGGACAATACGCACACGTGATGCTGAGTCTCGGCCCTCAGAAAGCCAGAATTCCGGTGCTCGTGGAGCGTAGCCTGCGAGCCGCCCGCATCGAGCTGCTACGTAGCGGGCTGCAACTGGGAGAGATTTCCAGTGCCTATCTTCCTTTGGGGCAAGACGACACCGTAATCCGGCAAGAGCCCGCGCCCGGCACTTCTGATCTCACAAGCCCGCACATAGATTTGCTCGTTTCGCTGGGCCCAAGGCCCGCGGCATACGTCATGCCGGAGATGAGTGGACTTTCTCTCGCAGAAGCGGAATCAAAATTAGCCGACACCGGACTGAAAGTTTCGAAGCTTACATTTTCGCCCGTTCCCGGCACTCCGCACGGCACCGTAGCATCACAAAGCCCCGCCCGGGGCTCCCGGCTAGATTCGGGCACTACGATCGAGCTTCAGCTTGCCGAGTAGCAGCGGCCGGGCTGTGTTAAAATCCGCATGATCGCATGAGCTACGCACGCATCGAGATCGCGCCTTCCATTCTGGCTTCTAACTTTGCCCGTCTGGGTGAAGAAATTCACACGGTAGAACAAGCCGGCGCGGATGTGATTCACGTGGACGTCATGGACGGCCATTTTGTCCCCAATATTTCCATAGGCATCCCGGTGGTTGAGTCACTTCGCAAGGCAACCCGTTTGCCCCTCGATGTGCATCTGATGATCGAACGCCCCGAAGAGTACATCGAGGATTTTGTGCGGGCGGGCGCCACTCGCGTGTTGGTTCATCAGGAAGCTACGGTGCATCTGGACCGCGCGCTGTCGATGATTCGCGAACACGGAGCGGAGGCGGGTGCGGCAATTAATCCCGCTACTCCCGTGCTGATGCTGAGCGACGTCCTGGACAAGCTGGATACCGTGCTGGTGATGTCAGTGAACCCGGGATTTGGCGGCCAGAAATTCATTCGTGGGGCGCTGGAGAAAATTCGGCAACTGAACCAGTGGCGCACGCGCTATAATGCCAGCTTCCGGATCGAAGTGGATGGGGGCGTCGATCTGGGAAACGTTGCCGAGCTTGCCCAGGCCGGGGCGAATACGTTTGTTGCGGGGTCATCGATTTTTCACGCGAGCGATCCAGCAGGAGCTACACGGCAGCTGCATAAGCTGGCCACCGAAGCTCTGAGCCACAAGGTTTGAGGAAGTTAGCTAAAGGTTGATTAGGGCGAGAACTGATTCCAAGGGTGTGATGGCAGCAAACTTCAGGCGAACACGTTATCTGGTAATTCTGATACTGGGTACTTCTCTCTTCCTGCAGGTGTGCCCGAGCGCGAGTGCGCAACAATCCGATCAGGGCGCGCCACAAACAGCGCCATCCTCACAAGGCGCACCCGTTACGGCTCCAGCAGCGCAAGGCGCACCGCAGACGGCACAGACGCCCAAAACAGCTCCACTCAAGAAGGTGTCCCAAGCCACATCGAAAAAAGCTAAGAAAAAACCAGACGCGAAACCGGTTCCGGACGCTTCGTCAGAGCCTGACAAGGTGCTTTACGATCGCGCGCTGGTTGACCTGAAGGCTGCCCGTTACACGGAAGGCCGTCTGGCCTTGCAAACCCTGATCAACACCTATCCAGATAGCGAGTACCTAGCGAAGGCCAAACTTTCGGTCGCCGATTCGTATTATAAAGAGGGCGGCACTTCGAGTACGACGCAAGCCATTTCCGAGTACAAAGATTTCATCACGTTTTTCCCGTTCCTTGACGAAGCCGCCTACGCGCAAATGCAGGTCGGTATGGCGCATTACCGCATGATGGAAAAGGCTGACCGGGACTCGACGCAGGCGCAAGCCGCCGAAGACGAATTCCAGGCATTCATCTTGAAGTATCCGCAAAGCCCTCTGGTGCCCAAGGCGGAGCAATATCTGCGCGACGTACAAGAGGTTCTGGGCGATGGCGAATTTAAAGTCGCTCGTTACTATTATTTGAAGGCGGATTACCGCGCGGCGACCGCGCGGCTGGTGGAAGTGACGGACCGTTATCCGCTCTATAGCCAGACCGATGAAGCCCTGTGGATGCTCGGCAGCGTTTATTCGCGCGCGAAGCTAGTCTCGAAGAACGAAGACGATAAAAATCACTGGGGCGATCTCGCCGCGAAATGCTATGACCGTATTCTTCAGGACTACCCTTTGTCCAAGCGGGGCGTGGATGCCCGGGCGCGCCTCACATCCATGGGCTTGCCGATTCCGTCGCCTGATCCTGAGGCACTCCAGCGAATGAAGAACGACCAATTGTGGGCGGAGCAGCACCATCAGAGCCTCTTGATCAAAGGTCCCATGGGGATGATCAAGGGCAACCCTGACGTTTCAACGGCTGCGAGGCTGGGACAGCCGCAAATGAATCCGCCGAACGATGTAATTTCGGCAACGGACGTTTTGAAGCCTGGGGCAAAAGGTCCGTCTTTCACCGTCACGGGGACAACTGGGGAAGCGCCGGTAACCGATCCGGGCAACGAAGCGGCTCCGGTCGATGCAACGACTCAGCCGGTCGGAGCTCCCGCAACTTCCGGCACCAGCATGGGGCTGCAGATCATAACTTCTCCAAACGACGCGAGCACTGCCTCCGAGACACCAGCGGCGACTCCCGCTGCAAATGGCACGGCTGTAGCGCCTTCGAGCGCGGTTCCGGTTCTCGCTCCTACTCCCGACTCAAGGCCGGCGCCGGATAATTCCGGGCCCCCGATGCCACCGCCTCCAGCCGCGCCAGTAACAGCCACCGATTCATCCAGGACGGGCGCTGCCGAATCCACCTCCACAGCGCCACCGCCAGCCAGCAGCGCGCCTGCTACAGGAGCCCCAGCAACCGCCCAAGCCCAGGGCGCACAGGCTAAAGCGGCGGACAGCGCTGATCCCAAGCAAGAGTCCACCAGCAAGAAAAAGAAGGGCATTAAGAAGATCATTCCCTGGTAACTGCCTGTTTACTCCCTGCTAACAACTCTAGCACGCCTGTACTTCGAGTTTGTTGACGCCCGCGTTTGGGGATGCTGCAATACAAGATGAAAGGGGTGGGCGTGTCGCCGTCTGGGCCCGCCTCCAGGGGAAGACAGTGCCCAGAATTCTGGTTGCAGACGACAATTCCAATATCCAGAAAATGGTCGTGCTGGCGTTGGAAGAGCGCGGAGTTGATGTAGTTGCTGTGGGCAACGGCGAAGCTGCCGTCCGGCGCCTTCCCGACGTAAACCCCGATCTTGTGCTCGCGGACGTTTTCATGCCGGTGCGCAATGGCTACGAAGTGTGCGAGTTCATCAAGAAAGATACGCGATACGCGCATATCCCCGTCATTCTGCTGGTGGGCGCTTTCGATCCTCTAGACGAAAAAGAAGCACGGCGCGTGGGCGCTGACGGCGTTCTGAAGAAACCCTTCGTTCCTCCGGATCCGCTGATTGCGATGGTGATGTCGGTATTGGAAAAGAATCCCCGGATTGCCGCGGAACTCGCAAAACAGAGAGAAATCATCGCCGAGCCGCCACCGCCGCCGGAAGTGATGGAAGTTCCTCTTCGCAGCGAACCCAAGCCCCTGCCTGACTTCCCGGAGCCGACGCCCGAGGAAGCCGCTCAGATTTATGGATTTGGAAAAGGCGTACGCGCCCTTGCCGGCGATGACGACGAAGATGAGGAAGAAGAAAAGCATACGCGAAAATCGAAAGCTTCGAAGGCTGCGAAAGAGCCCGTCGCAAAAGCTGATGTTGAAGAGGAAGATGAATTCAATAACGTCGCAACTGTAAGCGACTGGCGCCGCAATGCTGCGGATTTCGAGGTGCCGGAAAACGTCGCGCAGGATGCGCACGATCCTTTCGGCAACGACGTCGAGTCAAATGCTTTTCCTTCCGAGAAGGATGTTCCACCGCGGCATATCCCAGGCTCGCGACTATCCGACGAACAAGAAGTATCGGACGGCGAAGCGCTCCCGGTCACGGAACTTGCGAATGAGCCGGCCGAGATGCAGGGTCACGCCGCGGATGAACTATCTGAAGGAACTATAGGCACGGAATCCGAAGTCCAAGACGCGCCGCACACCTCTCACGCGATGTGGCTGCCGGATCCAACTCCTGACCAAGTGGCGCCACCTGCCGTAGTCAGAGAGGAAGCGCGGGACGAGGCAAAACCGGCTGAAAAGGTAGAACAGAGTCCGAGCATCGCTGCGAGAGCTAATGATTGGATGGATATGATGGCGCCGCCTCCGTCCGAGTATCCCAACGGCGGATGGATGTCGAACCTGAGTGCACCTTCGGCGGAACCGGCCGCTTCACATGCAGAACCCAAGGCCAAGGAAGACGAAAACCGTTCGGAAGCTTCATCCGGCAATCACAGCGGTATCGCCGAGCCGGCTGGGCACGGCGAAGAAACATCAGAAGACGAATCAGCAAACGGACACGGTTCCCGGTTCGGCTCTGACTGGGATTCGGAAGATCGGTTTTTTGCCGATGCTCCTGAACCAGCTAAACCCTCCTATCACTTCCCGTCCGAGTCGCGAGAAGCAGATAATCGAGCCGAAGAGCACGCACCTGCAACTGCGGCCAGCAGCCCTTCGGATTTCGACAATAAGCTTATGGTCGCGCCGGCAGACTCCGAACGCGGAGATGAACACGGCTCGGACCGTACCGCCCCGGAACCTCTCTTAGTTGATGAGGATCACAGCACACCTTCGGACTATTCGCCGCGCCAGGAAGAGTCTTCTCCAACGCAGCATTTTCTTCCGGCTCCCGAGGAAGCGCAAAAGGCGCAATCCGATTCGGATTTGGAGCATTTAGATCCTTCCGTGTTTGAACCAGCAGTACCAGAGCCTGCGGTGGAAGAATTCAGCGAACGCATTCCGACCCTGCCGCCGCCGAATCGGGAAGCCCTTTCCGGGATCGCTTTCCTTATGCCGCCTCGGGTACAAGTGGACACCACGCCGAGTGAACCTAGTGCGGAAGCGGTGGATGCGCTGGTGCAGAAAGTCCTGGAAAAGCTTCGGCCTCAACTTCAAGATCTCTTTTCGCAAGGCGTGAAACCGCTAGTCGAAAGTCTGGTTCACAGCGAACTTACGAAAAAAGACAGGTAAGCCGAGCTCGGCTGCCGGTCTTTCCCTCTGTGAGAATTCCCAGGCGAGGTTTGCCAAACTGCGGATTTCGCTGTGCAAAACTGTAGGGGCATAGTGGATGTGTAAGTTATCCTGATGCACCTTGCGCCCGCTGCGTCCCATCCCCTTTAAGTTTCTGCTGCTTTTCGTGACCGTCATTCCGTTACGCAGCGCCTATGCCCAAGAAACCGTTTTCGACGTCCCCAGCGCTGACATCCTGGACAACGGAGAAGTGTACGGCGAACTGGACGGCACGGTCCGCCCAGTGAATCTTTTCGCGACCTTTACTCCTCGTGTGGTGGTTGGCGTCGGGCACGGAATCGAAGTGGGGATGAACTTCGACGGGCTCAGCGCCCCCACTTTGGAACAATACGAAATTTCTCCGACAGTGAAATGGCGGATTTGGAAAGCCAAGACGTCAGGATGGTCTTTTTTTGTTGGAGACGATCTGTTTTTTCCCGTATACCTTCGGACCTATAACGCGGGGAATTATGCCTACGCCACGCTCGCCAAGGAGTGGAAGCACGGCACGCGCATCACCGCGGGCGCGTACGACTTTACGCGCAACGTTGTGGCCAAAGCCAACCGCGCCGGCGGGCAGTTCACCTTCGAACAAATTCTCAACAAACGCTTCACGCTAGCAGCCGAGTGGTACACCGGCAATAATTCCGCCGGCTACGTGAATCCCGGCGCGATCATAAAACTCAGTTCCAAGCTCACATTTTACGCGGCCTATCAAATCGGAAACGCCGGCGTAACCAACGGCAACCACCAGTTCCTGTGGGAATTTGGCTATAATTTTAATTAGTTGGGGAAAGCTCCGGTTGCGCCGGCCGGCACTACGGAAGCTTGGTTCTTGCTAGCGGAGGTAGCCCCAGTTGTGCAGGCGGTCGCTGTCTTCTTCCCAACGGTCTCCGATGTCTGTGCGGTAGTACATGTTGGGAATCAAAACGTTTTTGATGCGCGAGTACACCTGCGCCTTGGCCTGCTTCATGGTCTGGCCGGTGCCGACGATAATGAGGATGACGCCGGAAGTTCCGGCGATGAGCCACTGGCCGTTAAGCTGTTTGACGTCCTCGATGTGGGTTTCGTCGGCGGGCGGCTTCTTAAANNCCGCTGCGGACTTTGAGTTTCGGATCCAGTCCGCTGGCAAGGTCCCAAAAGAATTGGCCGATCGGAGTGATCATTCCGGCCTGCTGGATGCTGATGGTGGGATAGCCGAAGCGCGCGGTGAACTCCAGCGGATAAATGCCGTTGTTATTCACGATGCAGTTCACGTCGATGTAGCCTACGTAGCCTTCTTCGGCGAGCT
>PLZZ01000101.1:10792-29445 GCA_003153585.1 Acidobacteriota bacterium | reverse complement strand
CGTGTGGGTCGGCAAAGGAAGCCAGGAAGATCGCGCGGGCGGTGGTCGAGCAACGCATGGCCGCTTGCGCGAACATCGTCACGTCTCCCGTGGAGTCAGTTTATCGCTGGAAGGGAAGAGTAGAATCCGCGAAGGAATTTCTGCTCATTATCAAGACGACCCAATCTCGTTTCGCCAAATTGAAAGTCGAGGTGAAGCGTTTGCACAGCTACGACGTGCCCGAAATCATCGCCTTGCCTATAGCAGCCGGAGCGACCGATTACCTCAACTGGATTTCAATGTCTGTTACGCCTCCACGAAAGCCAAATAAATAGAGGTTCTGCTCGTGTTTCTGCGACAACAAACTTTGTGAGTGCCGCTAGACTTTGGCGAGCGCCTGATCCAAATCCGCAATCAAGTCCTCAACATCCTCGATTCCAACCGAGAGGCGGATCAGGCCTTGGGTGATCCCGATTTCCTTCTGCTTGTCGACTGGTATGGAAGCGTGCGTCATAAGAGCTGGAAGCGAAATCAGCGTCTCGACGCCGCCCAGACTCTCGGCTAGGGAGCAAAGTCTTACGTGATTCAAAAGCGCCTTAGCCGCGTCGAGTGATCCTAGGTCAAACGAAAGCATGCCGCCAAATCCCGACTGTTGCCTTTTCGCAACTTCATGTTGCGGATGAGACGCAAGCCCAGGGTAGATCACGCGTTTTACTTTCCGGTGAGACTCCAGAAACTTCGCCACTGCCATCCCATTCAAATTGTGGCGGTCCATGCGCACGGCAAGCGTCTTAAGTCCACGCGAAACCAGAAAGCAATCCATCGGCGCGAGACCGGCTCCAGCGGACCGCTGCACGAAATATATTTTTTCGGCGTCTTCGGGACGCGTAAGGACCACCGCGCCGCCGATGCAATCACTGTGGCCATTCAGGTATTTCGTCATCGAGTGGACGACGATATGCGCCCCCAGCGCGATGGGCTGCTGCAGATAAGGGCTGAGGAATGTGTTGTCCACTACAAGCGTCAGATTTCTTTCGCGCGAGAGCTTCGCCACGGCCGCCAGGTCTGTGACTATCATCGTAGGATTCGTAGGCGTTTCGACATACATCATTTTCGTGTTTGGTTTGATGGCGGCCTTCACTTTTTCGAGGCAAGAAGTGTCCACGTAGCTGAATTCCATCCCAAACTGGACGAGCAATTGAGTCGTCAGCCGGAAAACTCCGCCGTACACTGCCTGGGACAGGATGGCGTGATCGCCGGGACGCAAAAGCCGGAAGACGGAGTCGATCGCCGCCATGCCGGAGGTGAACACATAAGCGGCGTGGCCTCCCTCTAACTTCGAGATGGTGCGTTCCAGCGCCTGACGGTTCGGATGGTTCGTCCGCGCATAGTCGTAGCCCTTGCTTTTTCCCATTTCCTCAATTACATACGTGGACGTCTGGTAGATTGGCTTAACGATCGCGCCGGTTAGAGCGTCAGGCTCCTGNNGGGCCATGGAAGCCATTATGGATTGCAGTTTTTTAGAACTTGAGAGCGAGTGGCTATTCCTGTAAAAGAAAGGTGCCATGAGTTCCACTTCGAGCCGCCGGCAATTTTCGTCCGGTTTCTTAGCGCTGGCCCTGTTCGCCGCATTCTTGAGCGTTGTCGGTTTGTCGCACGCTCAATCCGCCAATCAAGACCAATCGGCCTCCAAGGAACAATCGCCCGCCGAGAACACGCAAGCTCCGCCGGACAAGCCCAACAAAAAGGATAAAAAGTCGTCCGAGCCCGCCACGGTAAAACTGAAAATCGAGGTTGTAGCGGCGGCCGACGGAAAGCCTATTGGAAATGCCAGCGTCTATGTCCGATTCAATGAATCCGGTGGCCTCTTCCACCACGACAAACTGGCTGAGCTGAATTTCAAGACGAACCAGGATGGTTCGGCGAAAGTTCCCGAGATTCCCCAAGGAAGGATTGAGATACAGGTCGTTGCTAAAGGCTGGCACACGTTTGGACAGTGGTACGACGTCGATACCGACGAGCAAACAATTCAAATCAAGCTCGCCCCACCGCCTCACTGGTACTAGGATTCCCTCAGTCGAACGGAAATTTTTCCTGATTTGACAAAATGCGTACAAAAACTTTTCACTTTGGCTCGAACTGAAGTGAAAAAGTTGAAGATCACCGGGAAATTATTTCATCCAAAAAAAACTGCACAGAAATAGTGCAAAGTGAAGTAAGCCTTTGCCAGACGCTCGATTCCCGGTGTTGCGGCGTTCTTTTCCACATGGTTTTCAACAGAACTGTTGAAAACTTTTACACTTCCTTAACATTTCTTTCGTTCTCTTCACATGAATGGCTTTTGAATTGCTTTCTCCGGGAATTTCTATTTTCACCCCGGCATCGCAGAATCTCCGACTCTGCTACGCCCGCAACTAGCTTTGTCGTTCGTTGCCCCATGATATGATTGTCTTTCCGCTTCGCATATGCTTCTAGCTAAATGAAACAACTCATCCTGAACGCAGACGATTTCGGAATGACGCGAGGCGTAAACGAAGGAATCATTCGCGCCCATCGCGACGGCGTCCTCACCAGCGCCACCTTAATGGCCAACGGCGCGGAATTCGATGATGCCGTATCGCGCGCCAAATCAAATCCAAAATTGGGAGTTGGATGTCACTTAGTGCTGGTCGGGGGCCCGGCGATCGCTCCGCGAGAGAAAATCTCTTCTTTGGCGGATGCGAATGGAAATCTGCCGGAGTCTTTGGCGGGACTAGTAGCGAGATTGAGCTCCGGATTCATTCGGATGAAGGCCATCGAGCGGGAATTGCGCGCTCAAATCGAAAAGATCCGCTCTGCGGGAATCGAACCGACCCATCTCGACACGCACAAGCACACTCACGCGCACCCCAAAGTGATGGAGGCCGTCGGTCGCGTGGCCAAGGAACTTGGAATCACGCGGATACGCAAGCCCATGGAGAATCTTCGAGACTCCTGGGAGACGACTCGCCATGAAAACCCCGGCCGCACCAAGGAGTTGATCGCTGCCGCGGCAGCTCGCGCCGTCACGCCATGGTTTCAGACCATCGCGCGCAAGTATGGTTTGCGTTCTCCGGACCATTTCCTAGGGTTGGCCATGACGGGAGGGCTGGGCCCCGCTGCTCTCCGTCGCATGATTGACACACTTTCCGACGGCAGTACCGAGATTATGCTTCATCCAGGCATCTGCGATATCGACTTGGCGAACTCCGGCTCCCGGCTCCAGGACCAACGAGAAACCGAATTGCAGGGGNNAGCCAAGGCGTGCCACCTCGATACTCGATCGTCGTCCCTTTTCACGACGAGCAGGATAGCGTCCGTGAGCTGCATCAGCGGCTAAGCGAAGTGATGACTGGACGCTATGATCCCGTCGAATTCGTGTACGTGGACGACCAAAGCTCGGACGCTACGCCGCAAATCCTCGCAGCCATTGCCGAGGAAGACCCGCGCGTGGCCGTTCTTCGGCTAAAACGGAACTACGGGCAAACGACCGCCCTGGCGGCAGGGTTCGACTTCGCTTCCGGGGACATCATCGTTTCGATGGACGGCGACCTGCAGCACGACCCCGCCGACATCCCCACTCTGCTCGACGCCCTTGAAGCCAGTCATTGCGACATTGTCAGCGGCTGGCGCCAGAAGCGCGTGGACAATTTCATAATGCGCCGCCTGCCCTCGCGAATCGCCAACTGGATGATGAGCAAGCTTTCCGGCGTGGACATCCACGATTTTGGAACCACGTTTAAAGTCTATCGTCGCGAGATTATTAAGGACATTCCACTTTATGGCGAGATGCACCGGTTTATTCCCGCGCTAGCCGCCTGGAACGGCGCCAAAATCGTGGAAGTGCCGATCCGAAATATCGTGCGTCCCGGAGGCAAGTCACATTACGGAATTTCGCGGACGTTACGCGTTTTCTTTGACATCATCACCATCCGCTTTCTGATGCGTTACATGACTCGGCCCCTGCACTTTTTCGGTCCGACCGGTCTGCTTGGAATGCTTGTAGGTGCGGCAATTCTATTTGTTCTTCTTATGCAGAAGATCTTCTGGGGCGTCTCGATTTTCATTCAGCACGGACCTCTTCTCGTTTTGGGAATGATGTTATGTTTATTCGGTGTTCAACTGCTAGCCGTTGGATTGGTCGGTGAGTTGCTCATGCGCACGCACTTCGAATCGCGCGAAAAGCCGGTCTATCGCCTGGAACGCGTCTTCGGGGCATCGCGCGCGCCCGAAGCACCGGCCCACGCCGGTAAAAATGCGCTTGCGGCCAAGCCGGTGAGTCGTTAGAGTACGGCCTATATGCCGGGCGATGGCACAAAAATTCCAGTAAGGGAAAATCCTATGCGCAAAGTCGTGTTCCTAAGTTCTACGGTGCTCGTTGTGGCCGCTTTGGTTTTCGCAGGTGGCGATCCTTGGAAATCAAAACCTTATCAGCAGTGGGACGCGAAGGATGTCCAGAGAGTGCTTGAAGATTCTCCGTGGTCAAAAATAATCCAGGTCGAGGCTACTTGGAAGACCGGCAAAGATAATTCAGGCAACGATGCAAGCGGGCCAGCGGTTGCCACAAACCAGCAGGTGCCTGCGGGCGGAGGCGGAGGAAATGGAAAAGCAATGGGCGGATCGGCGCCTGGTGCGGTCAGCACTCCTGTCGCCGGAGCCGGAGATTCCGGGAACTCATCCGGATCAGCATCATTTCTTATACGCTGGGTGTCATCCAAAACTGTCGAGAAGGCCGTGTACCGCAAAGCGGAACTGGCTGGGCAGATGAAACCGGAAGACGCCGAAAAAGAGCTGGCAAAACAGCTTGATGTTTATGAACTCGTCGTCTTTGGGCCGGACATGAAACCGTTCCAATCGGCGGATGAGGATACGCTCAAGGCCGACGGCTATTTAATCGAAAAGAAAACCAAGCAGAAAATTTCGCCAATGAAAGTTGAAATCACCCGGGCGCAGGATGGAACAAAAGTACAAGCCGTGGGGTTCATTTTCCTAAGGAAGGCGGCCAACGGCGAGCCGACCATAGCGGACGACGAAAAGAGTGTCGATTTCATTTGCTCCGTGAACGGTGCAAAAATTCACACGACGTTCGACATTTCAAAGATGCAAGATACGCAGGGACGCGATCTCTGAGCTAAATGAGAATATAATCTCTACCTTCCGAGGAGATTTCATGAAAATTTCGGGGCGTCACGCGGTGACCGCAATGCTGCTTGCTCTGGTGGCAACGGCTGCCAGCGCCCAAATGGGCCACTTTTCGACCCCGCACATCAGCGGGTTTTGGAATCCGGTCGTTGGCGAGGGTGCGGAATATGAAATGCAATCAGCAAAGGGTGATAAGACCGATATGCAAATTGCTGTCGTCGGCAAAGAGTCGGTCGATGGGAAAGATGCATATTGGTATGAGACGTCTTTTAATCGCGGAAGCGGCCAGATGATCATGAAGCAGTTGATGGTGCTGAATGGTCCCGATACTCAAATCTCGCGCATGATTATGCAAATGCCGGGCCGTCCGCCGATGGAGATGCCCACGCAAATGATGCATCAGGATCGCACGCCGCAAACCGCCGACGTTCGAACGGGCGGGGAGGATTTGGGAAGCGAAACCATTACCGTGCCGGCCGGCACTTTCACCTGCCAGCACTACCGTTCGAAGAGCGGCGGCGAAGTTTGGATTTCGCAGAAGGTTTCTCCGTACGGACTGGTGAAATCAAAGTCGAATGACTCGTCCATGGAGTTGATCAAGGTAATCAGCGGGGCGAAGGACCAGATTACGGGCACGCCGCAGCCGTTTAATCCTCAGATGATGATGCAACAGCAGCAACAGCCCCAGTAACGATGATGTCGAAGCGCTAGCTTTTTCAGAAATTGTAAAGAGGCGTCCCGATGCCTTCGGGACGCCTCTTAGTTTTTTTACAATGGTTTTGGTTTTCGAAGGGTGCATTTCTCGGAGCTTATTGTCCATGCGCACCGCCGAAGAAAAATTCTATCGTGCACGGATTACCAGCCGCGACGAGTTCTCGCCCGGACTATGGAAGATTCATCTCGATCCCGGCGGGGAATTCCAATTTGTGGCCGGGCAGTTCGCCACTCTCGGCGTGCAGGCTTCGCAAAAGCTTATTGAGCGGGCTTACTCCATAGTCTCTTCGCCCTACGAACGCGAGCTCGAGCTGTTCATCGAGCTTGTTCCCGCGGGCGAACTGACCCCGCTGTTGCACGCACTTCCGGTGGGTGCCTATATTTCCCTGCGCAAAGCTGCCAAGGGGCGCTTCACGCTGGATTTGAAGAGCGGTCACAAAAATCACCTCTTGCTCAGCACGGTTACGGGTGTAGCTCCGTTTATCTCTTACATGCGCACCCTTTACAAAGATTGGAGCGATAACCGCTTTCCCAACGACATTCATCTTTACTTGATTAACGCGGCAAGCCGCTCCTGGGAATTTGGGTATCACGACGAACTTGAGCAGTTGGCATCAAAAGTACCGTGGCTCACCTATATTCCGACCGTAAGCCGTCCGTACGAAGACACCCGATGGCGCGGCGAGATAGGCCGAGTGGAAGACCTCATCCGCAAATACAAGGACCAGTGGAAACTGGCGGGTTCGGACACAACAGGTTATCTCTGCGGTAATCCGCAAATGATAGAACTCGGGAAGGGTATTTTGTTCCGCTGCGGATTTGCGAAAGAGTCCCTGAAAGAAGAAGTGTATTGGATTCCACCGAAGACTCTCCGGCGCTAACGGGCGTGCAAGGGGCCTTGCCGCGCCCGCCAGTGACGGATTCCCGCTGCGGCCTCGCTCTAGATCGAGGGAGCCGAAGCAGCAAGCTGTTCAACAGTGCTCGAAATCGCGCGGATGGGCGTGGAGACGTGCACAGTTTCGTCTTTTTCTTCCACATCTACCACGATTGATCCACCTTCTTTCGCCACGCGCACGTGTTCGCCGGGCTGTTGCACTTCGACCAAGGTTACATCGTCACTCTCGCGCAACTGATCCAGCGCTGCGCGAATCGTCGGCATCCAGGGCTGAATCTGGGCGGCGGCGTGCGATAACTCTCTCCGCGGCGCAAAGCGCATACCGATCGGCACCAGCATCGCCGGGGCGATCACGTACACGTGATGCACTTCCGGATGGCGCTCCACAACTTTCACTTCGACCATTCCGTCGCTGCAGAGCAGTCCCACGCCCGCCACTGCCGTTCCAACAATTCCCAAAGCAACTTTCCCGAGCAGGATCATAAATCACCTCCGCCAGAATCTTGTCCGGCTACTCTGAACCGTTTTTCGAGTCAACCCAGATGCGCACGTGTTGCGACGCGTCCTCCACAGTAATCAGGAGCGCATCGCCGGCATCGCTCAGCGCCCGAATCGCCGCAGAAACATCAAGCTCATTATCCTTTGCAGTGGAAAGCAGCGCATCGACCACCTTCATCGGAACCGTGACGTCTACCTTTTCGCCTTTCGCTCCGTCGCGAACGTGAATCACTATGTTTCCATTCGATTTTGCCACCCGCACGTCTTGATCTTTTTCCTTCACCGTCACGAACTCATTGTCCGGAGCGGTGCGCACCGCGTCCAGGAGCGCGCGAATATCCACGTCGTTCATTTCCGCGGACCCGATGCTCACGTGCCCGTTGTGCAAATTACCTTTGTTCACAGTCGGAAGAATCTTTTCGGCCATGGAGAGCGGCACATTCACGTTCACACTTTCGCCCTTCGTCGCGTCCTCCACCTTCACGTGCAGGTATCGCTCACCCGGCCCGGCCAGAGCTGCCGGAGCGGTTGCGACTGCTGACAGAACGCAGAACATCACGATCCCGCATAGTTGTTTTCTCATTTTTGGGAAGCCTCCCGTGCTCTTCCTGGTCATATGTACGGGGTGGCCCCTGAAAATGTTCCGTGATTTTTACGCGAAGTTGGGTTGGCAGGCGGCGGGGTTTGGTGCGTGGCCGTCTGACTGCATTACTTGCGTTCCAGCTTGAAATAAACAGCGGCCAGCGGTGGGACGCGAATCTTCAAAGAATAAGCACGGCCATTCCACGGCACCGGCTCAGCGGACACTCCGCCGGAATTCCCGTTGTCGCTGCCTTCGTAGTACGCCGAATCGGTGTTCAGGATCTCGCCGTAGAAACCGGCTTCAGGCACGCCCACGCGATAATTCTCGCGCACCACAGGCGTAAAATTGCACACCACAACAACAAAGTTGTGCGAATCTCGGGCGCGCCGCACAAACGAAAGAATGCTCGCTGCGCCATCATTGGCCTCAATCCATTCAAAGCCGGGCCATTCGAAATCAACTTCATGAAGCGCCGCCTCGTTGGTGTGAAGATGGTTTAAATCTGTAACCAGCCGCTGAACTCCGCGGTGCGGCGGCGATTCTTGCAGCCGCCAATCGATCGCCCCGGTCTCAGACCATTCATTTCGCTGCGCCAGCTCGCATCCCATGAACAAAAGCTTTTTTCCCGGATGCGCGTACATATAGCCGTAGAGCAGCCGTAAATTTGCAAATTTCTGCCAATCGTCGCCCGGCATTTTTCCCAACAACGAGCGTTTGCCGTGCACGACTTCATCGTGCGAAAGCGGCAGAACGAAGTTTTCGTTAAACGCGTAGATCATCGAAAAGGTGAGCTCGTTGTGATGATGCTGCCGATGAATCGGGTCGTTCTCAAAATAACGCAGCGTGTCATTCATCCAGCCCATGTTCCATTTCAGATCGAAGCCCAGCCCGCCGTCATACGTGGGGCGCGATACCGCGGGCCAGGAGGTGGATTCTTCCGCAACCATCAGCGCTCCGGCGTGCCGCTTGTGAACCACTTCGTTGAGCCGCTTGATGAAATCAATGGCCTCCAGATTCTCGCGCCCGCCGTATGGGTTCGGTATCCACTCGCCCGGCTTGCGCGAATAATCCAGATACAGCATGGAGGCCACTGCGTCCACTCGCAGCCCGTCGATGTGATATTTGTCCAGCCAGAATAGCCCGTTGGAGATCAAATAATTTTGCACTTCGTTGCGCCCGTAATTGAAAACCAGCGTGCCCCAGTCCGGATGAGCTCCGCGCCGCGGATCGGCGTGCTCGTAAAGGTGGGTACCGTCAAAAAAGCCGAGCCCGTGCGCATCCCGCGGAAAATGCGCCGGCGTCCAATCCAAAAAGACGCCGATTCCTTCGCGATGGCAGCAATCCACAAAGTACATAAAATCCGCCGGCGAGCCGTAGCGGCGTGTCACCGCGTAATAGCCGACCGTCTGATAGCCCCACGAACCATCAAACGGATGCTCCATGATGGGCATCAGCTCGATGTGCGTGTAGCCCAACCGCTTCACGTAAGGAATCAGTTCTTCCGCCAGCTCGCGATAAGTGAGCCAGCGGTTTCCGTCCGAAGTTTTCCGCCGCCAAGATCCCGCGTGCAGCTCGTACACGGTCAACGGCGAATGCAGCCAGTCTCTCCCCGCGCGCGCTTTCATCCACGCCGCGTCTTTCCATTCGTAGTTTTCGATGTTGCAGACTACCGACGCGTTTTTTGGCCGCAACTCCGCAGCGAATCCATACGGGTCGGCTTTCAGCCGCACAAAATTTCCGTTGCGCGAACGTATCTCGAATTTATACAGCGCGCCTTCGCCAAGACCTGGAATGAAAATCTCCCAAATGCCGCTCACGCCACGGTTTCGCATGGTGTGAACGCGCCCGTCCCAAAAATTGAAATCACCCACGACACTCACGCGTTGCGCGTTCGGCGCCCACACTCCGAAATGCACGCCACGCACTCCGTCGATTTCCCGCACATGAGCGCCCTGCTTTTCGTACTTCAGGTAGTGCGTGCCTTCGCCTGAAAGATACAGGTCGTAGTCGGTAAGCAGAGGAGGGAACGCGTAGGGATCGTAATCCTCCCACGTATTGCCATCCGCAAATCGAAATCGCAAACGATACGCATTCGGCGCCAGCGCTTCACCATCGCGCAAAGCGGGGTTGCCGGGAGCCGCCACCGACTCAAACACGCCGTCTGAATGAATTTGCGTCATCGGCTGCGGCACGGCATTTCCGCGCCACAATAAGCTACCTTCGACCGCGCCAGGCCGGAACCCGCGAACCACGAGCACGCGTTTCCCGTCGCGCTCGATCCAGTGGGGACCCAGAACGAACGACGCGTCTGAATCCTCGCCGCGCACGATCCGCTCAACCTCGTCGCGCAAGTTCGCGCCAGAGATCTTCACGCCGTCCGGTTGTTTGTCTTTTTGTTCCATGCAGTCGCGAGTCCTGCTTTGCAACGTCGAGCCATCATCTTACCGGAGCGCATCGCCCGCGCCAAACCTCTCGCTGCGCGCGGTTATCAGAAGCTAGCTCACCACTGCTGAGCCGTTAGCGCGCCGAGAGCGATCAATATGGCGATCGTCACAATGTCAAAGATCATATGCAGCGTATTCGGCGTGATGCCGTTGCGCTCGGGCAGGAGGGAGTGCGTTGTTCCGTACATCACTTTATACCGCGCGGCGAGTTCCGGATCCGGGCGAAAAAGGTATGGAATCCACCACGCCTTCAACGAGCCGAAGCATGCAAGCACGTAGGTGATCCAAAGCCACCATAGCAGCCAGTCCGGGTAGCGTCTGCCAAAGTGGACGGCGCTACCGGCCAGTCCGATCGCGACCGGAGTCAAGTTAATGAGCGTGGTGATTAGAAGTTTGCCGCCCGGAAACGCTGCGCGCGCGCCTTTCACGTCATTGAGCGTTCCGAGAGGAATCCAATTGTGCAGCGCCACGAACAGCACGACGAAACATTGAAGCGCAACCAATGCGCCTTGGGTGATGGTATGCATCACGGCAGATTATACGGCACCTACCGTTCCCGAGCCTCTGTAAGGCTGCATCTTCGCGCGGAGCTCCGATAAACGCGCTCATCGGAATCTGATCCACAGGTGCTGGACTTGCCTTAAATTCCTAGGTACGCTACCGGCATCTGGGGCGCACAGCGGGGACAATCCACCGAAGGAGTTCCAACATGAGAAACATTTCTCGCTCCATACTCTTCCTCGTCGCGCTGGTTGTGTTCTCCGGCGCAAGCGCAACCGTAGTCCGCGCGCAAGACGCCGCCGCGAAAAAAACTAAAACTCCGAGCGAAGCCGTACTCGAATCTTGGAATGACGTTGGCAACCGCCTCATCACCATGGCCGAAGACTGGCCCGAAGACAAATATACCTACAAGCTGACTCCTGACGTCCGCACTTTCCAGCAAGTGCTCCTGCACGTTGCCGGCTCGAACTATGATTTCTTAAACCACGTCGCCGGTTCAAAGCTCGGTGAAGCGGCAAACGATCCCGCGGTCGCCAGTTACAAAACCAAAGCCGAGACCGTCGCGTACCTGAAAAAATCCGTCACCGACGGCGCTACGCTGATTCAAAAAGAAGGCGACGCAGGAGTCCTCAAGCACCTCGATTACTGGATCGGCTACGTCGAGCACATGGGCGAACACTACGGCTTGCTCGTCGCCTATTACCGCGCCAACAACCAGGTCCCGCCCGAATCCCGCCCGAAGAAATGACGGGGCGATAAGGCTCTAAATCAAAATGCCTGTCCAGGCTAATGGCCTGGACAGGTCCCCATGGAACGAGGCGATGAATACAGCGGCGATGCACAAGGCGTTGGCGGGTTCACAGGCGGGGAAACTCACTTTTCCAGAAGTTGTGGGCATGCTCATCGGCGCCGGTGTCGAATCGTACTTCGCCGACTTGCTTCGCGGCGAGGAAACTTTTTACACCACGGATGGCGAGACTCACCGTGAGCAAATGAAGCTTCCGCCCTCGAAGATCGCCGGAGAGTTCTCACAACCCGGACTCGTCGCCGCCATCCGTGCCGCACAAGCCGACCAAATCCGCTACCCGGAGTTTGTAAAGCAAGCCACTGCCGCAGGGACCATCGGGTACTGGGCTTTCTTGACCGGCAAAAAAGTAATTTACTTCGGCCGCAAGGGAGAGTTTCACATCGAAGAGTTTCCGCGTCAGAAATCGTGAGTTTTTTGGTCCGACGGAATTTGCGGCCCACGGCTCTGCGAAGGGCCGAAGTGCACGGGGGCTACCCGCTTACACCGTCGGCTCGTACCACAGCACCACATTCCCGTTCCCGAACGCCCGCGTCTTGGTCAGCTTCAGGTTCAGTTTCTCTTTAACGTCGTCGAACATCGTCCTGCCTTTGCCAAGAACCACAGGAACCACAGCGATCTGGTATTCATCGATCAAACCTTCCTGCGCCAATTGCGACACAATGCTGCCGCTTCCCAAAATCACCATGTCCGGTCCGGCTTCTTTTTTCATCGTTCGTACTTCCGCAGCCGGGTCGCCCTTCACCAGCCTCGTATTGCTCCACGAAGCCTTGTCCATCGTCCTTGAAAACACAATCTTCGGCATCTTATTCATACCGTCGGCCACGACCGGGAACATCTTGCTGGCCTGCGGCGTTGGCCAAAAGCCGGCCATCAGCTCATAGGTGATCCTGCCGAACAATAGCTGGCCTTGGCCGCTTGCATTGCCTGCGGAAAATGCGTCCCACTCGTCGTCCGTCTTATTCGGACGCGCCCAGTTCATGTCGCCATTCTTGTCCACAAAATAACCATCCAAAGTGACGTTATTGAAGACCGCTAATTTCCGCACGTTTCTTCTCCATTTTAGATTTTCGCCGACTTTAGCAAAAGCCGCCGGATTACGCCGCCGAAGTTGTGTTCAATTCTCTTGCTGTATCTCTTGTTGTAGCAGAAATGCTCGGCCATCAATCCAAAGTTTTATTCAACTGCGGCAACTGCCGGTATTCTTGATTCTAACTCCTGGATTTTTGCCAGAAAGCCGTCGCGCCGGAAAAGGCCGAGCGCGGCGGCATCTCCAACGGTGTCCTAAGTGTCATGGAATCTGTAATTTTGGTACGTTCGTACCATTGCGACCCTCGCCGTGGCCCGCTACAAATGGGTGTCGGGCGAACTGGGCACCCGCCAATTCCAAGTCCAGCGACATGTCTAGCAAGAAAAACAAGTTTCGGATGAATCCGAAGGCGCCCTTGCGTCCCCGAAGACGCGGACAAGAGCCCGTGGCAGCAGGTCCTCT
The DNA here is from genome assembly GCA_003153585.1 of Acidobacteriota bacterium. GTDB lineage: Bacteria > Acidobacteriota > Terriglobia > Acidiferrales > UBA7541 > Palsa-295. The sequence goes on along the minus strand of PLZZ01000101.1, from coordinate 16,374 downwards.
CGCCGAGGCTCTTACGGACGGTGATGTGCGAGCATTACGCGACACGTTCGACGGTACGAATCCCCAACTTCTATTTTCCGGCAATCCCCAGCCGATGTACATTTACGACCCCAAAACATTGGCTTTTCTCGACGTCAATGAAGCAGCTCTCGCACAATATGGATACGCGCGCGAGGAATTCCTGCGCATGTGTATCACCGACATCCGCCCGGTCGAAGACATTCCACGCGTGCTCGAAGCCGTCCGCAACAATCCATCGGCTCTGGCTTTTCGCGGGTACTGGCGCCACCGGCGAAAGAACGGCGAAATTTTCGAAGTCGAAGTCACTACCCAGGGAATTCTTTTTGGCGGCCGCAAAGCGACTCTGGCATCCGTTCAGGACATCAGCGCCAGGCGAGCCGCAGAAGAAAAAGTCGCAGAGCACAATGCCTACCTGCGCGCGCTGACGGAAAACAATCCGATGGCCATCGTCGTCATGGACGCCAATGGCCGCGTTCAGATGTGCAACCCCGCTTTTGAAAACCTCTTTGGCTATCGGCAATCAGACATTCTGGGAGCGGAACTGGATTTATTGGTTGTTCCGGCACGCGATGCGAGCGAGGCCCTGGAATTGAGCAGGCGCGCCACAAGCGGCGAGGTGGTGCGGGCAGAGGGCAAACGCCGCCGCAACGACGGTTCGCTGGTAGACGTCCAGATCGTGGCGGTGCCGCTGACCGCAAACGGAAAGCGCACGGGCAGCTTCGGGATGTACGAAGACATCACCGAGCGGTGCCGCGCTGAAGAGGCCCAGCAACGTGCGGAGGAAAGGCTCAGGCTCTTATTCGAAAACGCGGTGGAAGGAATTTTTCAGACTACACCGCAAGGCCGCATCCTAAGCATGAATCCCGCGCTTGCGCGAATGTGCGGATATTCCAGTTGTGGGGAAATGCTGGAATGCATAACCGACGTGGCCCAGGACGCCTATGCCGATCCGGAATTTCGCGAGGAATTCAAACGGAGGATCGAAAAGAAGGGTGTGGTTGAACAATTTGAATATCAACTTCGACGCAAAGATGGCGCGAAAATCTGGGTTTCCGAAAACGCGCGCGCGGTGCGAGACGCGCACGGCAAGATCGTGTGTTATGAGGGCACGGTAGAGGACATCACAGATTACAAACGCGCCGAACTCGAGCGGCAGGTGAACTTTGAAATCATCCGGGGCGTAAATGTAACCGACAACCTCGACGACCTGCTCCGGCTCATTCACCTCGCACTCAAGAAAGTGCTCTACACAGAAAATTGCTTCGTGGCGCTGTACGAGCCGGCGACAGAAATGTTCCATTTTCCGTTTTTTGTAGACCAGTTTGACGTTGCGCCGCCTCCCCAGCAGGTCGGAAGAAGTTGCACTGCGTACGTGTATCGCACCGGGCGGGCTATGTTGATTCCCCAAAAGGCATTCGACAAGCTCGCTGAGCAAGGAGAAGTGGAGCTCGTAGGCACGCCTTCGCCGTCCTGGTTGGGAGTGCCGCTACGAACGCCGGCAGCCACGATAGGCGTCTTGGTGGTTCAGCATTACGAGAACGAAAATGCATACACGGAGCGGGATCTTGAATTTTTGGGCTCGGTCGGGGGGCAGATCGCTCTAGCCATCGAAAGGAAACGCGCGGAGGAAAAGGTACGCGAAAGCGAAGCGCGTTTGCGCGTCTTGGTCGAACAACTGCCCGCTGTTCTTTGGACGGTGGGAAAGGATCTTCGCTTCACATCTGCAATGGGAGCGGGGCTGACGCGACTGGGATTAAAGCAGAATCAAGTGGTTGGAATGTCGTTGCCGGAATATTTTGAGACGTCCGATCAGAGTTTCAAGCCGATCGCGGCTCATCGTCGCGCAATGACGGGGGAACCGACCACCTTCCATGTCGAATGGAAAGGCGGATCTTACGCGTGCCATGTCGAGCCCCTGCGCGACGCCAGCGGCCAATTGCAGGGCGCGATTTGCATGGCGCTTGACATCACGGACCGCAGACAACTGGAGGAGCAGCTTCGCCAATCGCAGAAAATGGAAGCAGTCGGACGATTGGCGGGAGGAATTGCTCACGATTTCAACAATCTCTTGATGGTTATCCAAGGCTACGCAGATTTGCTCGCGGATCGTCTGGCCGCCGGCGATCCGTTGCGGCGTAACGCGGAACAAATCCAAACGGCCTCGCAGCGGGCCACCTCGCTCACGCGCCAATTGCTTGCTTTCAGTAGAAAACAAATGCTGGCGCCCAAAATAATCAGCATTCAAAGCATTTTTGTGGACATGGAGAGAATTCTGCGAAGGCTGATCGGCGAGGACATTCAGTTGGAGACCTCTTCCACTGCCGACGTGGGCCTGATCAAGGCCGACCGCAGCCAGATCGAGCAAGTGATCCTGAATCTCGCCGTTAATGCGCGCGACGCGATGCCGCAGGGCGGTCGCCTGACAATCGAGACTGCGAATGTCGATTTGGATGCCTCCTATTCGGGGTCCCCTGCCGTGCTGGCGCCCGGCAAATACGTAATGCTCGCGGTTACCGACAATGGCTGCGGTATGGACGCCGAAACGCAAACGCACATTTTCGAACCCTTCTTTACGACGAAGGAAAAAGGAAAGGGAACTGGACTTGGTCTCGCGACGGTATACGGAATTGTGAAACAAAGCGGCGGCTACGTCTGGGTGTATAGCGAACCCGACCGCGGAACCAGCTTCAAGATTTATCTGCCGAGAATTGAAGACGAAGAAGGAGAGCGCGGACGCGACCGGCGCACCGACGTTCAATCCATAGAACGCGGATCGGAAACTATTCTTCTGGTGGAAGACGAGAAAGGTGTCCGGGAATTGGCCCGCGAATATCTAGAAATGAGCGGATATACGGTCATTGAAGCGGAAGATGGCCACACCGCTCTCGAATTGGCAGCCATGCACGCGGGAACAATCCATCTTTTGATGACGGACGTGGTGATGCCGGGCATTAGCGGCCGGGAACTGGCCGAACGCGTGAAACTGATTCGGCCAAAAATCAATGTCCTCTATATGTCCGGGTACACCGACCAGGCCGTGGTGCATCACGGGATACTTGACATGGATGCGGTACTTCTTCAAAAGCCGTTCACGATGGCTACACTTTCGACCAAGCTTCGAGAAATTCTCACAGCTGAAACCGTCCAATAATTTCCAGCGTGTTATGAATCCGCTTTTGCCAGGCAATTCTCCGTATCGCATCGCTGAATACTTTGCGTGCACCTTTCCGACACATATGACCGCAGGCAGACAGCCGGTTTGAGCGCAGAATTTCGTTCGCATTTCACGGCCTGATGTAACGTCATGAAACCGCAGTCGTTCCGAGGTGTAGCGTTCGCCGCTTGATCTGCCCCCGTAATGGCGCTGAAGCTGCTGTTGTAGAAAGTATACGTTTCAGCTCTCCGCCGGAAGCGGGACGGAGGCAGCGGGATAGGGGGATGTCATGGGGAACGGCAGCAGCGAGCAGTATCAAGTAGACCCTCAAAATACGGTAACTGAGGAACTAATCGGCGAGCGAAGACTCTGGACCGCAGTGGTCATATCAGCGGTAGACGATTGGCGAAACGGGAGCTTGCGAGTCCAGCGAAAAGCTCAAGAATTTCTCTTCGATAATGACGCAGATTTTCAGACGGTTTGCGCGCGCGCGGGACTCGAGCCAGGCAGTTTCCGAGCGAGACTACGCAAAATCGGGAAGCTAGTGGAAATGAAAAGCACCACCGTTCCCGGCATTGCCGCATGAATCGGGATGGACCGCCGTGTAGTAACGCCAGCGCAACAGAGCTCTTTGGCCAATTGAAAGCGATCTTGCAGCTTGCGTCGTAGAACTTTTGTCGCGCTGTGTTTGCTCCGCGAAAATTACCTCAGCAAAGAATCCCTCAGCCCCAGATATTGAAATAGCGTAGAATTTCTCATTAACTCTCGATCTGAAATATCAATGACTTCCGCCGTCAGCCCCGAGAAACAGCTTCTCGCCTACTGCTCGCATATTCAACTCGATTCGTCCTTAGCGCAGAAGATCGCCCAATTGCTGGAAGGTGATCTCGATTGGGACTATATGCTCAACGAGGCGGAAGAAAACTCAATCCTCCCGCTGGTTGGGCGACAGTTGCAAGCGATTGCGACGGATGCGTTGCCGGCGGCTGCTGCGGACCGCCTAAGAAATGCCTGCCGAGCAAATACGATCCGCTGCCTGTTTCTTGCAGCGGAACTGATCAAGATTCTCGATCTTTTTCGTTCTCAGGGGATCGAAGTTATTCCTTACAAAGGCCCCGCGCTGGCGGTGCAAGCCTATGGCGACATAACGCTTCGGGAGTTCGAAGATTTGGATATCGTTTTGCGCCAGAGCGATCTGCCGAAGGCCCATGGACTGATGCTTGGACTTGGGTATCGCGCGAAATTCGATTGGGTCATTTCGTCTGGAGCATCTGCTTCGGCGGTTCCGGGTGAATACAACTATCGTGACGAAGAGCGGCGTGTAATGGTGGAACTTCACACCGAATTGACTCTTCGGCATTTTCCGAAGCCCCCCAATCTCGATGAGCTTTCGCTCCGGCTAGTGTCAGTAAGGCTGAACGAGCGAGAAGTTCGGACGTTCGCGTTGGAAGATGGGCTGCCCATACTCTGCATTCACGGTGCAAAAGATTTCTGGGGGCGATTTTCATGGATCGCGGATATTTCCGAACTACTGAGGCGCTACCCGAATCTGAACTGGGATATCACAATGCAGCGAACAGAATCCCTAAATGCAGAGCGAATGCTTCATGTCGGACTTGCTCTCGCGGCCGGATTGCTTGAGGCACCGGTGCCGAATGAAATTTGGCGTCGAGTGCAAGCCGATAGAGTGGCCACGGATGTTGCCTCGGAAATAGCAAGCCGTCTCCTGAGCCCTGACTATCGATCGCTCGATGCTCCCGGACGCTTCAATTTTCGCCGCCGGATGCTCTCCGGAAGCTTTGCAGGGTGGCGCTATGCCTTGCGGCTTTCCGTCATACCCGCCGAGGAAGACTGGCAAATGATGCGTCTGCCCGGCCCCCTGGCGCCTCTTTATATTGCACTGCGCCCTCTGCGGCTTTTGAGGAAGTACGGCTGGGCCAGCCGCCGCGCTTAAGACCTCCTTTCATCTGTTCGTTATTCTCCCCAGCGATAGTGGCAGATACGCATCGAGGCCCCCATATGCAGTTGACGCATTACGTACACCGAACGAGACTGGCTCTGGCACCTATCTTTTGTTGGGTAAATTTGTAATTTGGGGGAACTGCGAGGACGCCCTCACGTCCCGCAGTTATAGGCATTCCGCCGTGAACTTGGGAACAATGGCCGAATTGGATTATCCCGTCAAGCGGCCGGACACTTGCGCTCCGCTTCAAATTTCCATTGGAAACGTGCCGCTTTCGCTATTCATTCGAGACGAAACGCTGCTCGGGCCAGCCGTGCGACGCTATCGCGAATTTGCGCAAAACTCGGCGAATGGCTTTCCCGTTCATCTGAATGAACCAGAGACGCGGACGAAGATGGGCGAATTTTCATATCTGCTGGACGACGCGAAACTGATTCTCGGTTC
>PLZZ01000101.1:0-10774 GCA_003153585.1 Acidobacteriota bacterium | reverse complement strand
GGGAAGAGCACAGTTGCGTCCCTGTCACCCGAAGGCAGTGTGCTTACTGATGAAATTTCTCTTCTGCGCTACTCCGATGGCTGCTGGCAGGCGCATGGGACGCCTTTCTGGGGAGAATTTCGAGCGGCGGGAATCAACCGGCTATTTCCCATCGCAGGTTTGTACTTGCTGAAGCAGGCGAGCGACGATCGCGCCGAGCCGCTGTCGTTAAAGGAAGCGCTCCGCGCGCTGTTGCCTTGCGTTCTGTTCTTCACGGCCGAAAAGCGCGCGCATGAAACATTGTTGCGAACGTTGATGGGCCTGATAGAGGAAATTCCGTGCCACCGGTTGCATTTTCGCCGGAACGCCGAATTCTGGAGGGTGATCGCGGCATGAAAGGATACATCGTTCGGAATCCTAAGCTCGCTTGGCGGGAAGTTGATGGTGAAATGGTGATTATTTCGCCGGAGGACAGCCAAGTGCATGAATTGAACGAGACTGCGAGCCTGATCTGGAAACACGCCGACGGCCGGAGCCTGGAGGAAATCGCGGAAAGAATCTCCACAGAATATGAAGTCAGCCTGGAAGCGGCGCGAGCCGATATCGGCGAATTGGTGACTACGCTGGAGCAGAAGCAGCTGGTGTTCGTGGCAACGGAAGTAAAAGGCTAAGAAATGGCAAAGACTCCGGTCATGGACGGGTTGATCAGCAGGACGGTGGAGCGCCACCTTCCCTGGAGCGTCCATGTGGATCTCACGTACCGCTGCAACGAGCGGTGCATCCATTGCTATCTCGATCATGAAGATCACGGAGAGATGAAAACGGATGAGATCAAAAATGTGCTGGAGCAACTGGCGCAATCCGGCACGCTGTTTCTCACATTGAGCGGCGGCGAGATTTTTTTGCGCGACGATCTTTTCGAATTGCTTGAGTTCGCGCGCTCCCTGCACTTCGATATCAGCCTAAAAACCAACGCGCTTTTGATTGACGCCGAGCGGGCGCGCAAGCTTCGCGCTTTGAGCGTACGCCGCATTCAAATCAGCATTTATAGCGCCGAGCCGGCGGTTCATGACGCGATTACCAAGGTTCGCGGATCGTTAGAGCGCACGTTGACTGCAATTCGATTCCTGCAGGCGGAGGGCTTGCAGGTAAAGATTGCGTGTCCGCTGATGAAGCAGAACTTGATGGCTTATCGAAACGTACAAGCGCTTGCGGCGGAGTTGGGCGTCCCTTACGTCCTGGATATGACGATAACTCCCAAGATGGACGGAGACATGAGTCTTTTGCAATTGCGGAACCCGGCGCAAGATCTCTTGCCGATCCTCCAGGATCCAACTCTCAACCCGCCATCAAGTTCGCAGGACAGCGCGCAAGAGGCGCCACTTACGACCGGGAGCGCTACCTCGAGCGGAATCGAAAGCCAGGCATATGAGGACATCCCGTGCAGCGCGGGCCACAACAGTTGCTACATTTCTCCGTATGGAGAAGTTTTTCCGTGCGTGCAGATGCCCGTTGCCACGGGCAACCTGCGGCAGCAGCGCTTCGAGGAGATTTGGTTCAAATCGCCGGAGATGGAGCGCGTACGAGCGGTGCGGGAGTCACAGTTGCCAGTGTGTTCCAAATGTTCGATTCGACAGTACTGCGAACGTTGCCCGGGACTCGCGCAGATGGAAGGCGGGGATTTGCTGGGAGCTTACGAGCGAGCGTGTGATCTGGCTGAACTGAAAGCCGGGCTAGCAGGCGTACAGAATCCGATTAGCGCGCTGCACGCTCAAAAACCTAATACAAAAGGATTATGTTCAATTCCTTCGCTGGTCGCTACGCCGGCAGTGCAAGCCGGTAGTAACTGACCCAGGGGAACCAATGGAAAGAACGCAAAAAACCGCGCAGGGCGATGAAAAGCATCCGAAAAGGAAGCGAGCTTATGTTAAGCCGCAGTGTGTTTCGGAACCGATTTACGAGACCTTAGCATTGGCGTGCGGGAAATTGCCCGGACAAGGCGGAGTATGCAACGCGGCGCCGCGCCGTTCGTAGGCCGCGGGCGAGTTGGGCTCAAATTTAGCTGGAGGCTTAGGGCCATGGATAGACAACAGCCGGTGGTCGGAATTCAGCGCACATCGTGGCACCGGTGCCCGGTATTGTTGGTCGCGCTGTTGCTGGCTGCGCCGGTGATCGCTCGGGAGACAATCGTTTTGCAGAAGTCAGCAACCGATCAACAACTTCGCGGCGGCGACGCCACGCTGAATCAGGGCAGCCCCACTTCNNATTAAGCAAGCTTTGTTGACGCTGCATGTAATCACGCCGCCTTCCGCTTCGGCGGGGACTTTGACCTACGGCGCTTACGACGTCCAAACGTTTTGGCAACCCTCCACAGTTACATGGGACGCACGCGTTGCGACCACGAATTGGGGCATTCCCGGCGGCGACATCGGCGGCACAGCTACCGGAACGGCGACCGTCACGAGCGCCAGCACGACGGCGCAATTCGACATTACGCCCGATGTGCAAGGCTGGTACAACGGCAACCCGAACTACGGAACCATCATTAAGGACCAAACGGAAAACGATGCGACCGCAACCAGCACGGTGTTTGGTTCGAAGGAAGCGAGCGTTGCAACGAACGCTCCTGAACTCGACGTCACGTTCGTTCAGAATGTGAGCAGTCTTTCGGCTACACCCGGAAATGCGAGCATTACATTGAACTGGACGATTCCTTCGCCGATTGGAACCCCCAAGACGGGAGAGTCATACGTCGGCGTTCTGATTCTTCGGCGGTCAAGTCTTCCGGTGGACAAAAGCTCCGTCCCCACGGATACAGCAGACCCGGGTTTATGCGCCACGGTGGGAACTGCGACAGTTGTGTTCGATGACACGTCAGGAAAAACGAGTTTTACGGATAATTCCAGCACGTGCCCAACCGGGATCGGGGGGCCTCATAACGCCATAACTTATTTTTACAAAGTGTTTCTGCGCGACAATTTGAATTACTACTCTTCGCAGCCAATTTCGAATGGCTCGACGTTCGCTGAAGAAATCTCGGCAACGCCCGCTGCCTCGGCATCCGCTAGAGGAGAGTCCCAGTGGATTGCCAATACCGCCTCGACCACGCTGGCGGCGCCATCTCTGATTCCGGGTTCAGTGACGATGATCGGTTCGCAGAGCAATCTGCTCTTCACGGTCAACCCCAACACCGGCCTGCGAGTTTTTCCTCCAGTTTCGATAGGCGGTCCGATTACATCGCGTTCGTCGCTCATTGATTCCACTTCTTCGTCCACGGGGGATAACGTAATTTATGTAGCCGATAACGATGGCTTGGTCTACGCCGTGTCCACCGATACCGGAGTCATTCTGTGGGTAGCCAACCCGACTGGCGCTACCGCAAATTCCTTTCAAGGGGCCGCGGCAGTGCAGTTGAAATTGTACAGTCCCGCTTCTTACAGGCGCGCGACAGACCTGCTTGCAATCGGCACTCGCAATTCCGGGACAACAACAGCAAATGAGATTTTGGGACTTGATGGCAACACCGGTGCGACCGTATGGACAACCACCGGAGGAGTGCTCGGTGTTCCGAGCATGGATATCATCAACTCGACTCCGCAGATTGATTACATCAACGGCGTGATTTGGGTGACCAGCCGAAGCGCTTGCGGAACCTCCCAGCCCAGCCTTTGGAAACTCGATCCGAATACCGGACTCGTCTCCGCCAACGCAAGTTTGGGCGACACAGATACGTCGCCGACCTTGTCGACGGCAGGCGATGTTCTGTTCGTTGCCACGAATGGGAACTTCATTTCGGGATCAACTTGCACGGCAGGCAACGGCGTTCTCTATGCGGTTAATCCTGCGACCGGACAGATGGTGACATCGTACAGCGTGGGCGATGGAGCGATTGTCAGCTTTCCCCTGGTACTGAGCAACGCGGCGCCATACACGATCGTCTTCTCGGGAGCCAGCGCGGTACACGCGGTACTCTACGATCCCACCGGACCGACGTTTACCGACGAATGGGATACGACAATTTCCGTACCATCAGCGCCGGTTTCCTTAACCAGCCTTAGCGACGTGTTCGTCGGTTCGGCTGATGGCAAGATTCATGAGCTGGATATTTCAGATGGCACAGACCTGAAGCAGGTAACTGTAGATACGGGCACGCCAGGTGTTGTGGGAGATCCGGCCCTCGATATTGTGCTATCGACTCTCTATGTTTCAACGACCGATCAACGCGCGTTTGAGTTCACTTACCCGTTTTGAAAGAGGCAGCTATGTCGAGCTCAGGACGTGTTGAAGGCAATCAGGCTCTCAAGAAAACCCTATTGCTGGCAGGCATGCTTCTTCTTATTTCAGGATTTTCCGCGTGCCAGACGAATTCGACTTCCGCGGACAAAGTCCCTCCGCCTGCCGCCAGCGCGACGGTTACGTTTTGCGCGAGCGGATTTTCAGACTGCTCGCCAGCCACTTCTTTCAGTGTTGCGGCGGTTCGCGACGTCAAAATCAACGTCGCCTGGGAAAACGTACTGGCCGGGAATCACATTCAGAAGCTCGAAGTTCTGGTGCCAAACGGCGGTCTTTACCAGCAAATCACCACTGCTTTCGCGATTTCATCCGACACGAACCAGCCTTTCATTGCCACTCGAAATTTGCCCGTAGCCGGGACGTGGATACAACAGCGGCAAATAACAGGTGAATGGACCGCACGCGTTTCGCTAGACGGTCAGGTGATCGCGTCTCAGACGGTGCAATTGACTCCTTAATGAGCACCTCGCGGTTTCGCAAATAACTGAACCCAGGGAAAGCAATGGAAAGAACGCAGAAAATCGCCCACGCCGATGAAAAACGTCCGAAAAAGAAGCGGGCTTATGTTAAGCCGCAGTGTGTTTCGGAACCGATTTACGAGACCTTAGCACTGGCGTGTGGGAAACTGCCCGGTCAAGGTGGGGTATGCAACGCAGCACCACGCCGCTCGTAAGCGGACGCCGAGTTTCGGCCCAAATTAGCTGGAGGCAACAGGTTTTATGGTTAGACAACACCCGGTGACCGGAATTCAGCGCGCTTACTGGCGTCGGTGGCTTGCGTTGGGGCTAGCGCTGCTGCCGGCCGCGCCTGTAATTGCCCGCGAGACGATCGTGTTGCAGAAGTCGGGCACTGACTCGCAAGCGCGCGGCGCAGACGCAACGCTCATTCAGGCGACACCTAACAGCAACAACGTCGGCAATACACTTACCGTGGCCTCGGCCACGGGCGCGAATGAGCGCGCAATTGTCGAGTTCGATCTATCGCGCATTCCGAATGTGGGCATTAAACAGGCGATGTTGACCCTGCACGTGACCACGGCGCCGCCGGCAAGCGCAGGGACCCTGACGTACCAGGCGTACGACGTAACCAATTTCTGGCAATCAAATGTAGTGAGCTGGAATACTCGGGTTGCGACAACCGCCTGGACTGCCGCGGGAGGGGACATCGCGAGTTCGGCGACGGCCACGGCGTCCGTGACAAGCGCCAGCACGACCGCTCAATTCAACATCACGACAGATGTACAAAATTGGTACAACGGCAGCACAAACTACGGAACGATAATTAAAGATAATGCGGCCAATGATGGTTTCTCGACTGTTTTTGGATCGAAGGAAGCTAGCAACGCGACATCGCCCGAGTTGGACGTAACTTTCGTCCAGAATGTGACGGGACTAACAGCAACCCCCGGCAACGCGAGCGTTACGCTGAATTGGAACATTCCTGCGCTGATCGGTACTGCAGTTGGCTCTGAAACTTATACCGGCGTGCTGATCCTCCGGCGTACCAGCTCTCCAGTAGATAAAAGCTCGGTCCCTACTGATACTCAGGTTCCGGCAATGTGTGCGACCGTCGGCACCGGAACCGTGGTGTTCGAGGATTCAACAGGAAAAACAACTTTCACGGACAACGCTTCCGATACATGCGGTGCGCCAGCGAATGGAACGACCTATTTCTATAAGGTCTTTTTGCACGATAGTTCGAACTATTACTCTGACCAGGATATAACCAACGGATCAACGTTTACGGAAGAAATTTCAGCGACACCTGCGGCTACTGTTGCCGCTGAGCAGAACACACAGTGGATTGCAGCGACTTTTGCCACGGATCTCGCTAGCCCCTCGCTGATTCCCGGAACAGTCGCGGCGATGGGATCGCAAACCAACCTCGTATTTTTCATTAACGCCGTCACCGGATTGCGGGAGTTTGTCCCAGTGTCGCTTGGCGGCTCCATAGCGTCTCGTTCACCGCTCATCGATGCGGCATCTTCATCCACGGGACAAGACATCGATTATTTGACGGACCAGAATGGATTGGTCTACGCCCTAAACACAGATACCGGAGTGATCGACTGGGTGGTAAACCCTATATCGAGCGGCACGCTGACCCTTCAAGGTGGTCCCGCTGTCCAATTGAAATCAATCGCCGGCGGCTCGAATGACCAGGTTTTCTTCGGCTCACGGATCACGACAACGACATCCGCGAATCAGATCTTTGCGTTGAACGGCAATACCGGCGCAAACGCGTCATGGTCGCCGCTCACCGGCCCAATCAGCACCACGAACGAAGGCGCACAAAATTTGGATATCATCAACTCGACACCGCTGGTCGATTACGTTCACAGCGTTGTTTGGATCACCAGTCGCAGCGCATGTGGCACTTCACAGCCCAGTCTTTGGCAGGTCAATCCGAGCACCGGCGCGGTGAAGGCAATCGCGAATCTGGGCGATATCGACGCGTCGCCGACCCTCACTTTCGCAAGCGATGTTCTGTTCGTAGGCACTGTCGGCGATTCCATTGTCTCAAGCACGTGCACCGCGGGGAACAGCACGATCTATGCGATCAATCCCTCGACGGGTGCGACGTTGGCTTCTTACGCGTCCACGGACGGACCGATAGTTAGCTACCCCGTTGTTATAGGATATGCGCCGCCGTATGTCGTCATTTTCTCAGGCGCTACCGCCGTTCACGCGCTTTCCATTGACACGTCGCGGCCGACGCCGGTGTTCGCGACGGTGTGGAACACAACGATTGCCAATCCTTCCGCGCCGATGTCAACAATAGGGCTAAATTATGTTTACGTGGGATCGAGCGACGGCATGATTCACGAGCTTATGCTCACGACCGGAGCCGATGTGAAAGATGAAGTCACGAACGTCGGGCCTACCAAGGGAACTGTGGGCGACCCGTCCATCGACGAAGTGCTTTCTCGCATATATGTGACGACAACGGATCAACGGGCTTACGCTTTTACCATTCCATTTTAGCGAGGATTTCATCTTGCGCTTAAGAGTGAACGATCGGCGTTGGCAAAAAGGAACTCTACTGGCGGCCAGCGTTCTTATTGCGGTGGCAGGATTCTCGGCCTGCCAGATGACCTCGGCGGACGGAGGAACACCTCCCGTGCGTCCGGCGACGGCCACATTTTCATTTTGCGATAAGGAGGCTTCCAGCTGCGACGGTGAAACAAGTTTCAGCGCCACCGCGACTCGCGACCTGGAAGTCAAAGTGTCCTGGCAGAACGTGCCGGTCGGGAACCACGTTCAAACTCTTGAGCTCTTGCTTCCCGGCGGCAATCTGTATCAACAAACCCAAATAGCTTTCGCGGTACAGCAGGGCTCAGACGAACCTCTGGTTGCGATTCAGACGCTCCCTGTCGCCGGTACCTGGATCCAACAGCGGCACATGCTCGGCGAGTGGACTACGCGCGTTTCGCTTGACGGCCAAGTGATCGCGACTCAAACGGTGCAATTGACGCCTTGATGAGCGCCACTTCCCATGTTTCCCGGGTTCCTATCGAAGGCAAGGGGCCATTTGTCTTGGCGGCCTCGGATGCCGCCCTGCCGGTCGCGGACAAAATGCGCTCGCAGGGATCAGCATGTTTGCGAGTATCGGGCGCCAGCATGGTTCCCTGGATACGATCGGGGGATTTTGTTTTTATTCGCCGCTGTGATTTCGCAAAGATTTCCGCAGGTGATGTGATCGTTTTCCAGCGGAGCGGGCTGGTTGTCGTCCACCGGGCCATTCGCCGCGTGGATGGGGCGGCTTCGGAGAAGACCGCGAGTTTGCTGATCACAAAGGGCGATGCTTGTGACGAAGAGGATACCCCGGTTTCTGCGGCGGAGTTTTTGGGACGGGCAACGCGGCTTCATCGCGGCCGGCGGCACATCGACCTGGAATCTCTCACGCAGAAATTATTAGGGCGGCTCCTGGCGCGCGCGTCGCGTCTGAGCCGGGTCATATACTTTCCACTCCGCTTCAGCAAGCGGCTCTTGTTCGACTGACAAGTAATCTCACAGACTTCCACCTCCAGGCGCGAGTGCTAGCGCTCCCCGCAGTGGCGGACAAANNGGACGTTGCCCGAGACCGCTAAATCGGCGTAAATTAACAGGCGCCAAGACTCAAGGCTGAAATGATAGCCGCCCCAAATAATCCGTCAGCGCAGCGCGACTGAGGCATGAAATACGAGTTGCTAAGGGAGAATTACTATGAGCACAACTGCTAAGACAACTCCGACTTCGAGCGAAGGCAAGCCGTCCGAAAATCCCCTGAAGGCTCTGATCGGTTTCGGGCAATCGGTTTGGCTTGATTACATTCGCCGCAGCCTGATCTCGACGGGAGAACTCAAGAGACTGATCGAAGAAGACGGGCTGCGTGGAGTGACATCCAATCCGTCTATTTTCGAGAAAGCTATCACCGGAAGCACGGACTATACGAAAACACTTGCAGAACTGGAGACGAGAAAAGACCTGGACGCAAAAGGGATTTTTGAATTTCTCGCTGCGAAAGACATCCAGGATGCCACCGACGTTTTCCGACCGGTCTACGAGCAAACGAAGCGGCGTGACGGCTACGTCAGCCTTGAAGTGTCGCCATATCTCGCGCACAAGACGAAAGAAACGCTGGATGAAGCGCGGCGCTTGTGGAAGACCCTGGGCCGCGAGAACGCAATGATCAAGGTTCCCGGCACGACCGAGGGCATCCCCGCTTTCCAGCAGCTGATCAGCGAAGGCATCAACATTAACGTGACCCTGTTGTTCGCGCAGGACGTGTACGAGCGCGTCGCGGAAGCGTACGTGGCAGGGCTGGAAGAGTTTGCCAAAAAAGGCGGAGATTTGAGCCGCGTGGCCAGCGTCGCGAGTTTCTTCGTCAGCCGGATCGATACTCTGATTGATAGCCAGATCGATGACAAAATCAAGAAAACGACTAATCCCTCCGATCTGCAAACATTGCGGGGTCTGAAAGGCAAAGTTGCGATCGCTAATGCGAAACTTGCTTATCAGAGTTACAAGAAGATCTTCAGCGGCCCACGCTGGGCTGCGCTTGCAGCTCGCGGGGCCCAAACGCAGCGCGTGCTTTGGGCTAGTACGAGCACCAAAGATCCGGCATTTCCCGACACGTATTACGTCGCGGAATTGATCGGCCCTGACACGGTCGATACGATTCCTCCAGCGACCTTCGACGCATTTCGTGACCATGGAAAGCCGCGCGCGAGCCTTGAAGAAGATGTCCCGGCGGCGCGCGCGACAATGGAAACTCTAGCCCGTGTGGGAATATCGATGAAGGATGCCACCAACAAATTGACCGAGGACGGCGTGAAGCAATTTGCGGACGCCTTCGACAAGCTGCTGGCCGCGGTTAGCAAGCACACCGAGAAGGCAGCCTCTTCGGCGGTTAATAACCTCACATACCGTCTTCCGGAAAATCTTGGCCAAGATGTAAAAGGGGCTCTCGAGGATTGGAAAAAAAACAATAAAGTGAAGCGTTTGTGGGCCCGCGACGCCTCGCTATGGACGAACAAAGACGAGGGCAACTGGCTGGGCTGGCTTGGAATCACGGACGACCAGATTTCTCATAATAGCGAGTTCAAGAAAATCGCGGATGAAATTCACCAAGCTGGCTTTACGCACCTCGTTCTTCTCGGCATGGGCGGGTCAAGTCTTTGCGTGGAAGTGTTCGAGAAAACTTACGGAAGGATCCAGGGTCAGCCGCAGGTGCTGGTCCTCGATTCCACGGACCCGGCGCAAATCCGCACGTTAGAGAGCAAGATCGATATCGCAAAAACCCTTTTTATCGTTGCGAGCAAGTCCGGGACGACCCTGGAACCGAATATCTTCAAGCAATATTTTTACGATCGGGTGAAGCAATCCGCGGGCGCGGCGGAAGCGGGAAAGAGGTTCATCGCCATCACCGATCCGGGATCGCAGATGCAGAAAGTCGCCGAGACCGATAGTTTTCGTCACATCTACTACGGCGTGCCAAGCATCGGCGGGCGCTACTCGGCGCTCTCAAACTTTGGAATGATTCCAGCGGCGATCCAAGGCGTGGACGTGCCAAAGTTTCTCGATCGTGCAGAGGAGATGGTCCACGCATGTGCTTCGGTAGTGCCGGCGGATGAAAATCCGGGCGTGATTCTGGGCGCAATTCTGGGAACGCTCCAGAAACAGGGCCGCGATAAGGTCACGCTCTTTGCTTCGCCCGGAATTTCGGATCTGGGAGCGTGGCTGGAGCAGCTTCTCGCCGAGTCCACCGGGAAAGAGGGCAAAGGGTTGATTCCCGTAGACCGCGAACCAATCGGTTTGCCGGATGTGTACGGCAGCGACCGCGTCTTCGTTTATGTAAGGCTCGAGGATGGCGCGGATTCGAAGCAAGACGCGGGAGTGGAAGCGCTGGAAAAAGCGGGCCAGCCGGTGGTCCGCATTCAAGTGGCGAACAATTATGAACTCGGGCAGGAATTCTTCAGATGGGAAATCGCGACGGCCGTAGCCGGCTCGATTATCGGCAT
>PLZZ01000233.1:22745-26875 GCA_003153585.1 Acidobacteriota bacterium | reverse complement strand
ATCATCGCCACCGCGCTGATTGATACCGGCAGCCGCATGGACGACGTCATCTTTGAAGAGTTCAAAGGCACCGGCAACATGGAAATCAACCTGGACCGCCGCTTGGTGGACAAGCGCGTGTTTCCGACGATCGATATCAACCGCTCCGGAACGCGCAAGGACGAATTGCTTTTGCCGGCAGACGAGTTGAACCGCATCTGGGTGCTGCGCAAAGTGCTGAGTCCCCTTTCGACCGTGGAAGCCATGGAACTTCTGTTGGGCCGCCTCTCCAAGACGAAGACAAACGGGGAATTTCTGTCCTCGATGTCCAGCCCAGCCTAACTTTCGCTCGCATACAATCCGGCTTCGTCCCTGTGCAATCCTGGTGTCGCCTCGTTGACTGCAGAGACTTGCCTGCGCGGAGCTTGCTCACCTTGACATTCTACTGGAAGGGGTATACCTTCACCTAGTATGTCTACCAAAGAACAACGAGAACGCATTGAGTTGCTGCAAGGCACGCTGGACCTGCTGATTTTGCGCACGCTCGTGCGCGGGCCGGTTCACGGGCACGCCATCGCCAAAGCCATCGAATTCAACTCCGACGATGTGTTGCAAGTGGAACAGGGATCACTGTACCCCGCATTGCACCGGCTGATCAAACGGAAGTGGATTTCGGTGGAAGAAGGCACTTCAGAAAATAACCGGCGGGCGAAGTTTTACAGGCTGACGGCGGCGGGGCGCCGGCAACTTGCAGCCGAGACCAGCAAGTGGGACAAGATGGCGGGAGCGATTGCGCGAATCCTGCGTCCGGCGGAGCAGGAGGGCGAGTGATGAAAAAACGCGAGCGCATGATGAAGGATCTGGAAGAAGACATCCGCGAGCATATCGAGACAGAGACGCAGGACAACATCGCGCGCGGCATGTCTCCGGAAGAAGCGCATTACGCCGCGATGCGCAAATTCGGCAACGTCATGCGGGTGGAGGAAGATACGCGCGACGTTTGGAGCTTTGTTTGGCTGGAGCAATTCGGGCAGGACATTCACTACGCCTTCCGCATGCTGCGCAAATCTCGCGGTTTCACGGCTGTTGCCGTGCTTACGCTGGCACTGGCCATTGGCGCAACCACCGCAATTTTCAGCGTGGTATACGGCGTGTTGCTGCAGCCGCTTCCGTACACCGATTCGAACCGGATCATGTCCGTCTTCGAGGTCAACTCGGGTGGCACATGGTCTCGCGTTGCGGACCCAAACTTCGACGACTTTCGCGATCAGAGCCGCAGCTTCCAGTCGATCGCAAAGTATCATGCCGACATCGCGTCCGTTTCGGGTGCTTCGGAGCCGACGCGTACGACCGTTGCGGCCGTCTCGCCCGGTTTCCTGAAGGTCTTGGGAGTTCAGCCGATTCTCGGACGGGATTTTGGCGCCGGCGACGCGAAAAAAGGAGCTGGCCCGACCGTTCTCGTCAGCTATGGATATTGGCGGCAGTATCTCGGGTCGTCCCGAGACCTCGCGCAGTCGCACTTGAAGATTGATGGTGGGCTCTTCTCCATCGTCGGCGTGCTCCCCTCAGGATTTCGTTTCCCTGCTGACGTGGATCTGTGGCTCCCAGCCGATTTAGACGGCGAAAACCCAAGCAGGACTTCGCATAACTACTCTGTGGTTGGGCGCCTCCGCGACGGTACGACTGTGCAGCAAGCGAATCTCGACATCAGCGCGATAGCGCGGCGCATTCACGATACCTCGAGCGAGCAGGGCGATTATTTGCTCAAAGATGGAATTGTCGTCCCGCTGCAGGACGCGATCACGGGCAAGGCTCGCTCTTCGCTGCTGCTTCTGCTCGGGGCCGTGGGATTTCTGCTGCTGGTGGCATGCGCGAACGTGGCGAATTTGCTGCTGGCCCAAGCGTCGGTTAGAGAGCGTGAGCTTGCCATTCGCAGCGCGCTGGGAGCTGCGCGCGGGCGGTTGGTGCGCCAATACTTTACCGAGGCGTTCCTGCTTGCGCTGCTTGGCGGCAGCCTTGGAGTACTGGGAGCGTTCTGGGGCCTCGCGGGGTTAGTGGCGCTGGCGCCGGAAAATCTGCCGAGGCTGGAGAGCGTCTCGATCAATATTCCGGTACTTGTGTTTGCGTTAGTGCTTTCCACCGCCGTCGCAGCGGGCCTGGGAGCGTTCATCGCCGCGCGTGCGACTTCCGGAGAACTGCGCAAGGGCTTGGTGGAAGGCGGGCGTGGACAAGCGGGTTTGCAAGGCAGCCAGCGCGTTGGCCGGGTGATCGTGGCTGCGCAGATCGCGATCACTTTGGTTCTCGTGGTGGGAGCGGGATTGTTCGGCCGCAGCCTGATGAAAGTGCTCGAAGTGAATCCCGGGTTTCGCGTGGACAAAATTGTCACGATGGACGTTTCGCTTCCGTGGGTGGACGATCCCAAAGCAAAGGCGGGCCAGGCGATTTTCTTTTCAAACCTGATTGACCGGCTCAAACAAATTCCGGGCGTGCGCAAAGTTGGCGCGACGAGCGGCCTGCCCATGGATGGCGGCCTTCCCGACGGTATGTTTCTACTGATGACGCAGAATGAGATTCCCAAGACCACGGATGGTTTTGGTCCGCTGCTGCAGCAAAAGGAACGCATCGGCAATGCGGATTTCTGCGTGGCCACGGACGGGTACTTCCAGGTTCTCGAAATTCCGCTGATTCGAGGGCGAATCTTCGACGGGCGGGACGGCGCGAATTCTCCGCACGTTGCCGTGATCAGCGAATCGCTTGCGCGCGAGCGCTGGCCGAATCAGGACCCCATCGGCCACACGATTGAGTTTGGAAACATGGATGGCGACTTGCGTTTGCTGACCATCGTCGGAATCGTAGGCGACACTCACGAATACGGCCTCGACGCGCCGCCGCGTCCCACGGTTTATGTGGATCTGTTACAGCGGCCGCACGCGGCGATCACCTTAACGATGTTGAGCGACGCCGACATGCGGTCCGTTGCTTCGGCAGCACGAGGAATCTTGCAGAACCTGAACCCGGAGGTGGCGGCGAAGTTCCAGACGTTTTCGCAAGTGTATTCCACTTCGCTGGGATCGCGGAGATTCAACGTCATCCTCATAGGATTCTTCGGAATCACCGCGCTGCTGCTCGCAACGGCAGGAGTGTTTGGCGTAATGGCGTATTCGGTCAGCCGCCGCACGCGCGAGATTGGCGTGCGTGTCGCTCTGGGAGCGGCACCCGCCGGAATTCTGAGGATGATTTTGGGCCAGGGATTGCGCACGATCTTCATTGGTGTGGCAATCGGAATTACCGCGTCGCTGGCCCTGACACGCACCGTTCAGTCACTGCTTTTTGGCGTGACGGCCACCGATCCGGTGACTTTCGGCGGTGTGACACTGCTCCTCGTCGGGGCAGCGTTGCTGGCTTGCTACATTCCGGCGCGGCGGGCAACGAAGGTGGACCCCATGGTTGCGTTGAGACATGAGTAGTGCGTCGCGCAGGTGACCAGCAGTCTTTGCCTTAGTGCGTCGAATCTGAATACTTCACTGAACAGCCGTAGGGGCGCGTGGTGGGCGTCTCCACCTGCTTGCCAGCGATGGCCTGCTCGAGAGCGAGATTAACGTAATTCGTCGCGGTGGGCACGTCCTCCAGGTCGGTGGTCGGTTTGTCGTCAATGGCTCCATCGTAAATCACGACGCCCTGGGGGTTGATGACGACCATCTGCGGGGATGTCTTCGCGTCGTAGAGATGGCCGATCTGGCCGGTGGGGTCGAGCAAGGCGGCGGTCGGCGCGGCCTGCACCTTCGTGATGTAGTCGTTCTCTTCGTTCGCGGTCATGTATCCCTGCTCACCCGGCGCGGAAGAGAGAATCGTGAGCCAGACAACGCCGCGACCGGTCCATTCCTTTTGAAGTTTCTGCATGTTGCCGCTTTTGTAGTGCTTTCCGACGTAGGGACATCCGTTGTTGTGCCACTCGAGGACCACGTATTTTCCGCGGTAGTCCGCGAGGCGAACAGTCTTGCCGTTGCTCGCCGTGGCTGTGAATTGCGGAGCCGGCTCGCCGGTTTTCCCAGACAAAATCAGAGGCAGAGCTGCGCAGAGAAAAAGAGCTATGAGTATCGGGTATAGAGTGGAGCGCTTCATCTTAGTGGTACCTCCTCCAAGAATTGTGC
>PLZZ01000233.1:0-22699 GCA_003153585.1 Acidobacteriota bacterium | reverse complement strand
GACTCGGCGAGCGGGAAGAAAACTGCCTGCGAGACTTGATGGCCAAGGTTCGCGGTGAGCACGAAGGAGTTGCCCGCATCGGCCACACTGAATTTCCAGCTCCGCGGTGCGGGCCGCGGCAACGACTTGCGCGCAGCAGCGAACAGGCTGCTGTTCCGGGCGTCCGGCGCAGCCGCTCGTGATTCGACCGGGAGAGTCAGCGAAAGCTGGGCCTTGCCGGGAATGCATATTTCGCGGCAGACCAGGACTTTTACCTCGGCGCCGATCTGCGCGGACTGTTGCGACTTCAGGCTGGCTGGCGCATGGATCGGCACGATCAGCGTCACTTCGTCCTCGTAACCAAAATCCACGATGCTAGGCGTGCCGAGACGCCGCGGCGTTGGCCACTCGATCTCCCCGACGGTGGTATTCGGCGGCAACTGCCATTTGATGCGAGGCGGCTCGCCCGAATCGCCTGGATTGACCCAGTAGATGTGCCAGCCTTTTTCGAGTTGAAAATGCAGCCCGAGATAAAGTTCATGTCCCGCGGCGGTGGACTGATTCTCGGCGATGAGTTCCAACGTGCCGTGCGGAATGGGTGTACCAGCGGCCTGTGCGCCTAAAGAGCAAAGCAGAAGTGAGCCCACAAGCGCCAGCGCTCGGGAAAAACCTGACGTTAGATTACGACCTCGCACTTCCCTTTTGATGCATCGGAAGGCTCGCCCGTTTCTTTTAGTCTGAGGACATGCGGGGAGTGTTGCGGCAGAGAGCGCGCAACTGTGCGGAGCGCGGCGCGGCAGTCGAAGGGCCGAGAGCACCCCTTTGGCGCGGTGTAGGATGCGCTATCGATTAGCCGAGGAATCCGAGATTGTTGCTGCTGAAGTTGCCGATGTACGGCAGCACGTATGGCAGATCCGTGGTGGCGAGGCCGAACCATTGGGCCAACGTCGCTGCGTACTGCGCCGAAGAAGTGCTGGGGATCCAGCGGCCGTTAGAGGCGACATCGTCGGGACCGCCGAGCGCCAGAGTTGGAAACGTTCCGTAAATCTGCCCGCCTTTCACCGCGCCGCCAAGAATGATGTGGTGGCTGCCCCAGGCGTGGTCCGTTCCGTCGGCCGAATTTGGCTGGAAGGTACGCGCGAAGTCCGAGCAGGTGAAAGCCGTAACCTGATTCGCCAAATTCATTTCCTGCAAGGCCTGGTAGAACGCCAGTAAAGCCGGGCTTACCTCGGCCAAAAGCGTTGCCTGCGTAGCCAACTGGGCCGCGTGGGTATCGAAGTTGCCGGCGCCTACGAAGAAAATCTGCCGCTTGACTCCCAAGGCCGCGCGCACGTTGATGAGTTTTGCAACCTCCGCCAACTGAGCACCGAAGGGAGTGGTAGTCGGGAAGACAGTTGTCAGCGGCGTTGCGGCATTTAACGCGCCGGCCAGCACTGTGTTGTAGGTGAAGGCATTGTTGGTGATGGCGTTGTCTTCTTGAATCAACGAGACGCCGCTGCTCATGTTCGCGAACTGTTGCGCCGTCGTCTGGCGCGAAGAGCAGTAGGATTGATCGCTGCAGCTTGGAGTGCCCGGCCCACCAGATCCGACGGAAACCGGTGAAGTGCCCGTTCCATTGCAGAACAAAGTATCGCCGCTGATGGAGGCGATCATCGGTACCAGCGCGCCCGGATTGTATTGCGTATTCATCTTGTCCGCGATGCGGCCTGCCCAACCGGTACTGCCCGCGGAGCTATCCAGCTGGTTCTGCCACTCGAGTTGCTGGTCGGGATGAGAGAAGAGGTTGCTGGGCGGCACGATCGAATTGGCCTGGTATTGCGCGCGGGTGGTCGGCTGCAGGAGTGTGCCGACATTCGCGAGGAAGGCCAGGTTGCCGCTGTTAAACAAAGACTGCACTTCCGGCAGGCTGGGATGCAGCGCAAAGTTGGGCGCCGGCGTAAGCGGCAGCAGCGTGTTCTGCGCCAGCGCTATCGGGCCGCGAATGGTCGCGTAGTTGTTATAGCCGGTGGTGTCGAACGGGATGAGCATATTGTTCGCGTCGTTTCCGCCGAACATAAAGATGCAGACCAGCGCCTTGTAATCCGAAGAGGTTTGGGCCAGGGCGTTGAGCATTCCGAAAGGCCGGAAGCCCAGAAGATTGCCGGCTGCGAGCAAGGAAGCATTGGTTAAGAAACTTCGTCGACTGTGTGACATAAAACTCCTTTTCAGGCCGCGTTCCTATAATTAGTGCATGATCTTGTATTGCGAAGAAGTGACGACCAGGAACACGGCCACTTCCGCGCGGCCCTGTAGGTCGGTCGCGGGAATGGCGGTGATGGTGTCGATTAAAGCGGTTCGCATATCGCTGGGCATCTGGCTGTGCATGAAAAGCATTCCCAGATAATCCACCAGTTGGGCAGGATTGCTCGCTTGTTGTCCGATGACGCTGGTTGCGCTCAGATCTATGACCGGCGCCGAATCTTCGTTGTGAATAATCTTGTCGGCAAGACTCATGCGGGGAATGACAGAGCCGGTGTTCTCCAGAGAAAACTCAGGAGCGTTCAACGTCGTTTGCGGAATGACGTAACTGGGCGGGAAGTAGTTGAACACGCTTGACTGGTCGATGGGCGCTTCTCCGACGGAGGTCAACGTCCCTGACATGAAGTTGACGTATAAGTAGGAAGTTGCCGGAGTCTGAGCTGCATTTAATCCGCGAAGCAAATTCATGGTCCAAAGGAGCGGCTCGCGCAGGTGGCCGCCATCGACGGCCGGAGACATGTCAGCCTGATCCCCTGTTTGCGCGTCTCCCGCACGTGCCTCCGGATCCATAATGATCGCAGTCAGAACGGACTTCATGTCGCCGCGCACGCCGCTGCCGTTATTAGCGAAGACCGCAGCCACGCGCGCCACATAGGCGGGGCTTGGATCGCCGCTCACCAGATGCTGTATGAGCTGCCTGCAGACGAACGGGCCGACATTCGGGTGCGCAAATATGTTGTCGAGTGCGCCTTTCAGGTCCTGCTCGGCCGACTGGCCAGCGGAAAGCGTGGTTCCATTCAGGAGGATCTTGGAGGTGGTGTCATGCTGGTTCTCTACCGGGACCATAAAGTGGAGCCAATTATGTGTGTAATTGAAACTTGACGGAGAACTGCCGTCCGGATTGGCAAAGGTCCAACCCGTGTAAGCACGAGCAAAGGCCTCTACCTGAAGCTCGGTGTAGGTGGGAATTGGATTACCGCTCCCATCCGTCTGGAGGCTGCCGTCCGAATTCAAGAGATTCACTCCCAGGGTGAAGAGCTGCATATTCTCGCGGCCGAAATTCTCATTCGCGATTTGACCGGTGGGAGGCTTTCCACTGTTCACCATATTCAGGTAGTCGCCCATGGCTGGCGAAAGCGCCGCATCCTGCATAATGGTGCGGTAATTGGTAAAGGCGTCACCGGCCAGCGTATTCAGATAGAACGGCATGGCGTTATCCTGCTCGATGGGTGCGACAAATATTTCACTCAGAGCCATGGCCACCCGTTGACGGAACTGATCGTTCCCCCAGACCGCGACGTTCAGGAACTCCGACTGCGTGCAACGCCAGTTTGTAAACCCGCACACGGCCGTGTCAGGCGATGGCGGCTCGCTGAATTGCGTGGTCGGCTGATTGAACTGTTCGGTGAGCGCGGCCTGCAAGCCGATCTGCTCGACATGCGAGATGGTGGTCGCGGTGGGACCAAAGCTGGTCTGATCCAGGAAGCGCGCCGCTGCGGTAGCGGAGACCGCAGCCGCGCCGATGACTTGCGCACTGATGCTGTTCGAAGAACTCGATCCGGGGTTCGGATTCGTCACCTGGAGAGGCACAGAAAAACCGGCCTGGGCAGCGGTAGCCGTTCCGGTTGCGATTATTTGCGTGCTGGAAACGGACGTGACCGTCAGGGTGCCACCGCCAAAAGCCACAGTGGCGCCGCTGACAAAGTTGGTACCAGATATCGTCAGGGTAAACGCACCAACAGTTACTTGCGGAGGCGAAACGCTGGAAATCTGCGGGATGGGATTCCAGAGCGTCACGGCGCTCGAACCCGTCGCTGATTTCTTGGTGGTCTCGGTGGCCTCAATCGTCACCGTATTGGGGGAAGGAAGGGTTGAAGGAGCGGTGTAGTTGCCGGTCGCGTCAATGGTGCCGGTCGCAGCGGTTCCTCCCATCACGCCATTTACCGACCATGTGAACGTCGCCGTAGTCAAAGACGGGGTAAATTGCTGGGTTCCACCGGCGCGTACGTTCGCGGTGCTAGGGGATATGGTGAAAGCGCCGGGACCGGGGCCCGTGCTTCCGGGAGGAGTGAGCGCACAGCTCGAAATCATTAAAGCCAGAACGACGATTACGGGTGCAAGGATTGATGAGCGACGCACGGTCCCCTCTCAGGTCTATCTGGATTCCGAATGGACCCAAACCCAGTCAATGTGAAAAAGTTCCATTATTTTTCAGAATTCGCAATTTAGCGAGACGGCACGTAAGAGCACCTAAGAAGAGGAGACTAACTAGCTGTGTTGTGTGGTGCAACTGGCGCGAAGGCCAGATTATTCACCTGTCCGCGGGTACCATTGGGCCTGGGTTCATGCGAGCATAACCATTGAGGCGTTTTCGGGTTAGCTTCGCCATCGAAGAGGTAGTCGACTCGGAAAGGTTACTTTTTGCGGTATTGCTGCACTAGCTGGCGGTAGCGCGGGTCGTCGCGCAGAGACTTAAAATACGGGCTGGCGTCCAGCGCGCCGAAATCGCCGAAGCCCAACTTGAAGGAGTTTTGCAGCGCAACCAGGGCTTTTTCCTTGTCGCCCTTACCAGCATAGGCCGAACTTATCCAGTACTGGTCCATCGCGGTTTTCGAGGCGACGCCCGTGCTCATCAAGTGACCAATGGCTTGGTCGTAATTTCCTTGGGCTAACGCGAGTTGACCCATTCCCAGGCCCTCGTACGAGTTACTGCCAATCTCTTTGGCGCGGCGGAAGGCTGCCGCTGCGTCGTCGTAACGTCCTTCAAAAATTAACGCGCGGCCCAAATGGTACTGCGAGGCGGCCGAATTCGGCTCGAGACGTAGAGCCTCTCGCGCTGCTTTCTCGGACTGCAACGCGTCGGGAGGCTGCTCGTATCCCAGCGCCCAGGACAACAAGTCCCAGCCGAGCGCGTTGTCCGGTTCCAATCGAATGGCCTCGCGGAGTTCGGTCGCCGCCGCGGCGTAGTCATATTTCAAGCCGTAGGTTTGACCGAGCGCCACATGGGCCTCCGGGAGATTGGGATCGATGGCGATCGCTCGCCGGGCGTATTCCTCGGCCTTCTGCAGGCGGGATGGATCTGTTGCGAGATCGCGATAGTAAAGGCTCTCGACATGAGACAGGCCGGCCAGAGCAGGGGCATAGTTGGGATCGAATTTCAGCGCTTGTTCAAAGTTGGTGCGCGCGGCTTCAAATCTTTCCGGCGTTTCCACTTCGAGCAAGCCCTTGCCTGCCAGATACGCCTCGTACGCCTGAGGATTCTGCGTATAGCGCTGCTGGATGGCCTTTGTTTCCTGCGGGCTCAGATTCAAATTCAACGCCTGCGCAATTTTCAGCGCGGTTTGCTCCTGCAGCGAAAACACATCTTTCATCTGGCCGGTGAAATCGTCGGCCCAAACCTGAAATCCCGTGGTCGAATCGATCAAATGCACGTTGATGCGCACCTGATCCCCGGATTTTCGCACCGTGCCTTCGAGCAAATAGCGCACGCCGAGTTGGCGTCCCAGCGCTCCCGCGTTCTGGTCCTCGTCTTTCACCGCGGCGGCAGTGGAACGCGGCGCCACGTCAATCCCTTGAATCTTCGAAAGCTTGGTGGTGATTTCGTCCGTCATTCCGTCGCTGAAATAGACGCTGTCCGCATCCGTGCTCAGATTCTTCAACGGAAGTACGGCCACCGATGGCTTCACCGCTACCGCCGTCGCGTCAGACGCGGAATGCTTCTGATACCAAAACGCGCCAGCCGTTAGCAACAATGCCACCAGCGCCCCGCCCGCATACATTCCCCAGCGATTGGATTTCGACGAAAACCCCGCCGAAGCCTCGACAACTTCTCTCGGCACCACCACTCGCGACGATTCCGTTTCCCTTTTCAGACGCCGCAAGTCCGCGCCCATGTCCGCAGCCGACTGGTAACGCATCTTGCGGTCTTTTTCGAGCGCTTTGTTCACCACCTGCTCGAACCCAGCGGGCAGCGCGGGATTCAAACGCAGCGGCGGGACCGGCGGGCGGTTCAGGATGGCTTCGAAAATCACGCCGCTGGTGGTTCCGGAAAATGCCATGGCGCCAGTGCCCATCTCATACAACACCGAACCCAGCGAGAAGAGATCTGTGCGCTTGTCGAGATCGCCGCCGCGAACTTGCTCCGGCGACATGTAAGTAACGGTGCCAATCGACGTGCCCGGGCTGGTAAGCAACTGCTCGTCAGCCGCGCCTCGTCCGGACTGCGTTGCGCCTTCCGCCACTTTCTGCCCGACGGGCGCGAGCTTGGCCAGGCCAAAGTCGAGAATTTTTGCGTGGCCGCGAGAGGTGATGAAAAGATTGGCCGGTTTGATGTCGCGATGAATGATTCCGGCGGAGTGAGCGGCGTCGAGCCCCTCGGCAATTTGCGTGCTCCAATCGAGCAGCGATTCGATTTCCAGCGGGCGCCCTGCGATGTGGTGCTTGAGCGTCTGGCCATCGAGAAATTCCATGGCGATGAAGCGGCGGCCCTCGTATTCATCAATTTCATAGATGGTGCAAATGTTGGGATGGTTCAGTGCTGAAGCGGCTTGTGCTTCGCGCTGGAATCTTTCGAGCGCCAGATCGTCCTTGGCAAGATCTTCCGGCAGGAACTTCAGCGCGACAAAACGGCGAAGTTTGATGTCCTCGGCCTTGTAAACGACGCCCATCCCGCCACCGCCGAGCTTTTCCACAATGCGGTAATGCGAGATGGTTTGGCCGATAAAGGAAGAAGGCTCCGCCATGTGGCGCACAGTTTAAGTTGCACGAGGATGCAAGTCAACGCGAGGGAGTACGCTCGACAACCGTCTCACCTGTTTGAGCGGATGGTTGCGCGAACATTTTGTTCGAGGTATTCAGAGAGGTGCTGCTTGATGGCGCGAAGGGGTTCGTCGCTATTTTGCAGACGGCTGATCAACAAGGCGCCTTCGAGCGAGCCGATGATTAATTGGGATAATTTTAACGGGTCGATGCGGTGATTGATCTGCTGTTTCTTGATTCCTTCAGTCGTGATCTTGGACAGGCGCACGGTCCAGTTCTGCAATGCCTTTTTGGCTCGCGCTCGCAGGACCACGTTTCCATCGTCAGCTTCGATTGCAGTGTTCATGAGCGGGCAGCCGCCGGGCACCAATCCCGCACGCAACTCGACGAAATTGTCGATCATCTTCTTCAAACGGTTCACGCAGTCCGGAACTTCCGCGACGCCGTCCAGNNTGGCTTCCATCAGGTCCGAAAGCGAAGTGCCCTCATAGCCCTTTTGATTAAACAGCGGGGCAGATTTCCGGACGATGTCGTTCCTAGTTTGCTCTCCCTTGGTCACATCCAGCTCCATCGACCTGCCGAGCCCCCCGGCTGGTCTTTTACGAGAAACCATTATACCCTATTTGAGACCGAANNGCCAGAGCATTCATGAGCGAGACGCTGACACCGACCGCCTCCCTGAATCTTTCCCTCCCCAGAGTGGGCATCAATCCGTGGTTTATCGCCATCACCGTGACTCTGGCGACGTTCATGGAACTTCTGGACACGGCGATTGCCAACGTCGCTCTCCCTCATATCGCGGGCGGGCTCGCCGTCAGTACGGATGAAAGCACTTGGGTTCTGACCAGCTACCTCGTGTCGAACGCCGTTGTTTTACCGCTCTCCGCGTGGCTGAGCCGACTCTTCGGGCGCAAGCGCTACTACATGATTTGCGTGACGCTCTTCACTGTCAGTTCCCTGCTGTGCGGCTTCGCCCCCAGCCTGGGGGCGTTGATTTTTTTTCGTGTATTGCAGGGAGTTGGCGGCGGAGGACTGGCTCCGGTGGAGCAGGCCATACTTGTCGATACTTTCCCAGCGGCTAAGCGGGCCGCAGCCTTCGCTCTCTACAGCATGGCGATTGTGACGGCACCGGCGATCGGGCCGCCGTTGGGCGGTTGGATCACGGACCATTGGAGCTGGCGATGGGTTTTCTTCATCAACATTCCGATAGGCATCATTTCGTTGATCCTGACCAGCCGTGTGGTGTCTGATCCGCCGGCGTTCAAGCGCGAGGTGGAGGCAGCGCGCAAGGACGGAAAGTTGAAGATCGATGGATGGGGAATTTTCTCAGTGGCCATGGCCTTCGCCTGCCTGGAGGTCGTTCTGGATCGCGGGCAAACCGAGGACTGGTTCGAAAGCCACTTCATCGTGATTTTCTTCAGCATCGCGATGGTGGCGCTTCTGTTTACCATAGTGTGGGAGTGGCGCCATCCGGATCCGGTAGTGGAGATCCGTCTTTTGGCCGACAGAAATTTCGCGCTAGCCAATATTTTCTATTTCATGTTCGGATTTACGCTTTATGGATCCACCGTGCTTATTCCCCAGATGATGCAGCGGCTCTACGGCTACTCGGCGACGGATGCCGGGCTGGTCCTTGGACCCGGGGCGTTTGTAATCGTACTTCTCGCGCCCGTGGTGGTAAGAATTCTTCCGAAACTTGGGGTGAAACGTCTGATCGGTTTTGGATTTTTTGTTTTCGGCATGGCCATGTGGCTTTTCGCCAGCTATACATTGACCACCGATTACCGTCATGAAGCTTTGGCGCGAGCGCTGCAAGGGCTGGGAATCGCCACGCTGTTCGTGCCTGTGAGCCAGCTTGCGTATTCCAATTTGCCAATCAACAAGAACAACAAGGCTTCCAGCCTTACCAATCTCTTCCGCAATCAAGGCGGAAGTTTTGGGATAGCTTTCGTCACTACGGTACTGGCGCGCCGAACGCAGTTTCATCAGAGCGTGTTGGTGGCGCACGCAAGTCTCTTTGACCAGCACTACAGGCAGTTCCTCGCCAAACTCACCAGTTATTTCGCCACGCACGGTTTCTCACATGCGGATGCGGCTGTACACGCTCAGGCGGAAGCTTTTAATCTGCTTCAAAGGCAAGCGTCATTTCTCGCCTTCAACGATTGCTTTACAGCGCTTGGGTGGTTTGTGCTGATGGGAGTTCCGCTGGTCTTTTTGATTAGGAAATTCAAGTTGGGAGGGGGCCCGGGCGGGCATTGAGCTCTAGGCAACTTGTCGGGGAGCCTAACTAGCTGTGATGTATGGTGCCTGGCGGGAAGTCCGAATTAATCCACCTGTTTGTGGGTACCATCGGAGGCGGGCCTACGCGAGCAAAGCCGCGGAGCCGTTTTCGCATTTGCTTCGCTGTCGAAGAGAATGCTCCCTCCGGGCTGGGTCTACTGGCCGTAGGTAAGGAATTCGCCCGGTCGGAAAGTCAGGCTGGCCTGGATTTGTTCATCGAGCGCAGCGCTATGCCGCCGAGGACAAGTACAGCCGCGATGATCGCCAGCCACAGCAGAGCTGGATGGCGCTCCGACCAAGGCCGATCATCGGGGCGCCCGGAATAGGCAGCATTCGGCTCTTCGGCACCTAGCTGGACCTGATCGGCGCTAGCTTCTTTCTGAAATAGCTTTGTGTAATCGTAAACCGGCGCTCCGAGTTTTTCGTCCCCATAATAGAGGCTGAGCTTGGATCCCGGATCGGAATCAAAATAGATCCGGCGCTGGTATTGCTGGAGACGCACGCCCGTGATCTTCAACGGCAAGTCATCTCCATTGTGGATAATAGCTTTTAGAGTTCCCGGGCCAGTTCCTCGAATATCGAGCCATGGCTGCTCGACATCGATCCGTTGCCCATTTCGCTGCATGTGAATGCGGCTGATCTCGCCTGCGCCGGACCACAGTCCTTTGTCATCCTGGATTTCCACCTCCCGCCGGAAGTTTTGCTGCTCCGGATCAACGGAAAGAAGAACTCGTTCCACCGGGATATTCGCTGGAACGGCAAACGTCAAAACCGTATCCTTGCCTTGTTGCGCTTGGCTTGGCTGGCTGCTGAGGTCTCGCCACACGGCCTTTTGCGCCAGAGTCATCCCCGCGGTCCCGCTCTCAATGTCCGAGGGTTTCACGGCGCTGTCCAGGGTGACGCGCAGGTATTTGTAAGCCGTCACAGGAATCTGAAGCGTGCTGTTGTGGCCAAGCTTTTCGTCCGACAGATCATAAAGAGTCGTGGTGCCGAGGACGGTCCATTGCATTCCGTGGAGTTCATCGCACCCTTCCACGCGGGCATGAGCGACAAAGTTTTTCGTCCGCAGCTTCAATTCAACGCGGTCGTAACGGGGGATGTCTGACATATCCAGAAGGAATTGCGTTTTCCCCCCGAGCGTGCCCGGTTGTATCACAGCTACGTTTTTCTGCTCGATCTGCGATCCGCCTCGCTCAATCGTCAATGTGTACGGAGTTTCTCTCTCTGGTGAATAAATCCGCAGGTCGCTCAAATCCGGGCGGGCATGCCGCCAGAGAGTCTCGTCCACCGCAACATAGTGTTGGCCGCTGGAACGCGTTGCCTCTAACTCTCGTTCGTACTTGAAATAGGAAATGGAAGGAGTCGCTATCAAAAGAACGACTAGCAGCCTCAGAGTTGCCCTCATCGTCAAATCCTTTAAGCGGATTTCTCCGAGGAATCCGAAGAAAGCTTCAGCCAGTCGCGTTGATAGATGAACGAAATCCCGAGCAAAACCGCGCCGAGAGCAATGAAACTGACAATCCTGTAACTGCCGCCAAGCTGGGACACGTCGTACATGAATACCTTGGCGATGGTGAATGCAATCAGAATCAGAGCCTGCCAGCGGACAAATGCCGAGCGCTTCCGAAATCCTATCGTCATCAGAGCCGCGCCGTAAACCAGCCAAATTGCGGAATAGCTGAAATCGCGAGCGATCGCTAACTGATTTTGATGATAAAAAAGATGATGATTACCGCTGATCGCCATGCGCCGGGCGAAATAATCCGAGACTTCCAGTGTAAGCGCTATCAAGGCCAACAAATTCACACCAATCGCGGCAATATAGATAAGCGGCATTTCCTTTTCCGAAGCATAGCGCTTCCCGAAGCCAACTATTCCACCGAGAACAGCTATCGCAACCAAATACGTGAAAAACCGCAGATTGAACACCAAGGTTTCTGTGTGGAAGTGGTCAAAGAAGAGCAACCGGAAAATTCCCAAGATCAAGGCAGCGGACGCCATGTAGCGCAAGAAGTTGGTGTGCGTCTTGACGCTAATCCACAGAAGCACTGCGGATTCAATGAGCCATGCAATGGTGATCCATTGGGCTTCCAGCTTCAAGGGAATGGCGATGGTGATGAACGCGATAGCGATGGCCACGTGTAACAAGTGGATGAACGTCGTATCTTGATTTGGAAAACGGCTTTTGAACGAGCCGGCGATGGCCAGGTAAAGAGCCGCCAGCACCAGGGCAAACCAGGTGAGGGTGACGGTCTCACCTTCATACATCTGATAGAGTGCCAGGAAAAATACTGCAGCGTTCAGCAATGGAAGCAGCGTCAGCGTGACGGAGGGTCCGGTAAATCTTTTGGACAGTTCGTAAGGAGATGCCAGCGGAATCGCGGCAAAGATGGCAGCAAACAATGCTGCAAAACAAACTGTCAGAATCCGCTGATCTTTGGAATAGTAATCCCCGAACCAGCCGACATAGAGAATGATCGTACCCAGAAAACTTCCCCAAAGTAGGCGGCGCCAAGGCTTTACGACGGCCATCGCCAAAATCGCAACGTCTAGCAAGGCGACGTATGAAAACAGCACGACCTCGTGGTTTTGTCCCGTAGAAAGCAGGATCGGAGTAGCGAATCCGCCCGCCAAAGCAAAACTGGCCAGCAATTCCGCATCCTGGCTCAAAGCCAGCACAATGGTGGCCAGGGTTACGATTGCCATCGCTGCAAATGCGGCTGCCGAAGGAATCAAGTGGTAAACCTGAAACGCTCCCCATAAGGATAAATAGAGCGTGCCAATGCCGGCCGCTTTCAGCGAATAAGAGAACGCGGCGTGGCCGCGGTTGCGAAAGCGTTCACTCCATACAATCAGTCCAATCCCGGCTAGAAGACCGATCGCAACGCGCCCGGCTGGGCCGATCCAGTTGTTCTCAAATGCATACTTCAGAAAATAGGAAACGCCGAAAAGCACAGCCACGATGCCGATTCGATTCAGCCAAAATTGCCCAATCTGTTTTTCGAGGCCCGGGTCCTTCCTCGGGAAGGCTGATAGCAGATTCGGCTGCGATTGTGTCACTGGTTGCTGCGCCGAAGGAGGTTGAACCATTGTTCCGGAAGGAGCGGAAGCAGACTTTTGCGGCTGCGACCGGGGGACTGGCTCTGGCTGCGAATCCGAAGGGACGCCACTTATTTTCTCTAGCTTATAAACCCGCGCAGTTAATGCGGCAACCTGCTTTGTCAGGGCGTCTATCTCATCTTGGGGGCCGCTCATCGGCGTACACTAACCGATCGGTTAACTTCGAGCAAGCCAGTTGGCCAAAACAGGTTCGGCGACATCGTCTGCAACTTAGGCTCGGCACGCAGGGAGCCGGCGGTTGTACTAGCGCCGAGCCAGACGCACAGTTCTGAGGGCGATCTGAACTGTGGACTAAATTTGATGGAGACTCGCTCTTACTGCAGGAATTTACGCATTGCCCGGATCACCGTGGCGGGTTGTTCGCGCACGACCCAGTGGCTTCCCTCCGGCACGCGCTCGATCTTTAAAACTTTCACGTACTGCTCGAGGCCGTCCAGATTCCCTTGCAAGAGCGCGGTGTCTTTCAGACCCCAGATCACCAGAGTAGGCACAGTGATGATCGGATTCTTTGGAATTGAGAAAGGGGGCGCATCAGCTTTTTCTCCACCGACAGGTGACTTGAGGCGCGCGGCGCGATAGTAATTTAATCCGCCGGTCAATCCCCTATTCCAGGCCTCCAAGTATTTCTTGCGGTCTTCACCGTTCGCCGAGCTTCCGAGGACGATCTGCTGAAGCACGGCAAAATCATCCTGGCTGAGCGTTGGCTCCGCCGCAGGCGACGTGAAAAGGTTGAAGTACGCCGAAGCCTTCTGCTGGTCGGGATTGTTCGCCAGTTCCCGCGCGAAAACCACCGGATGCGGCGCATTGATGATCACCAGTTTCTCCAGCATTTCTGGATGCGCGGCCGCAAACGCCCAGGCAATCACGCCGCCCCAATCGTGGCCAACCAGCACAAATTTCTTGGCACCCAACTTTTCCGCCAGCGCTCGGACATCTTCGACGAGAATCGGAACCTGGTAGGCGTCCACTGATTCGGGCATGGACGAAAGGTTGTAGCCGCGCATGTCCACCGCGACCGCGTGGTGGGACTTGGCAAATTCAGGCAGCAGGTCTTTCCAGGCGTACCAAAATTCCGGAAACCCATGCAGAAACAGAATCAACGGCCCTTTGCCCTGCTCCATGTAATGCAAGCGGACGCCGTTCACCTCGGCATACGCGTGCTGCGCAGCCGCTGCCGCGGTACCGTGGCCTGGTTGCATTTGTCCTCCGTGTGGGCGGCGTTTAACGCCAGCACCAGAATCAAAATGGGCAAATTGTAAGACGTCCCACGCGCTCTCCAGTTGAACTCGGCGCCTAAATCAGACTAGACGCCCAGGATACTAGCACAGGAAAATTCCAGAGTGACTGCTGACAACGAAGAGATCGATGAGCAGCTTCACTCCTACTGCAGAAAGTTTTGGAACCTCCGGCCCCTCTCAGACTGAATTACAATTAGGCNNTTCGGGAGCAAGGTTGACACAAAGGAGAATCTCACATGCAGAAGTTTAGACTGGGGTTTGCAGGGTTGTACGTCTTCGCGTTGCTGCTGCTGTCAGTAACAGTCCTTCGGGCCGCGCAAAAGGATGCCGGCTTTGCCGGCTCGTGGGAAATGACTGCGACAGGCGGTGGGCAAGGCGGCGGTCAAGATGGCGAACAAGCCGGAGGAGGCGGAAACCGCGGTGGGCGAGGTGGCGCGCAGTCGCTGACAATCACGCAGGACGGCGACAAATTTAAGGTGAGCCACAAAACGCGGCACGGCGAGAATGCTTATGACGCTATCGTCTCAGGCAACACAATTTCCTGGACAGAGGAGCGCCAAGGTCCTGACGGCAACACGCGGAAGATCGCGTACAAGGCAACGTTGACCGGCGATACCATGACCGGCACGATGGGCGGCGGGAAGTTCAGCCGTGAATTCACGGCCAAGCGATCGGCACAAAACTAGTCCATTCTTCACGCGGCGCGATTTGGTGTTGTAAGGCGTATCGGGGCCTTTCCACAAAGGTGGGCGTGTGTTATTTTCCCCACTCGTTCGTTGAGGCCCAAATGATTCGGACTTACCTCGGCCACGCGCCGCAAATCGCTGCAAGTGCTTACATCGATCCGCAAGCGGTGGTCATCGGTGACGTCGTCATCGGCGAGCATTCCAGCGTGTGGCCCTGCGCCGTCCTGCGCGGGGACGTGAATTTCATGCGCATCGGCGCACGCACGAATATTCAAGACGGCTCCGTGCTGCACGTGATGCGCGACACGAATCCTCTGATTCTTGGCGACAACGTCACGGTGGGCCACGCAGTCGTCCTGCACGGGTGCACGATCGAATCGCGCTGCTTGATCGGCATGGGCAGCATCATCCTGAACGGCGCAAAAATCGGCACTGGAAGCATTATTGCCGCTGGGACGCTTGTGCCGGAGCGTACCATCGTGCCGCCGGGTAGCCTCTTCATGGGGCAGCCGGGGAAACTGCGGCGCACGCTCATCCCCGAGGACCTCGAATCGATCGACGGCTATGCGCAGCGCTACGTCGAGTACAAAGAGACGTACAAGTCGCAGTCCGGGGAATAATTTGATCGGTCCCTCCCGGGTTGCAGCAGTGCTGTTGGACAGGACGACTGGCGTGGATTGCAGCGGGCGCAGCAGGCTGCGCCGCTACGAAGAACGGCTCGACAACGTCCTTGGTCGGCGTCCTGATTTTTTTTCTTCCCGACAACGTCCCTCTTGCGTGACGCGATACAATGGAGTGATGGTTAGCCCGTTAAAAGCTCGTCCATGCCAGCTCGGGTGCGGGAAGCGTCGGCGCTCGTGACGGAAAAACGCGAATTTAAGGCAATCAAGGGCACGCGCGATATCCTGCCGCCGGATTCCGCGCTATGGAATTGGTTCGAGCAGACGGCTCGCGATGTCTTCGAATCCTACAATTTCCGCGACATCAGACTACCGATCTTTGAAGAGACCGAACTTTTTGCTCGTTCGATAGGTGTTGAAACGGACGTCGTTAACAAGGAGATGTTCACGTTCACCACCGGCCAAGATCCGGACTCGATGGGAGAGAGCGCTCCGGACCGAACGTATTCGTTGAGGCCGGAGGCGACGGCGAGTGTCGCACGGGCGTACATCGAGAATGGGATGCAGACGCTGCCGGGGAACGCAAAGTTGTACTACATGGGGCCGATGTTTCGGCGCGAGCGGCCGCAGAAGGGACGCTACCGGCAGTTCTATCAAATCGGTGCGGAAGTTCTGGGGCAATCCGACGCGCCTGCTATTGACGCTGAAGTGCTCGAGATGCTCGTGGTGTTTTTCAAACGCGTGGGGCTGACGCGGACGACGCTGTACATCAATTCGATCGGCTGCAAAGAATGCCGACCGCAATACGTCGAGCTGCTGCGAGAAAAGCTGCGCGAAGTGAAAAACCAGCTTGGCCCGGACAGCCAGCGGCGCATCGAGACGAACCCGCTGCGCGTTCTTGATTCGAAATTGCCGCAGGAGCAGCCTATCATCGCGAAGCTGCCGCGCATTTCCGACCACCTTTGCGCCGAATGCCGCGAGCATTTTGCAAAGCTGAAGGAAGAATTAGGCTTGCGCGGCATCGTTTACGAGGAGAACTGGCGCCTCGTTCGCGGCCTGGATTACTACACGCGNNGGCGGGCCGCCAACGAAAGGCATCGGCTTCGCCATCGGCAGCGACCGCGCAATTTTGTCGATACAAGAGGGCGGAAAATTGCCGCATCTTCCCGGGCTTGCGGTCTTCGTCGCATGGATGGGACAGGCCGCGTATCCTACAGCAGTAAACATCGCGCGAAAACTTCGCACTGCCGGGCTGGCCGTCGAGCTGCCACCGGAAGAAATGAAATTCAAGAAGTCGCTGGGCCTGGCGGACAAACTTGGCGCGAGCTACGCGCTGATCATCGGCGAGGACGAAGTCGCGTCGAACACTTTCACGCTGAAGCGGCTGGCCGATTCGGAGCAGAAAAAACTTTCCGAATTGGAGTTGCTCGAATATCTTGAATCGGAGAGAAGAGGCAGCCGCTAAGTAGTGAGCGGTTCGTGGAGAGAAAACTTCGTGCTTGAAGCGCTGGGAAATCTGAAGCGGACAAATTATTGCGGGGACCTGCGAGCGGCTGACGCGGATAAAGACGTCGTGCTGATGGGATGGGTGCACCGGCGCCGCGATCTGGGCCAACTGATTTTCATCGACCTGCGCGACCGCGCCGGAATTGCGCAAATTGTTTTCAACAAAGAGCTGGATCCAGAAGCGCATGCGAAGGCGGAGCAACTGCGCTCGGAATTTGTGGTCGCAGTGGAAGGGCGCGTGCTGCGGCGGCAAAAGGCGAACCCGGAAATTGCGTCAGGCGAAGTGGAAGTGATGGCCACGCGCCTGCACATTCTAAATAATTCGAAGACGCCGCCGTTTCAGATCGAAGAAGAAGTGACGGCGAGCGAAGAAACGCGCTTGCGCTACCGGTATCTGGATTTGAGGCGGCCGAAACCGCATCGCAATTTGGAGCTGCGGCATCGCGTCATACTGGAGATTCGCAAGGCGCTGGACGAACTGGACTTTTTCGAAATTGAGACGCCGATGCTGACGCGTTCGACTCCGGAAGGTGCGCGCGATTGCCTGGTGCCGAGCCGCATCCATCACGGGAAGTTTTACGCGCTGCCGCAATCGCCGCAAATCTTCAAGCAAATCCTGATGATTTCGGGCATGGACCGCTATTTTCAAATCGTGCGCTGCTTCCGAGACGAAGACTTTCGCGCTGACCGGCAGCTTGAGTTCACGCAGCTCGACCTTGAGATGTCGTTCCCGCGGCAGCAGGATATTTTTG
Source organism: Acidobacteriota bacterium (assembly GCA_003153585.1). Classification (GTDB taxonomy): domain Bacteria; phylum Acidobacteriota; class Terriglobia; order Acidiferrales; family UBA7541; genus Palsa-295. The sequence goes on along the minus strand of PLZZ01000233.1, from coordinate 5,522 downwards.
AAGTGATCGAGCGCGTGATGGAACGCACCTGCGCGGTCGTGGGTGTGCAAGCGAAAGGGCCGTTCCGGCATCTGGATTACAAGGATGCGTTGGGGCGCTACGGGTCGGACAAGCCGGACTTGCGTTTTGGAATGGAATTGCACGATGTGACTCAATTCTTCGAGACGGGGCGAGAAAAACTGCAAATCGAAGGCAACGTGCAGGCGGTGGTCGCGCCGGGCGCGGCTTCCTGGTCGCGGAAACAGCTTGATGAGCTTGGCGAGTTCGCGAAGGCGTCCGGAGCGCGCGGTGTTTACACTGTAAAAGTCGCAGCCGAAGGAATCACTTCGCCGCTTGAAAAAACTCTGGGGCCGGAAACGTTGAAGAAGCTCGCCGAGGCTTTAGGCGCAAAGTCGGGGGATTTGATCGTCGCAGCCGCAGCCAAAGAACAAATCGAGCACAACGACACGTCGCTGAACGTCGCAGGTCAAATTCGTCTGTACCTTGGAGACAAACTCAACCTGATCGACCGCAGCAAATGGGAATTCGCGTGGATCACCGGGTTCGCGCTCTTCGAATGGAGCGCGACGGATAAGCGCTGGGTGAGCGCGCAGCATCCGTTCACCGGAATCTTCGAGGAAGATCTGGACAAGCTAGAAACTGCGCCGTGGGAGTGCCGGTCGAAGGGATACGATCTCGTTTTGAACGGCAACGAACTTGGTTCCGGAAGTATTCGAATTCATCGCCAGGATGTACAGGCGCGGATGTTCAAAGCGCTCGGTCTGACCGACGAGCAGGCTCGGCAACGGTTCGGGTTCTTTCTCGACGCACTCACGTATGGCACTCCACCACATGGCGGCATAGCGTTGGGCATCGATCGCGTGGTCATGTTGCTGGCCGGTGAAAAATCGATTCGCGAGGTCATTGCTTTCCCCAAGACCACCGCCGCCGTCGATTTGATGGCGGATTCACCTTCGGAAGTGGGCACCGACCAGCTCGACGAATTGGGAATCGCAATCAAGCGAGCGGAAAAATGAATTTTGATCCGAGCCAGAGCGTGATTTCCTACCGCGCGCTCGTGCTGATACCGATTGCCGCGGCAATGGGCGTGACTCTCTTGATCCGAAGCATGCGCAGGCTGAGGCTGAGAGCGCAGTTCATGGTGCTGGTGATCCTGGGTGTCGCGATCGGGTTCATTTTTTTGATTACAGTACAGATGCCTGGATTTCCGGAGTGGCTCGGCGTTTCGCTTTTTTCTGTTCTGTTCATCGCCAGTTTCTTCGGCACGCGCATTTTTCTGCGGAGCGTTGCCCAAGAGGCGAAGGAAGAAGATGAACAGGTATGCAGAGAGGGTCTGGGCAATCCGGCAGATTCGGGATTTCCGAACATAAAGCCCACGAAACACACCCTATGAGCCGGATACGCATACTCGCGGAAAATGTGGCGAACAAGATCGCGGCGGGCGAGGTGGTGGAGCGGCCCGCATCGGTGGTGAAGGAGCTGCTCGAAAACGCGCTGGACGCGGGAGCGCGGTCGATTCGAATCGAAACGGAATCGGGCGGTAAGCGCATGATTCGAGTGATTGACGACGGCACGGGAATGAACCACGACGACGCCCTGCTGGCGTTCGAGCGGCACGCTACTTCGAAATTGCGCACCGCGGATGATTTGCTTTCTATTTCGACGCTGGGATTTCGCGGCGAAGCTCTGCCATCGATTGCCTCCATTTCACGTCTGCTGCTTGAAACGCGCTCGGCTGAAGACGAACAAGGGACGCGGGTGGAGTTTGCAGGCGGAAAACTGATCAGCGTGAAGCCGGCAGGGCTTCCCGCGGGCACTTCCATCAGCGTGGCGGACATTTTTTATTGCGTGCCGGCGCGGCGGAAATTTTTGAAGTCCGAGACCACCGAGTTGGGACATATTGCTTCGCTGGTTACGCACTACGCGCTGGCGCATCCCGATTGCCAATTCCTGCTGAAAACGCCGACGCAGGAAATTCTGAATTGCACGCCGGTGGAAAAACTATCCGAGCGCGTCTATCAGATCTTTGGACGGCAGGCGCTCGACGAGTTGACGGAGATTACGCCGACCGAAGGGCCCGTGCGCAGCGCCATTACCGAGCCGCCGCTCGAAGCGGAAGAGCGGGCCGCTACGCTGCGGGTGAGCGGGTTCACTTCGCGGCCGGAAGTGCAGCGCACGAACCGCAACGGGATTTATATTTTTGTGAACCGCCGGCTGGTCCGCGACCGGTTGCTGCTGCACGCGATCGGCGAGGCGTACCGCAACATCATGCCGCCGGGAGTTTTCCCCTTCGTTCTGCTTTTTCTCGATTTGCCGTACGAGGAAGTGGACGTGAACGTGCATCCCGCGAAAATTGAGGTGCGCTTTCGGCATCCGCAATTCATTCACGATTTCACTCGCGACGCGTTGCGGCTGGCGCTCTCGCATGCGCGGCCGATTCCGGGATTTCCCGCGGCGGGCGCTGCGGCTGCGGCAGGCGAACAGAGCGGCGGCGGTTTGTCGTCCTCGTCGTCCGTGAGAAACATGCAAGGTTACGCGCCTGTGCCGGACGCGAAGGCGTTTCCAGGTCCGCCACGCGCTGAAATTCCAAATTCGCTTGGCAGCTCGTCAACGGGCATCGCCGAGGGATTCGAGCTTTCCGGAGCGCCTGACAGACCGGTAGCTCAACGCTTGCAGTTTGGAACCGGCAACGGCAGCGATTTTTCAAATCCGACGCGAGAGACGCTCGGCGCCGAAGCCGAAGGTGCTTCCGCGACGGCTGCAAATGCTCCGGGCACGCTGCCGAGTCCCGACCAGATTGTTGACCTGAAGCCGCTGGGGCAGGTGAACAGCAGCTTCATCGTGGCGGTGAACAGCGAAGGTTTGTGGATCATCGACCAGCACGTGGCGCACGAGCGCGTGCTCTTCGAGCAACACTTGCGCGCGCGCCGCGAAGGAGAACTGGGCGGGCAGCGGATGCTCGTGCCTCTCATCGTGGAGCTGAATCCGCGCCAACTGGTTATTTTCGAACAGATCGGAGATGAGCTGCGCGCGAACGGATTCGAAGCTGAGCTGATGGGAGCGAGAAGCGTCGCAATTCAGGCTGCGCCGGCAGGCATCACGAGCGGCGACGCGGAAAAACTGCTGTATGAAATCCTGGACGGGATCGCTCGAGAGAATCAGGCGATCTCGATCGACTCGCTGCAAGCAAAGATCGCCGCCTCCACTTCGTGCCATGCCGCGATCAAAGTGAACACTCCGCTGGACCACACGAAGATGGAATGGCTCCTCGGCGAGTTGGCGAAAACCGAGTACCCCATGAGCTGCCCGCATGGGCGTCCGATCGTGCTGCGCTATTCCGTGCGCGAAATCGAAAGAGCGTTTAAGAGAATTTGAGACCATTCCATTTGACATGACCGCACCGCCGAAAAAATTGATTATCGCGATAGACGGGCCCGTGGGTTCGGGCAAGAGCACGCTAGCGCGGCGCGTGGCGGAAATGCTGGGTTATGTATATGTGGATACGGGAGCGATGTATCGAGCGCTCGCGCTGAAAGCGGTGCGGCAGACGATTGCACCTGAAGCTGCGGACGTACTCGTCGCGCTGGCGCATGACACTCGCATTGATCTGCGCGCGGAGGAAGGCGGCCAGCGAGTATTTCTGGATGGCGAAGATGTGACCATGGAGATTCGCACGCCGGAAGTTTCGCAGGCGGCGTCAAAGATTGCGGTGAATCCGGGAGTGCGGCAGGTGCTGGTGGCCGAGCAGCGGCGCGCGGGACAGCAAGGCGGAGTGGTGATGGAAGGGCGCGACATTGGAAGCGTCGTTTTTCCCGACGCGGGGCTGANNGCTACTTCCCCGCTGGTGCGCGCTCGGGACGCCGTGGTGGTGGATAGCACGGCAATGGAGCCGGAGGAAGCTGCCCGGCTGGTGGTGATGTTGGCAAACGGCAACGCGACTGCGAGCAAAGCGACCTAGCAGGCTTTTCCGCTACAGGATCTGAACTACCGGGGCGCTGGCGGATTCGTTGACGACTTCCAGGCGCGCGACGACGTTGCGAGCCATGGCGTAGATGCTTTTGCTGCCGGGGGCGTCCTCGCCGAGTGAAGCGACGGGCTTGCCGGTGTCTCCCCCGATACGAATCTGCGGATCGATTTCAATCTCACCGAGGAACGGCACACCGAAAGATTTCGCCATGTGCTGGCCTTCACCGTGGCCGAAGACATCAATGCGGCCGTTGCAATGCGGGCAGTTGAAGTAGCTCATGTTCTCGACCACGCCGAGAATTTCCACGTTTACCTGGCGAAACATTTCGATGGCTTTGCGGACGTCGGCCAGCGCAACGATGGATGGCGTGGTGACCACGACGGCGCCGCTGACCGAGACGCTCTGAATCAGAGTAAGCTGAACGTCACCCGTGCCCGGAGGCAGATCCACGATGAGGTAGTCGAGTTCGCCCCATTGCGTGCTGCGCAGAAATTGCTGGATCACGCTGTGGAGCATGGGGCCGCGCCAGACGAGCGGTTTGTCGCCGGGATTGAGCANNACGGCGCGCGGCTGTTCGTTGGTGCCGAGCATTACCGGGACGTTGGGGCCGTAAACGTCCGCGTCGAGAAGGCCGACCGCATGGCCCATATTTTTTAGCGCGATGGCGAGATTGACGGCGACGGTGGTCTTCCCTACTCCGCCCTTGCCACTGGCAACTGCGACGAGATTTTTCACGCCGGTGATCGGTGCTTTGTCCTGCAAACGCTTTCCTGCGGCTGGTCCTGCTGGTCCGCTTGCCATGGTTTTCCTTTCGGATGAGTACCGGTTACACGCGACTATAGATGATTTCGCTTAGACTTCAATAATAGACCTGTGAACCAGTGGCGGCAAGCGAGCGCGGAGCCTCAATCCGGGGAGATAACGGGAAGTTGGACCGGCGAGGGAGTTTAGAAAAGAAGGACGGCGACGCGGAAGCGGGAGAAGCCTGGGGCGGGATTGGCGGCGCATGCGGCTACGGTTGCGGCGCGAAACTTGTGGGTTTGGAGCTGTTGATCGAGGAGGTCGGGGAGCTTGTCCAAGTTGGGGGTTTCGTAACGAACCAGAGTGGCTGCGGTGTTGGGCGCGAATTTGCGACTCCCGTCGCAGTACGCAGCTGCATTGTCCGCGACGCTGGCTTGTAAGCCGCGCGAAGCGAGTTGCGAAATTACTTGCTGCACCTGCTGATCTGAATTCGAGGTTACAACCTTTTGCGAAAAGTCCTGCGCGGCGAAAAGGCCGGAGTTGCCCTGAACTACGGCGATGCCTACGGCCGTCAGCTGGGGGCTCAGAATGTTCGCGCGGTGGCCTGGGGAGTGCATCCACATAGTGTGTATGACGGCTGGAGCCGGGCCGATGGCGACGTTTTCGGCGATCACGCTGAAACGCGCGCCTGCCTCGCTCGCGCGCGCAAGGAGGTTTGGCTCACCGGGAAGCTGGTGAGACATTTGATCGAGTTGAGCCATGCGGACGGCATGCTGACGCGCGGCAGAAGCGAGGGCATCGTCCCACTGAAGGA
>PLZZ01000216.1 GCA_003153585.1 Acidobacteriota bacterium | reverse complement strand
TCGCACATCATGTTGCAGCGGTTGGTCAGGTCAACAGTGAGAACGGAGCCGCGGCCGTGGCGAATCGTGCTTGAGCCATGCCGGTGCATGTCTTCATCGTTGTGCGCCGGGATATCGCGACCGGGAAAATTCTTTTCAATCCATTCAAGGAACTTGGAATCCGCGGCCATCAAATCTTCGCACTTTCCGTGGATGGGGCATTCTTTCACCATCCAGACTTGCCCATCGCGCTCGATGATCTGCGCTTTGATTTCGCCGACTTTCTCGTGTACCAAGTCGGTCCAGTCTTTCGTGCCGTTCATAATTGCTTCGCGCGCTTCGTGCACGCAGGAAGGGCACAAAGAATCGGTTGTGCGCGGCCAGCCGAGCGTGGGCTTGGACTTCTCCCAGGATTTCAGCATCGGCTTTTCAGACCACTTGGGAATGAACGAAGGATTCGGCCGGTACTTATTGAAGAATTGAATCGTGTCGAAGGTTATCCCCGCTGTCCTGCATAGCGCCCAATCGAACGATTTCCAAAGCTGATTACCTACCGTCTTCGGCATAATCCTGCACCCCTCCCTTTTCGATACGCGCCTCAGAGTAGTGTCTAATCCCCCGAAGCGACCATTCCAACGGGTGTGCCACACCCGTAACGAGTTACCGTACCAAAGTTTGCCTGGAATCCAAACGAAGGTCTATGCGGGTGCATCCAAAGGTACAATTCGCAGGTTGAATGGCATCAGGGGCCAGCCAACGGGAGCTTATTAGTACTAAGGAATCGGTCATTTTGCCCAGCGGATGGCGAGGGTGGCTAAGCCGTGGGGTTCATAGTCCGATTGACCGCAGGCCTGTGGTGCCGCGGCGAGATCTTATCCCGCGTCCAAGAATCTAATCTAGATTCAACGGTGTGCGTAGGACACCAATGGCGAAGTGGGCGAGGTGCGGAGCGTCGTCGTCCATCTGAATCCAGCGGACCACGCAGTGATCCTTCAAATATTGCGAGACCTTTGCCTCAGTAATTCCAAGATGTTCGGCAAGCTTCGATTTCAAGCCGCTATCGAACGACGGCCGGCTTCCCCGCGTGGTTTTGGCTCCGCTGCCGCGCGTGCCGCGAACCAGATTTCCCACGCCCACGCGAAGCGTCTGGCAGGCTTCCACATAATAAGAGGTGATCTGATCGGAATCCGAGAGCAGAAATACGCCCGGACCAGCCGGAGCGTCTTCGGTGTCCAAGCGATGTAGCGGGCTCGCCACCAACCGGCGCAGCATCGATTCCAAATGTGACATCCGTGAAGCCAGCGCGGGATCGCCCGCCCGTCCATGCGCCGTGCGCTCGGACGGCAGCATGGGCGCGGCGTGTTCCGCGCGAAGGCGCTCAGGCGGCTCATGTGGAATCACCGCCGGTTCGTATGCTGCAGGCGCTCGTTCTTGAACGGGGGTGCGTGGGGCCGGGGCCCTGGGAGCCTGTTGGCGCGTAGGCACGACAGAAGATGGGACGCTTGTTTCCGCAAAGGCTTGCGACGGGAGACCCGGCGCAGTTCCTGCACCCTTGCGCCGCCGTCCGCGTCCACCGCGCCGACCGCGCCGCCGCTTCTTTTTCGCAGGATCGTCCGATTCCGAAGCGGCGCTAATTTTGGCAGGTGATTCGGAGGACAAACCTTCGTCGTCTGATTCGCGAATTTCGCCTGGAGCTAATGGCGCGGCCGCTTGCTCCTCGTCGGATGTGTCCGAAATTGTGTTCAGGGGTTCTTCCGTGTTTACCCCGGCATCCATGGATATCGCGCTTCCAGCAGGGAGCGCTGCTCCCAACCTGGTCAGCGCTTCTTCCGCTTTTTTCTTCCATTCAGCGCGCCGGAATTTTTCGGCCGCGACGGTGTACCACTTCACGGCCTCGTCTGCGATTTCGGCTTTTTCCTGGATTAATGCAAGCTCCCACGCCACCATCCCGTCGTGGGTGCGCTGGTAGAGTTCGGAAAGCTTCGCGTGGGCGTCGGGGCTGTTCTTGGCTTTGCGGATGCGTGCCTGGATTTGGCGCCAATCTGCCATGGCGGGCATTGTAGCAGTCGCAGAGGCATAGTCCAATCCCGGATCGATTTCCGTAAGTTGGACGTCAATGGCGCCGATAATGCATCATCACACCATGAATTCCGCCGAACGGACGCAATGGCTTTGCGAGCAGGCGCGCGCTGTGGGATTCGATTTGTGCGGCGCCGCCACGATTGCTACGGCGCCGGCGATGCGCAACAGCCCTTCGCGAAGTTCGTTCGATGGAACGTTCGAAGAGCTCGCATACTTGCCCGAATGGCTGGCGCGAGGCTACGCAGGCGAAATGAATTATCTTCGCGACCCCCGGCGCGCAGACCCTCGTCTGGTTTTGGACGGTGCGCAAAGCCTGATCGTCGTCGCATTAAACTACAATTCACCTTCGGCCTATTCCATGGAACTACCCGTGACGCACGGCGATGAGTCACCTCGTGGCTGGATTTCCCGTTATGCCTGGGGCGACGATTACCACGAAGTCGTACGCGAAAAGCTCGATGCACTCGTCGCGGCAATGCGCGCGCAATTCGCTGAGCCGTTCGAAGCGCTCGCCTACGTTGACACCGGTCCAATCATCGAACGTCTCGCCGCAAAATATGCGGGCCTCGGCTGGCTCGCAAAGAACACGTGTTTAATTAACGAGAAAATGGGCTCGTGGTTATTCCTGGGTGTGATTATTACTACGCTCGATTTTGCGCCATCCATTGCGCCCGGCGAACCGCCGCCGGCCGATCTCTGCGGAAATTGCCGGCTGTGCCTCGACGCTTGCCCCACGCAAGCATTTCCGTCGCCTTACTTACTGGACGCGAGCAGGTGCATCTCTTATCTCACGATCGAATTGCGCGGAGCGATCCCCGAGCAATTGCGTCCGGCAATGGGACGCGCCGTCATCGGCTGCGATATTTGCCAAGATGTGTGCCCCTGGAATCGCAAGTCCCCGGTGACTCAGCTTGCGGCATTCCAGCCGCGCCAATTCGTCCCGAAGGCTGAAAATGGCAAACATGACAAACGCACCGACGCCCTGTTTGCCCCAGAGCTCGAAAAACTCGCGTCGTTAACCCAACGGAAATTCAGCGAGATTTTTCGGAACAGCGCGGTCAAACGAGCTAAATGGCGCGGTATCGTTCGCAATGCGTGCGTGGCCCTTGGAAATTCTCGCGTCGAGCGCGGTTCGGCCGCGCATCAACATGTCGTCGGGTTGCTCGAGCGTCTTGCCGGCGGCGATGATCCACTCATTACCGAACACGCTCGCTGGGCGCTCGCGCGTTTGAATAATCCTCAAGACGTTCCGGCGGGGTCATCCGATTGACTTGCCGCACAAACTTCCGATAGCGTAATCACATCAATCACTGCTCTTCGCATTAGGAGGTTGAATGGCTTTCTCTTCGTTGATCGTGACTTTTCATTTCCTCGCTCCGCACTTCAGTTTTCCGGAAGGTGGCGGCGCGGCTGAATTCATCATCCTTCGCTGGCTTCATCTCGTCTTCGGAATCATCTGGATCGGCCTGCTCTATTTCTTCAATCTCGTGGGGTTTCCCACCATGAAGCAGCTCGACGCATCGGTACGGGGCAAGGTCTATCCGGTGATGATGTCGCGTGCCATGGCTTGGTTCCGCTGGTCCGCCATGATCACCGTAGTCGTCGGTGTTCGCTATTACTTCCATCTGTTGAGTGTGGACGCTCACAATGCCGGCGATCCGTCGCTCACGTTCAAATGGTTCGGCTGGTGGGTAGCCGTATGGCTCGCGGCCTACGCGCTCATCTATCCGTTCCAGCTTCCGCACAAAGGAATTCTCGACAGCCCCTGGCTGCGCACCATTGCGATTGCGATCATCGTTATCGCAGCCTCGTGGCTCATTCTTGATCTGAATAGTGGAGCAGACGTTTCCAACGCGCATTTGTCCATCAGCGTGGGCGGTGGGCTCGGTTTTCTGATGCTGATGAACGCTTGGGGAGTCGTTTGGCGCGTGCAGAAACGGCTGATTATTTGGACGCGTGCGAGCTCGGAGCAAGGCACGCCCATGCCGCCGCAAGCCGCACGGTTCGCCCGTTGGAGCTTTCTCGCCTCGCGTGTGGCTTTCTGGCTTTCATTCCCGATGCTTTTCTTCATGGGCGCAGCGGAACATTATCCGTTCCTTAGCAGCATCGCCCATTGATCCCGATGCGCCCCGGTTACTGTTCCGGGCCTCAAACTACGAGCGCCAGCGCAGCGTAACCGGCCCCGCTATTGGGTGCTTCATCGGAGCGCCGGTGCGCTTTGATTCCAGGTAGGCAGCCTTCAAGTCGAAATACCAACGCGCCTGGCGGTCTGCGTCATCCACCAGCATCATGCGGTCCTCATATTTCAATCCCAGGGCTTGCTTTTCGATTACTTCGGTGTCCTGCCGTATAAATCGCGGCCCAAAAACGTGAATGATGAACGAGACAATCGGAAACCAAGTCAGAATGTTCCAGGCCGCGCAGAAATCCAGCCGGCAAAGATCGCTGCGGATGGGCGTTACCGTCGTGCGGCTGGAGAGCCAATAGCGTCCCGCGCGAATCTGTTCGAAGCGCTGGTTGGGCAGAACGAAATCGATCATCGTGGTGGCGGGTTCGCCTGTAATGAGCTTCAGGATTTTGTAAGGCGCGCTATTCGCCGACGGCGCATGCGGACTCATGCGGAATCCGTTTGGAATTGGCTCAAATTGCTTTTCTTTTTCGCGGATGCTGTGGCGGCTCCGCCACCACCAAGCTTGATGTACGAACGGTCCATGCGCGGGGTCCATCAATCCGATGATCGCCTGGTCCACGCCGCACGGAAGATCGGCCCAAAGATGCGCCATCTGATAATGCGAGCTGAACGTTGGTAGCTCCGGTGCTGCGGGCGGCGCGGCGTCGAGCGCCCGGCCTTCCGGATTGCTCACAAAGCACCAGACATACCCGTCGCGCTCTTCGCAAGGAAAACTGCCCGCGTAGATTCGCTCGCATTTTAGTTTTGAATCTGCCGTAAGCGAAGGAATTGCTTGGCATTGACCCGTGTGCGCTTCAAATCGCCAGCCGTGATACGCGCATTCCACTGTTGACCCGTCGAATTGGCCAAACGAAAGCGGGAACGCGCGGTGTGGACAAATATCACGCAGCGCAAATGTCTTTCCGGCGGCGTCGCGACCAAGCACCAGCGGCACATCCAGCAGCGTCGCGCGCACAAGCTTTCGTCCGTGCACCTGCTGGCTGCGCAGCGCCGGATACCAGAATCCCCACATCATCTCGCCGGCGTGATTTCTGGATGTCGCTGCAGTACTTTCGCTCATGCCGGAACGTATCGTAGTACACCAGTCCTCTGTGGCAAAGCGAGCAGTGAGATCGGTCCTGTCGTCCGCCGTTCCTGCTTGATCTAAACGATGTTTGCCGGACTAGGACCTTTTCTGTCCTTGAGGACAGCTTGCCGGTTCCTTTCTGTTCTCTTAACCTGTTTCTATCGAAGCATTTATTTCCCACCTCAGAACCGAGAAACGCAGAAATTTGGTTCGGGTCCCGCTGGTCGGGAGGAGAAAGAGATGAAGTTTGCCAATCGTGTACTCCCGATTGTCGTGCTCACGTCCTTGATCAGCATTCTTCTCCTACAAACGGGGTGTGCCGGCCTCGGTGGCAACACTGGGGGCGGAGGAAAAACCGGAACGAGCGTCCCAACCGTTCCGGCCGGTTTATCGGCTGCCGCAGGAAACGCGCAGGTCGTGCTGAATTGGACAGCCAGCTCAGGTGCGACGGCCTATGATGTCAAGCGTTCCATCACCACCGGCGGCCCATATGCGCAAATTTCGACGCCGGCCGTCCCAAACTTCACCGATACCGGTCTGACAAACGGCACCAAATATTTCTACGTTGTGTCCGCCTCTAATTCAGTAGGACAGAGCGCAAATTCGGCCGAAGTGAATGCAACTCCCGTACTGCCTACGCCGGCAACTCCTACGGGCCTAGCCGCAGCTGCTGGGAATGCCGAGGTGAGTCTGAATTGGAATGCGAGCACAGGCGCGACCAGCTATCACGTCAAGCGTTCGACCGCCAGCGGCAGTGAAACGCAAATCTCAGCGCCCGCTTCCAACAGCTTCACCGATACCGGACTTACAAACGGTACCAAGTATTTTTACGTAGTTTCAGCCGTGAACTCTGGCGGCGAGAGTGCCAACTCCTCCGAAGTGAACGCTATGCCCACTGCTCCAGCAGTGCCTCCGCCAACGCCAACGGGATTGCAAGTAACCGCCGGAAATGCGCAGGTGAGTTTGAGCTGGAATGCGAGTGCGGGCGCAACCAGCTACAACGTCAAGCGATCGACGGCCGGCGGTGGCCCCTTCAGCGCCACGCTTGCTTCGCCCGCTGTAACGAACTACATAGACACCGCCGTGACAAACGGCACAACCTACTATTACGTGGTATCCGCGGTAAACGCTTCCGGCGAAAGTGCCAATTCCGCGCAAGCCAGCGCAACACCCACTGGTCCCGCGGCGAATGTGACGATTACGATTGATCCAACCCAAGCCAAACCGATTTCACCTTGGATCTATGGCATCAATTTCTATTCCGGAATCACCGGCGCTCCACCCCAGCTCACTTTTGACCGCGCCGGCGGCAATCGCTGGACCGCCTATAATTGGGAAACCAACGCTTCAAATGCCGGAAGCGACTATCTCTACGAAAACGACGACTATCTGAGCAGCAGCACCGTTCCAGCAGAAGCGGTCCGGAGTTTCATCGCCGAAGATCAATCCAACGGCTTGGCAAGCTTGATGACTGTCCAGCTCCAAGGCTTGGTGGCCGGTGACGAGAACGGGCCCGTGAGCGTGACCGACCCGCCGGATTTGACGCGCTTTAAACAAGTGGTCGACAAGAAGAGCACAGTCTCCAGCGTTCCCTTTACGATCACGCCTCCCACTACGGACGCCAACGTGTACATGGACGAATTCGCCTGGGCCTTGGATCAAAAGTTTTCCGGAATGGGCATCTTCGGGACAGGTCCCGCGCACCCCACGTTCGTCAGTTTGGACAATGAGCCGGAGCTCTGGAACTCGACGCATTTGGAAGTGCAAGGGCCAAATCCTGTCACTTCGGACGCCTACATTACGAAAACCATTACGCTCACGGAAGCGTTGAAAGATCAGTTTCCCAACATGGTGATCTTTGGCCCGGTGCACTACGGATTTCAGGGCATCTACAATTGGCAGGGAGAACTGAGCGCCACGCCTAGCGGCGCAAATTGGTTCCCGGACAAGTACCTCGCAGCGCTCAACACCGCATCGGCTTCCTACGGCAAGCCCCTCGTCGACGTCTACGACTTCCATTGGTACGTGGAAGAGTACGACGCAAACGGAAACCGCGCTATCGATTTGAGCGGCACAACTCTCACCGACGCCCAGGTCCAGCTAATCGTGCAGAGCCCTCGGGCCCTTTGGGATCCCACGTTCACCGACTCCATCAACAGCAATCCGTGGATCTACGAAGAGCTTGGCAACACGCCGATCAACATCCTGGGGCGCCTACAGGCCAAGATCAACTCCGAGTTTCCCGGCATGAAGATATCAATCACGGAATATGAGAACGGCGGCTGGAACCACATTGCGGGAACCATCGCCCAAACCGACAACCTCGGTATCTTCGGCAGCCAAGGGCTTTTCGCGGCCAGCTTCTGGCCTCCCAATGGAACTTATTCCTACGCGCTCGCTGGTTTCCGCGCATTCCGCGATTTCGATGGAGATGGCGCGAACTTCGGCGATACGTCGCTGCAATCCACATCCAGCAACGTGCAAGACGTAGTTGTTTACGCGAGTTCGGACAGCACCGCTCCGGGCAGGTTCGTATTCGTGGCCATTAATCGTTCCACCACATCGCAGGTCACCGCGATCAATGGTCAAGCGATGTCGGGAACTGCTCAGCTCTATCAAATGACGGCGGCTTCCACTCAAGGTCAGAACCCGGTCCAGCCGGTGTCCATCGGAACGATGGCCGTAAACGGCTCGTCTCTGACGATTACGCTACCGGCATTGAGCGTGACTACGATTGAAGTTAACTAGCGGCGCGATCGACCGAACATCAGCTAAACACTTATGTTGCATCTCGTTTGACTCGCCCAGGAATTGCAGCTATTCTTAACGTCGGAATGAACCATATGTTCGCCTTCTTCTATTAGCGCTCTCCTTCTACTCCCGCACACGGCGGGCTGAAAATCTCTCGCGCCAGCTTTCAAGAATCACTGACACCAACCACGATTAAGAATTACGAGGCACGGCCATGGCGAACTTAACGCTGTTTGAAAAACTCGATAACATCGAATCGCGGTACGAAGAATTGACGCAACAGCTCTCCTCGCCCGAAGTGCACAACGATTCCGCGCGCTTCCAGAAGCTCGCCAAGACACACGCGGAAATGGCTCAGATGGTGGCGAAGTACCGCGAATGGAAGGAAATTCAGAAAGGTCTTCAAGGCGCAAAGCAGTTGCTGGTTGAAACCGACGACGCCGAAATGAAGCAAATGGCACACGACGAAGAGCACGATCTCGAAACCCGCAGCGTGACCGTCGAGCGCGAATTGAAATTTCTATTGCTTCCGCGTGATCCTAACGACGACAAGAACGTTATCGTCGAAATCCGCGCCGGAACCGGGGGAGACGAAGCCTCGCTCTTTGCCGCCGAACTTTTCCGCATGTACTCGCGCTATGCCGAGTCGCAAAACTGGAAGGTGGAAATACTCGAAAGTTCCGCGTCATCCATCGGTGGAATGAAGGAAATCGTCGCCGCAATTCAGGGAAACAAAGTCTATTCCAAGCTGAAATACGAAAGCGGCGTGCACCGCGTACAGCGCGTTCCGGCCACGGAGCAGCAAGGCCGCATTCACACCTCCGCCGCCACCGTCGCCGTGCTGCCTGAAGCGGACGACATCGATATCAAGATCGAAGCCAAAGATCTTCGCATCGACACGTTTTGCTCGTCAGGCCCCGGCGGTCAATCCGTGAACACCACGTATTCCGCGGTGCGTATCACGCATATTCCCAGCGGTCTTGTAGTTTCGCAGCAAGACGAAAAATCGCAAATCAAAAATCGCGCGAAAGCCATGCGCGTCTTGCGTGCTCGGCTTTATGAAATGGAGCAGACCAAGCAACACGAAGCGATTGCCGCCGAGCGCCGCGGCCAGATCAAGACCGGCGACCGCTCCGAAAAAATTCGCACCTACAATTTCCCGCAGAACCGCGTCACTGACCACCGCATCGGCTTGACGCTGCACCAGCTCGATCAAGTGATGGAAGGCAAGCTCGGTCCCATCGTGGACGCGCTCTCCACTCACTATGAATCCGAGCGACTCAAGCAGGAACTCGTGGAAGCCTAAATGACTCGAGATTCTGGCAGCAACGGCGTCAATCTCAACGCAAGGCAAAATGTCCACGGTCAGAAATCCGTTCCTGCGTTCCCGTCAGCCTCTAATGCGAACGGGAAGGCGATCGATGTTCGTAGAGCGTTGAAAGAAGGAATGGCTAAGTTGCGCGCGTCGCTTGTGCCGTCGCATACGTTAGCTGCGGAGCTACTACTGATGCACGCACTCGGCCGCGATCGCACTTGGCTTTACACCCATCCCGAGGCATTGCTCGAACCTGCTGGCTCCGCAAAATATTTCGAGCTGATCGCGCGCCGCGCCACTGGCGAGCCCACGCAATACCTCACCGGCAAACAAGAATTTTGGGGCCTCGAATTCGAAGTAACTCCCGCCGTGTTGATCCCGCGCCCGGAGACCGAGCATGTGATGGAAGTGGCCTTGGCGCGGCTTGGCCCTCGCGGCCTCAAAATTTATATGGATACGGGACTGCCGCGCGAACGATTGCGCGTCGCCGATGTCGGCACTGGCTCTGGCTGTCTCGCCATTTCGCTGGCTTACGAATTGCCGCACGCCGAAGTCTTTGCCACGGATATTTCCGCGCCCGCCCTCGAAGTTGCGCGCCGCAATGCAACCCGCCATGCTGCTGCCGACCATATTCATTTTCTCCAAGCAGACTTGCTGGAAGCTTTGCGCCCCGAGTTACATTCTTTCGACCTCATCGTCAGCAATCCTCCATACGTCGGGCGCAACGAATCGGCTGAATTACAGCGCGAAGTACGAGACCATGAACCTGCCGCGGCCCTTTTTGGTGGTCCTACCGGTGTGGAAATTTATGCACGACTGATCGAAGAAGCCGGCAAATTACTTCGTCCCGGCGGCATACTCGTTCTTGAGCTCGGCTACAACTCAGCCGAACATGTGCGCGCAATCCTGACGGAACAGAAGTGCTGGGCGAATGTCAGCTTCACGAATGATCTCGCNNTCGTAGAATCTAACCCTCGCTCACTTCAACGAATATGCCGAAGCTGGCCCATTTTCGCGCGAAGCATGACGCACCAGCGCCTGCCGCGGATTCTGTTGCCTCCATTCTTCACATCGATATGGACGCGTTTTTCGTTTCCGTCGAACTGCTGGCGCGACCCGAGTTGTGCGGACTTGCCGTGATCGTCGGCGGCCAGCGCGACCAGCGCGGCGTCGTGACCTCTGCGAGCTATGAAGCGCGGCGCTTCGGCGTGCACTCCGCGATGGCCCTGCGCACGGCTGCAAAACTTTGCCCGCACGCAGTGTTTCTCGATGGGCACCATGAACTCTACGGTCGCTGGAGCGATCGCGTCGCGGCAATCCTCGCAAAATACTCGCCGACAGTGGAAATGGCTTCCATCGACGAAGCTTATCTGGATCTTGCCGGCACCGAGCGCCTTCATGGTCCGCATCTCGGTGCAGCGCACAAACTCTTGCTGGAGATCACTTCAACAACCGCGTTACCGTGCTCTGGCGGTGTAGCTGCAACGCGCCTGGTCGCAAAAGTCGCCAGCGAGCAGGCCAAGCCACGCGGCCTGGTTTGGGTTGCGCCGGGAAGTGAAGCCACCTTCCTCGCGCCATTGTCCGTGCGCAGAATTCCAGGTATCGGCAAAGTGACCGAGGCGGCGCTGAAAAGCCTCGGCGTCGAAACGATCGCGCAACTTCAGCAGGTCACATTGCAGCGTCTCGAAGAAGTTTTCGGAAAATGGGGCCAAGCGCTTTATCGCAAAGCGCGCGGAATCGATTCCTTCGAATTTTTTGTGGACGCCGAGCCAAAATCGATTTCTCACAATCAAACATTTGGCCACGACACAAACGAACGTGAAATCCTAGAATCCACCCTCAGCCACCTCTGCCAGAAGGCGGCAAAACGCCTGCGCGAAGCGGGTCTTCACGCCCGCACGGTCAGCATTACGCTGCGCTACGCAAACTTTACGACGATCACTCGCAGCCACACGCTCACCGAGCCTTCCGACCTCGATACAATTTTTCTTCGGACGGTCCGGGATCTCTTTTCAAGCGCATGGAACGGCACGGCGAACCTGCGCCTTGTCGGCGTCGAATTTTCCTCATTCACTTCCGGTTCCGGCCAAATGGATCTCCTTGATCCCGGGCGCCGCGATAAACTAGAACGCTTGGCGCGGGCCACCGATAGTCTCCGCGATCGCTTCGGATTTTCGAAAGTACAATTCGGCGGCTCGCTCGCGGCACGCGACGACCGCGAAGAGCACGACTGATTTCTCCAGCACACTAGCGGTTGACTCCTCGACGGAACAAATGCGGCGCAACGTGTTTCCTGCCCTATAATCACGTCTCCCATGGCCGCAACTCCTGATCCCGGCAAGCGTTCAAAGGGTGCCATCCGTCACCTGCGCGACTTCTGGTCACGCATAACCGAAGGCCTAAAGCTCGGGCAGCTCTGGGGTCAGTTCAAGTCTGAAGCCACTGCTACATACGGCTTTTATTCGAAGGATGTGGATCGCGAGAATATCGACCGGGAGAAATCGAAATTCAAACGTTTTTGGCGTTTGGCTTGGGGTTTGTTTCTGGCGATGTTGATGAAGCTTTCTCCCGCGCGCCGTGTTTTGTTAATCGCCGCCATCATTTTGCTGATCGTTCGCAACGACAACTATGACCTCGGCTGGCTTGGCGCCGCAATTCTGTTCCTGCTACTCGCACTCGAACTCGCCGATCGCGTGACCATGAAGCGCGACCTCGAAATCGCCCGTGAGATTCAGCAGTGGCTGGTTCCCGCTCGACCACCTGTAATTGCGGGCATGGATATCGCGTTCGCTACGCGCCCTCAAAATACTGTCGCGGGCGATTATTATGACGCATTCTTGCGGCCCTTGGCGGCGAGTGGCGCCGGCAACCCATCGTTACTCATTGCGGTTGCCGACGTTGCGGGGAAAAGCGTCCCGGCTGCGCTCTTGATGGCTACCTTCCAAGCGAGCCTGCGAGCGCTTTCGGCCACGTCCGCATCACTTGATGAAATCGTAGCGGGCCTCGAACGCTACGCCCGGGCGCATAGCCTCGAAGGCCTGCGCTTCACAACCGCCTTTCTTGCGGAAATAAATCTTGAGACACGCGAGATGTGCTACGTCAACTGTGGGCACAACAGCCCGATCTTACGCCGCGCATCCGGCGAGATTGAGCGGCTCTCGACCGGAGGCCTGCCGCTCGGGACGCCGCTCTTCACGGAAACCGAAATTCCATACCCTTCCGGCCGCACGCAGCTTCATCCGGGCGATTTGCTTTTCATTTTTACCGACGGCGTGATTGAAGCGGTGAATGAAACCGGGGAAGAATACGGCGAAGCGCGGCTTCTCCCCTGCGTGCAGCCGCTCCCCGCAAACGCCGGAGAAGTTCTTTCGCGCGTGATGACCGACGTCAATAACTTTGTAGGCTATGCCCGCCAGCATGACGATATCACTGCTCTAGTTCTTCGCGTCACGGCATAGTTGCCGCGCCCGGTTGACCCCGATTCCTTCTTTCGTCCTGTTTGACGCAGGCTTCGCGCACGGCCTACACCCTGCCTCGATATTGCCCGCTTCAGTAAATGGCTACAACTACCAACGACGCGCCATTTCGCTCATAATCGCAAGATGAGTCCCCGGGCTTTCGCTGAACGAATTTGCCGGAAGTTGCGCGCGGCAGGCTACCAAGCCTTTCTCGTTGGCGGATGTGTGCGCGATATTCTGCTCGGACATGAGCCTGCCGATTACGACGTTTGTACCGCCGCAACACCCGAGCAAGTGTTGCGCATCTTTCCGCGCAGCCTGACCGTGGGGGCAAAGTTTGGCGTCGTAATTGTTGTTGAAGATTCGCAGGCGGATACCTTGCCCGCTGGTGCTGGCGCGGCAAGCGACCCGGTTGCGCCCGTTCAAGTGGAAGTTGCGACGTTTCGCTCCGACATAGGTTACTCAGATGGCCGTCACCCGGACAGTGTGGTGCTCGCAAAATCACCAGAGCAAGACGTCAAGCGCCGGGACTTCACGATCAACGCTCTGCTTATGAATCCGGAGACGAACGAGGTTCTGGATTTCGTTGGCGGACGCGAAGACCTTCGCGCCGGAATTATCCGCGCCATCGGAGATCCAGTCGAGCGATTCCGCGAGGACAAGCTGCGCATGGTTCGCGCGGTACGTTTTGCCTCGCGGCTGCACTACGAGATTGAACCGAAAACTTTTCGCGCGATTCAGGAGCTGGCTCCCGAAATCGGGCAGGTTTCTCCCGAGCGGCTTCGCGACGAGTTGACCAAGCTGCTCACCGAAGGTGCCGCTCGGCGCGCGTTTGAGTTGTTGGATGAAACCAAGCTTCTGCCCCAACTTCTTCCCGAGATCGCGCGCATGAAGGGCGTCGAGCAGCCGCCGCAATTTCATCCGGAAGGCGACGTCTGGATCCACACTCTCCTGATGCTCGAAAAACTCCCGACCGGATGCTCGTCCACGCTCGCATGGGGCGTGCTTCTGCATGACGTCGGTAAGCCGGCCACTTTCACGCCCGCTTCCGGCCCGGATGGAAGAATTCGCTTCGACCGGCACGCCGAGGTCGGCACGCGCATGGCAGAGGAAATCTGCCGCCGCCTTCGTTTCTCAAATGACGACACGGAACAAATCGCCGCGCTGGTTGCAAGCCACATGAAATTCAAAGATGTGCTGCAGATGAAGCCGGCTACACTAAAACGGTTCGCCCGGCTGAACCGTTTTGACGAGCATCTTGAATTGCACCGCCTGGATTGCTCGTCCAGCCACCGCATGCTGGATAACTATGACTTCGTTCGCCGATTTATGGACGAAACCCCTGCCGAGGAAATACGTCCGCCAAGGTTGTTAACCGGGGACGACCTTCTCGCCATCGGCCTCAAGCCCGGGCCGGCATTTAAGGAAATTCTGAATGCAGTTGAGGAAGCACAGCTAAATGACTCGATTAGCACGCGGGAAGAAGCGTTGATTTTGGCGAAGTCGCTTATCTCGTCACAGAACTAAGTCTTTAGAGCTTTGCGACTCTGAAAATCCGTGCCGGATCGCGAGGGAAAAAACTATTTCATGAAATTATTATCCATCGCACCTCTTTTACTAACGGCGATCGCCAGCAGCTTCGGTGCCCAGCAACCGAGCCAGAAGCAAGCGGCAGCCTCGGATCGGCTTGGCATGACGTGCGCGCAAATTCTGCAGATGAGTTCAACGGACTGGATTACCCATTTCAACGGCAAAGTGAATCCAGCGAACGGCGCGGCGGCTAACACGAACAAGCAGATTGGGGAAGCCCAGAACGCTCAAGCAACGCTGCGTGCAATTGCGGCATACGGAAAATGTTACGATGCGCGAACCGATCGGCTTGCCGCGTCGCTAGGCAAGAGCGGCAAAGGACCGTTGATGGGCGTGCGCGGGAACTTCCGCGATTTCGAAACCGCGCTGAAGAATTTCACGACCTTGGCTCTCGGCGGGGCGCAACCTCCGGCCGATCCCGTGAAAACGGCCTTCGCTGCCCTGTACGAAAAGCAGTTTCGCTATGCGCTCTATCAGAGCTATGAGCAGAAGCCTGTTAATCAACCTCCGCCCGCGCCCAAAGAGACGATTGTCGCGCCGACAACCGCAGCGGCCGCAGATCAGAAACCCTCGGCGACGCGCATCACCGACCCGATGACGCTGGCGAAAAATCGCTTCGGCGATTTTTTGGCCGCGCTCCCGGAAGACAAGAGACACGAAATCCACGCCGCATTCGGCGAAATTTTTGAAAAAGGATCTATTGGCGAGCGGTGGAAGATTGAAGTCTATCGCTACGCCATCTACATCCTCGAATCACCGAAGGACACACCGTTCTCCCCGCCGCCATTTTGACCGTCCCGGCCGGTCTCTGTTAGTCTCGGTCTTCCTTATTCGGGGAGAATAAATGAAATTTCGGTCTTCCATTCTGTTAGCTGCGCTCGCGTGCTCATTTTTCGCCGGCGGTCTGCTCGCGCAAAGTGATGATGCAACCAATAAGCTCGCGCGCGATATTTACAAGCAGCTCATCGAAATTAACACCACAGATTCCGTGGGCAGCACGACGGTAGCCGCGGAAGCGATGGCCCAGCGTCTGCGCGATGCCGGCTATGCCGCGAGCGACGTGCAAGTGATTGGGCCGAATGCTCGCAAAGGCAATCTGGTCGCTCGCCTGCGCGGTACGGGCGCACAAAAACCGATGCTGCTGATCTGCCACCTGGATGTTGTCGAGGCGCGACGCGAAGATTGGTCCATGGATCCTTTTCAATTCATCGAGAAGGACGGCTACTTCTACGGCCGCGGATCGGGAGACATCAAAGACGGCGACGCAATTCTGATGACGGCGATGATTCGCCTGAAACAGGAAGGATTCAAGCCGGACCGCGACATCATTCTGGCGCTCACGGCCGACGAGGAAGGCGGGCGGTCAAACGGTGTGGAATGGCTGATCAAGAATCATCGCGACTTGATTGACGCCGAATTTATTCTAAATCCTGACGCTGGCGATTTCGAGTTGGACCAAGGAAAAAAACTGCTCGTCGGCGTCCAGGCGGCGGAAAAGCTTTATCAGGATTTCGATGTGAAAGTGACGAACCCGGGAGGCCACAGCTCGCTGCCGGGCAAGGAAAACGCAATCTACGAGCTGGCGGACGGTCTAACCCGCCTCGAGCATTATCAATTCCCCTTTGAGCTCAGCGAAGTGACGCGCGAATACTTTAAGCGGGAAGCTGACATCGTGGGCGGCTCAACAGGCGCGGATATGAAAGCTATTCTCAAA
>PLZZ01000213.1:30883-36982 GCA_003153585.1 Acidobacteriota bacterium | reverse complement strand
CAGGCTCGAGGACGAGCAGCGTGGAAAGGCGTGCACAAGGACGCCGCGAACCCTGTGTACTCGAAGATTGCGCAGACGTTCAAGACCGAACCTGATTTTTACTTTGGCACGGAGACAAGCGATTGCCGCATCGAAGCCATCGTCACCAAGCAGGGCCAGGTAAACGAAATCAAAAAAGGTACGGAAGCGGAAGTCGTCCTCGACCGCACCTCCATCTACTCCGAATCCGGCGGCCAAGTCGCCGACATCGGCAACCTCTACGACAATTCCGAATCGCTCGAAGTGGCCGAAGTGCGCGGCGCATATTATCCCGTCACCGGACTAATCGCTCACCGCATCGTAGCCAAAGAAGATTTGCATGTTGGTGACCGTGTCGCCACCGTCGCCGACGCCGAGCGCCGCCTCCGCAACATGCGCAACCATACCGCAACACATCTCCTGAACGCCGCGCTGCGCAACATTCTAGGCACGCACGTAAAGCAAGCCGGCTCGCTCGTCGCTCCCGATCATCTTCGCTTCGACTTCTCGCATTTCGCCNNCTCGAAATGCGCACCGACATCATGAATATTGACGAAGCCCTCGCTTCCGGCGCTCTCGCTTTCTTCGGCGACAAGTACCCCGAATCCAACGTTCGCGTCGTCACCATTCCCGACACCGCTTCGTCGCGCGGCTTTTTCAGCAAGGAACTCTGCGGTGGTACGCACGTCGCGCGCACCGGAGCTATCGGCGTCTTCAAAATCCTTCGCGAAGAATCCACCGCTGCCGGCGTTCGCCGCATCGAGGCCATTTCCGGCGACCGCGCTCTAGCCGATTACCAGAAGTCCCTTTCGACCTTGCGCGCCGTCGCCGGCATGCTGAATTCCGGCGAAGGCGACGTGGTCGCCGCCCTCGAACGCCAATTCGAGTCCGTCCGCCAGCTCGAAAAGCAGCTCGAAGCCCTGAAACGCAAAGCCGCCGGGTCTATCGCGGATGAACTTCTCGAAGATGTACAGCTCGTGAAGGAAGTTCGCTTTATCGCCGCCAAAGTTGACGGTTTTGGCCGCGAATCCCTTCGCCAGCTCGTTGATTCCCTGCGCCAAAAGTTGGGCTCTGGAGTGGTGGTTCTGGCTACCGCAGAAGACGGCAAAGTCGCTCTAATCACAGCAGTTACGAAGGACCTGACCACCCGCGTCCATGCCGGTAAAGTCGTCCAGGAACTCGCCAAGTTTATCGGCGGTTCCGGGGGCGGCAGGCCCGATCTGGCAGAGGCTGGCGGAAAAGACACATCCGGCATAGAAAACGCCCTCGGCCAGGTATACCCTCTCCTCGACCGCTTGTTATAATGTCAATAGCGCCAGAACTTTACGCCGAGCGGTCATCTCTCTATCGGCGGAACAGTTCTGTGATTTCGAGAATTTGTGTCTCTAAGAGTTTGAATCGCTCTCTGCCTTCCCCTGAGGCACGTAGTGGAAGTTTCGAAGCGTTCGGTTACTCGCGAAGCGTTTAGCGAACGAGGGACCATACAAATGCGTCACAACCCTATTTCCGTCGCAGTCCTGGTCGCCGGGATCTTCTTCTCGCTGGCATTGCCGGCCCGCGCCCAGATTGCCAGCACCGTGGACAATCATGGTAAGCAAGTCTTCGTGAATGAAGATTCCCCAGCAGGCCGTCGTGGGAGTACTATAAGTTCTCCAACGGCTCCAAAGGGCTTTCATTCGACGACTTTGTCGCCGACCTCGGCAACAGACGTCACGGACCCGCGGCTCGATCGCATCGTACGTGATGCGGCCGACCGGCATCACGTGGACCAGGCCTTGGTGAAAGCGGTAATCAACCAGGAGTCCGGTTGGAATGCGGGAGCAGTCTCACGCAAGGGTGCAATTGGCTTGATGCAGTTGATTCCGGGTACGGCACAACGCTTTGGCGCTGGGAATCCGTACGACCCGGCTCAAAACGTGGAAGCTGGAACCACGTATCTCAGATCGCTGCTGGATCGTTACGACAATAATCTGTCCCTGTCGCTTGCCGCATACAATGCAGGCGAGCGCGCCGTGGACCTGAATGGGGGCGTTCCGGCGTACAAAGAGACGCAACAGTACGTGCAAAAAGTGACTGAAGCATACTTCCGGTCTGACTCGGGCCGCAACCCGACGTTCTGGACTCCGCCAAGACGTCCGGTGCGAAAAGAAGTGGACTCGAAAGGCCGCGTAGTTTACACGAACGAATGAAAGCAAGTGTTCTCCGCCAAAGTTCATAGGCCGACGAAGTCTTTTCTGCTGGCGATAGCTATACTGGTGTCGCTTGTCGCCCCTGCCTATGCCGACAGAAAATCCGAAGCGCGCCTGCAATTCGAGCGCGCGGTAAGAATCCGGACCGCCCTCCAAGAGCGCCCCGAAAAAGACCGCACCCTTGCCGAATACAAACAAACGGTAGCCGCCTACCAGAAAGTTTATTTGATCACGCCGCAAGCCGAGGAGGTCACTCCCGCGCTGATTGCCGAGGCCGAGCTGTACCAGCAGATGGCCCAGCAATTCGACGAGAAGTATTATCAGTCCGCGATTGACACTTACAATTTCCTGCTCAAGCAATATCCTGAGACCCGCTATCGCTCCGAAGCGATCTTTTCCATCGCGCAAATCCAAAAAGACGATTTGGGCCGGCCGGAAGTTGCCGAGGTCACTTTCAAGGATTTTCTAAAGCGCTTCCCGAAATCGGAGAAGGCTCCCAAAGCGCGGCAAGCGCTAAAGGAAATCTCGGATTCGCGAGAACGAGAGAATAACAAACCTCCGGAAATCAAAGGCCAGGTCGTTCAGCAGCGCGAGAGCGCGCACGGCACGCCCCACGTCACCGACGTCCACGCGTGGAACTCTGAAACCTACACGCGCATTATCGTGAACCTCGAAGACACCGTGAAATTTGATTCCGCGCACATTGCTTCTCCCGATCGCGTCTATTTCGATTTACACAAAGCGAACCTCGGCCCCGGGCTGGGAAAGAAAACAATCGATGTGCAAGACGGCCTGCTGAAATCTGTCCGTGTCGGACAGAACCGCGAGGGGGTAGTTCGCTTGGTTCTGGATGTCGATGGCGCGCGCGACTATTCGGCTTACCTTCTCTCCAACCCCTATCGCCTGGTGATTGAAGTACACAGCCAAGCCGCCGTTACCACCGCGAAAAACGGAACCGGCGCGCCGGTTCCGCCCGCTGCGAATGCCCCTACACCCGCGCTCGCGCCCGCGAAAGATGACTCCACGACAGCCGAGACGAANNCCCCGGCTTCGAAAAGTACACCGCTGAAATCGAAGTCCACTGCTCCGAGCAGCGCTGCCTTGAAGCCGCCTACCGAGCCCAAGCCCACGCGTGATGGACAGCATTCTCTCACCCGCGCGCTCGGCCTGAAAATCGGCCGCATCGTCATCGATCCGGGCCATGGCGGACACGATACCGGAACCATCGGGCCGCACGGCTTGATGGAGAAAGATCTTTGCCTGGACGTCGCGCTTCGCCTGGGCCATCTTATCGAACAGAAACTTCCCGGCGCGGAAGTCATTTACACGCGGAAAGACGACACTTTCATTCCGCTCGAACAGCGTACGGCCATGGCCAACGACGCCAAAGCCGACCTGTTTATTTCCATCCACGCAAACTCAAGCCACGATCATGAGGCGCGCGGAATCGAGACCTACTACTTGAACTTCGCCACCTCGGAAGAATCGCTCGAAGTTGCCACCCGCGAAAATGCCCTCTCGCAAGAGGGGCTGCATGATTTGCAGGATCTGGTGAAGAAGATTGCGCGCAACGAAAAAATCGAGGAGTCGAAAGAGTTCGCCAGCGATGTCCAGGACTCGCTCGCGCGTCGAATGCAGCTCGTGAGCCAGAACGAGAAGAATCGCGGCGTGAAAAAAGCGCCCTTCGTTGTGCTGATCGGCGCGAATATGCCCTCCATCCTTTCGGAAATATCATTCATCAGCAATCCCAGCGACGAAAAGCTGCTGCGCAAAGGCGACCAGCGCCAGCGCGTCGCCGATGGCCTCTACCGCGGCATCGCCGCATATCTCGATAATCTGAATAGCCTTTCCTACGACAAATCCAAGCTTGTTTCAGACAATCGCGCGGGAAGTTTCCCGGTCAAGCCGGCCAGACCGGCAAGCGCTTCTATGGATCAGTCCGCAACTGGCGCGGAAACCACCGCTGCAGTGGCGTCCAGCGGGAACCCTAAGTAGAATTCTGGCATCTAATCAAAGATGCGGATGCGCCACTACATTTCTCTTTCCCTCGCCGCTTTGCTTTTATCTTTCGCGGCAATTTCCACGCCCGCCCAAGGCCTAGCTCCCGATTCGTTTGCAGGATGGAGTTGCAACGGCAGATCCTCGTTTAATCCTGCCCAGCCTTCTCAAATCGCCTCTCAGACTGCCAGTTCAGCCGGAAACGATGTCTTGGCGGAATACGGCTTCGTTGCTGGGGAGCAGTGCGAGTACACGCGCAGTTCGGAAAAGTTGGGAGTGCAGGTCTATCGAATGAAGGACCCCAGCGGAGCGTACGGGCTCTATTCCTACATGCTGACGGCAGATCTGCCGCACGGCGCTCTGACGGAGCATTCGGCCCTTGGTAGCTCGCGGGCCTTGGTTCTCGATGGCAATCTTCTGCTCGATATTCGCGGGACCGATCTTCCGAGGCGTGAAAAGGATTTGAAGGCCCTCGTCGCTAACGTAAAGCTTCACGCCGAAGAAGGTCCGCTGCCGACGCTTCCGGATGAAATGCCTGCCGAGGGAATGATCGAGCGCTCGGATCATTATCTCTTGGGGCCGGCGGCTTTGTATCAGTTCGTACCCGTGGCCTCGAGCGATTGGCTGGGATTTTCTCAGGGAGCCGAGGCCGAATCTGCGCGGTACAGGAAGGAAGGCCGCGAGCTGACGCTTCTGCTCGTGGACTTCCCTACTCCCCAAACTGCTGCAAAGCGTCTGCTTGATATACAACAAAATTATCACGTAAACGCCGCCACTTTCGACCCAGCTTCGTCGCCGCTTTTCGCCAAACGATCCATGACGCTGCTGGCCATCGTCTCCGGCGCGCGAACCAAAGCCGAAGCGGACGCTTTGCTGCGGCAGGTGGCGTCATCAGAGGAGATTACCTGGAACGAGCCCACCTTCCAATTCAAGGAGCCGCCCATCAGCGCCATGATCGTAGGAACCATCGTCGGCGCCGGCGTGATTTGTATGTTCGCGATAATATCCGGCATCGCCTTCGGAGGAATCAGGCTGGTCGTGAAACGTTATTTCCCCGACAAAGTTTTTGACCGCAGCAGCCATCTGCAAGTCCTGCAGCTCGGCCTGGGAAGCAAACCCATTAATTCAGAGGATTTCTACGGTCTCGAACGTCCACCGCGTAAGTAGCGCTGTTCCTCAAAAAATCAAAGCTCCCACTTCTGGAATCATGCGCTGGGTTTGTCAGGAACCGGCTGGGTGGCGTAAAAATCCTCGTGGAACCGCCTCGCGTAGGAGTCAAGCAATTCGGTGATTCGCTGCTGCTTGGGCGAACGCATCACGAATCCAGCGTGATGATGCTTTGGAATGCGCAGCACGATCTCCGGGTCGTTGTAGGCGGAGGTATCCGGATTATCCTGTCGCGCCAATGAAATCACCACGCCGGCGTAGTCGCGCCGCGTATCCGGCAGGACGTAGGGCGTTTTCCCTCCGGCCACTTCGATGCGCGCCCATTCGCGCCAGAGGTTAATTCCAGTGGCGGCTTCGATCACGTCCGAAATATAAGCGCCGCCCACCCGCGCTGCGATCTCGATAAAGTAAATTTTCCCGTCTTCGTGCGCGCGCAGGAATTCAGCATGGGTCACGCCGCGCACGAATCCGAGCGCCTCAATCAATTCGCGATTAATCTTCAGTAGCGCCTTGGATTCCGCGGATGTCCGCGACAAAGTCTGCGTAGTAAAAATACCGCCTTGGTGAGAAACCTCCAGCGGCGGCTTCCCGTAGCCATGCGCTTCGGCAAACACCACTTTACGCTCGGAGACGATGCTATCCACGTGATAAACGTCGCCGGGAACGAACTGCTCCAGCAGAAAAAAAGACTGTTGGTCGCCCAGTTGATCGAGCCACGGCCACAGCT
>PLZZ01000213.1:28445-30774 GCA_003153585.1 Acidobacteriota bacterium | reverse complement strand
CGAATTCGTCCAGCGCAACGATGCGGTCGATCGGCTGCGTACGCGCCATGAAACTGACGGCGCGGATTATGTCCGGAGTAGGAAGGTCTTCGGGCGTATAAAACATTTCATCGATAGCCTCGCTCGGCCAGTCCGCGTTGCGGAGTTTTTCGAGCGTGAGCAGCAGTACGCGGCAGCCCTCTTTCTTTGCCTCGCGCAGAAATTCCTGCCCTTTCTCATAAGAGCTGATGCACAGAATGGTTAGCGGTCTCTCTGGGGGCAAAGACGATGGCCTCGGATGCTGCTGAACTAAGCTGGTTCTGCGGCTACGGCGATAGTGCGGATTATACTGCGGTCTCGCCGGAGGGAAAAAGGAATTGCAAGAATGGCCCCACGCGTTGTCCCCAGGCAGCTTCGTTGTGCTCCGCTCCCGGAATCACTTCGAAATGCAGGTCGCGGCCTTCCTGCCAGCCTTTCTCAGCAAGAACGTCGCGTAGCCTCTCCACGTTTTCCACGCTGCGCCCGCCTTCCCTGGTGCCAGTGTCTAACCAAATCCTGGGGCGATCGCGCAACTTCGCCCGAGCTGCAAGTTTCAATATCGAGCCTTGGTTCCACCATACCGAAGGGGAAAGAATCGCGAGCTTGCCGAACACTTGTGGGAAACGGAGACCGAGGTAAATCGCGAGGAGCCCTCCCAGCGACGAACCGCCCACGCCCGTATTCGCGGCGCCCGAGAGCGTGCGATATTCGGAATTGATGAACGGCATGATTTCTTCGATTAACATCCGGCCGTAGCGGCCGGCCCTTCCTCCGCCCATTTTTTTATCGCGCGTAGGCGTGTACTCGCCAAGCCGCGCTTTGCCGGTGTTGTATATGCCGACGATGATGAGCGGTCGAATCGCACCTTCCGCAATCAGCCGGTCAGCAGTCTCCCTCACGTGCCAGTCCATGCCCGGGATGAATGACGTCGCACCGTCAAACAGATTCTGGCCGTCCTGCAGATAAAGCACCGGAAGGCGCGCTTGCGGATTTTGCTCGTAGATCGCGGGCAGATAGACGATCAGGTCGCGCTTGCGAGGAAGAAAGCGCGAGCGATACCCTTCATGTTTGCGCAATTGGCCCGGCCCAGACGCGATCAATCCCGCCGCCATTTCTCGGGAAAGCGCCAATCGGGATTCCTCCACTTTAAATTGGATCGCGCCAGATCCGCTCCGGCTGAATCACCAAGCAAGAAGCCTCCTCGTCGAATCGCGCATTCTATTACAATACCAGAGCAAAAATTCAGNNTAGGCTCGAATTTCGAGCCGCAGCTCAAGACCAGGAGCAACATGAAACGGGAATATCATCGGTGGTATTCGCATCGCCTCGGCCTCGATATGGGAGTCGTTGTTTACGGCCACTGGGGGCCTCCGCTCTTGGGATTCCCCACCAGCGCCGGCGATGAGTGGGAGCTTGAGGGCCAGGGCCTCATCGGCAGTTTGTCGCCCTTGATCGACGCTGGCCGCGTGAAGTTTTTCAGCATCAATTCCGTGAATTCCGCCGGCTTTTATAACAAAGGCGCGCACCCGTTTCATCGCAGTTGGGTTCAATCGCAATTCGACTCTTACGTGCGTAACGAAGTGGTTCCTTTCATTCGCGACAACTGTCAGTCACAGGACATCGCGATTTCCACCATGGGAGCATCTTTCGGCGCTTATCACGCCGCAAACACTCTGTTTAAGCATCCCGACGTCGTGCGCCGCTGCTTCGCGCTTTCCGGCGTTTACGACATTAAGAATTTCATGAACGGGATGTACGACGACAACACTTACTTCAACAATCCGGTGGATTACCTCTCAAATCTTTCAGACGGAAACGTAATGGCGCAGCTGTCGCAGTGCGACATCCACATCGCGACGGGCTCCGGCCCGTGGGAACACAGCGGCCCTTCTTACCGTCTCTCGAATATCTTGTCGAGCAAAGGAATTCCTCATCATCTTGACGACTGGGGACCGCAAGGCGGCCACGACTGGCCCTACTGGAAACATCAAATGTGGGAATACATCACCAGGCTATTTTGAAACGGCTACGCCAACCCCAAGCGGTCAAGCAGGTAGCGGCCCTTGGCAATCACTTGTTCTTCGTCAATCCACACATTGCAGGCCCGCGCTAGCACGTCCACATGCGTTCGCGAAGTCCAAGCGGCGTGCGTTTGGCTCCCATAGGGATCGCCAAAAGCCAGATGCACACCAGGAAGCTTTTCGTCCTGTAGCAGAACGCCAATCATGTTTGACAGGCTGAGGTTCGTCCCGAAAGCCAGCTCGCCAACGCGGTCGCTGTTTTCATCCGTGTGGCAATATTTCCAGAATTC
>PLZZ01000213.1:2942-28370 GCA_003153585.1 Acidobacteriota bacterium | reverse complement strand
TTGATCAGTCCGCTGGTCTTCACCCAGTCGAGCGCGGCGTCAAAACTCGCAACCAGAGAAGTGCCCGCATCCGTGCGCACCGTAAGCGAACGCGCGGAATGCATGCGCTGTAGCAATCGTTCGCTCAATTTGTCCACCATGGTGTAATCCGCGCGCATTCCCTGCTGCATGATTTCCGGCGTCACGCCAACCATATGCGCGTAGCGGATGTGGCGCCTCTCCACGACTCCCACAATGTCTTTGCGTGCGGCGAGTTCTCCCATCATCGGCTGCATGCAGAGAATTCCGGCATCAGCGCGGCCGAGCGAATCCAGCACCGGTTGCGGAGCGCGCAGCAGCGGCCGCGCAGCGAGATCCTCGAGCAGAAACGGATCGCAGATCGCTCCACGATCCACAATCGCCTTCGCTAGACTCGCTGCAACAATCGCGCTCGGGCGATCCGCAATGAGCGTCACACGCTCATTCGGCCTTATGCCCAGGCACGTTTCCACCGCGTTTCGGGCGCCGGGCATTAGCTCCGGCTTAACAGTTCCAAAAGTCATTCAGTTATTGTAATTTTGACGCAGAGTTTTTGCTACGGATAAACCTTTGCTGGAGCAAACTTTGGTTATCATCAGCGCGGATCGACGACGAAGGAAGGAACCTGCCCGCCGCCGGAAGTGACGTTCGCCAAACCGGTTGAACTCAACCGCGTCAAGCATCCAGCCATGCGGCCGCGGAACAGATATGGCGCGAAATCTACGAGCATGTCGCGCATCTCGATTCCGTTCGGCGTCCGCACCGGAAAAACTTCGCGCCGCACCGCGATCCGCTGCTGCACCACCCATTTGCTATCGCGGTCGCAAAGCGCTCGCTGCAGGGCGTCGTCCCACGCTTGGTCGTTCATTTCCCAGCCCAGCGTCACGCCTGTGCCGCCGTACTCGTCGTTCGGCTTCAGCACGAAATCATTTCTGCGTTTGCGAACGTACTCAAGCAAGCCGAAGGATTCGCCGTCGCGCGTGGTCTTCGCGTCTTCCAGCAACCGCGTCCACGGGATGTGGCGGCGGATCACCTCGCGCTCGTTCCCGCTGAATAGTGCCGCATTCCGTTCGTCGGTAAGAACTGCGAAGAACGCTTTCTTGTGGGCGATTTTGCACGTCAGCGCGTTCGCCACGCAGACAGCCCCCGCTTCGTACGCCTTTACCAGCGCTTCGCATTCAGCAGGACGGGCAAGAATGTCGTTGATCAGCACACGGCGATAGACGAGATCGATTCGGCGGCCATTCGCCATNNGCTTTTTCAAAACGCGCCTGCAAAATTTCAAACTCGCTCCAGGTAGGCACCTCGCGCCAGTCCACAATTGCAATCACAGGAGGCGAAGCCGTTCCGCCCCATTCGCGATAGCTCGCGAGCAGCGCAGCGAGCAATTGCTCGATCAACGAAAACTGCCGAACCGTATAATGCTCCGCGAAACGCTCCATGATCGGCAAAGTGCGAAAAACTCCGGCCAAAGTCTCGGCGTAACCTGGCCCCGCGGGCGATTCAGCATTGTATTCGGCGAACTGCAAGGAATTGGGAAGCAAAAAAGCATCGAGACGCGACGCCGTGCTGGCAGTCTTGTACCGCGGCGAAATGCGCGCGAGGCGCTCTTCTTCGCGCGACAACCCTACTTGCGCCAGCAACGCCGGATCGGCTAGC
Organism: Acidobacteriota bacterium; assembly: GCA_003153585.1. Lineage (GTDB taxonomy): Bacteria > Acidobacteriota > Terriglobia > Acidiferrales > UBA7541 > Palsa-295. The sequence continues at coordinate 26,693 of PLZZ01000213.1, read as the reverse complement.
GCCCGTGCTACAACGCGTTCGCCAAGCTCCGCGATGAGTTCCGCGACTTCGCGCACACGATTTTCATCTTGCGTGCTGAGGAAGAAAGGCCGCAGGAATGGACAGTGTACGCGGTCTCCAAATGTGAGTTTCTCCGCGCGCATGCGCGCATTCAACTCGGCCCAAAACGCCGGAGCAAGCTCCACGTCCGGACGCAAGAGCCCGTTCCAATGCTCAGCGGGAGAAGACGGTGTTTGCGAAGCCCGGACGGAACCGCTCACGCAGTTTTCGCTCCCGCGCGGCCCTTCTCCGGCGCGCCCGTAAAGCCGCTAGCAGCGCCGATGCCCAGCATTTCTTCCCAGCGAGGCCAGGAATTTGCCGGCGTGCCGTTAAGCGCGCGGTCGATTACCAGCCGAGCCATTCGATCCACGACAGTTTCGAAGTAAAACTCAGTGATGCGATCGCGCTCAAAATCCGGCGCAGGATTCAGAAAATCAATTGCGTAAGGCACTCCTTCCTTAACCGCAAATTCAATCGTGTTCATTTCATATCCCAGCGCTTGGTTGATCGTTTGCGCATCGCTCACAATCCGCGAACCCAGCTCCGCGGATAGATACTTGTGGTCCACCAGATAGCGGCGCTCCTTCGGGTCGTAAGCAACCGGCATGATATCCATCTTGCCGAACGTGAAGCAGCGGACATACTTGTCAAAATCGATGAACTCCTGAAGCGTCATGCAGGTGGGCCCGGTGCCGTCGTATGCGGCTAACAGCTCCTCTCGATTATTCACTTTGTAAACGTGCTTCCATCCCCCGCCCGAAAAAGGTTTCAAAATCGCCGGACGGCCAACCGCGTCGAGTAAAGCGTCCCAGTCAATCGGGTGTTCCAGGTTTCGCAACGATTCCGCCGTGATGTCCACATCCGACGGATAGGACTTCTGCGGCAACAGAATCGTCTTGGGAATGGCGATACCAAGTTTCGAGGCCACCGCGTAGTTGAAAAACTTGTCGTCCGCTGTCCACCAGAAAGGATTGTTGATGACGTACGTGCCCTGCAGCACCGCGTGCTTCAAATATCCCCGATAAAAGTCCACTTCGTGCGAAATGCGGTCCACGATCACCCGATACTGCGCGGGATCCCCCATGCGCACCCCGCCCAGGTGAACGAATTCCGCCGTGACGTTGTCGCGCTTCCCCAGCTCATTTACTTTGTCGATAAAGGCCGGCGGGAAACTGTATTCGCGGCCGCAAAGAAGTCCAATTTTCATCGCAGCACTTCCTTTGTTCGGAACGGAACTCTTCACGTCTGGTGAGGCATCTCGTTTTGGCGAGTTTCGCTCGTTCGGCATAACAATTCGCCTCCAGCCCATCTTGGCGCGCCCGAAGCGGCCTATGCGGAGGATGCTTGCAGGGTTATACCCTCGCTCGTTTCTTCCACAATGTGCTTCACCACTTGCTTCAAATCGCCCGTTTCCTTGAATACGCGCAACTGCCGTTCGGCGCTGGTGCCCTCGCGCAGAATCCTGTGAATCGGTTCAAGCGCTGAGCGGCTCCCAAGTTCACCGGCGACATCGTATGTGAATTCAAGAAGCTCTTCACCCAACTCCTGCATGGGCACTTCCGCTTGCTTGCCGAAATCAATGAGTTTGCCTTCCACACCCCAGCGCGCCGCCCGCCATTTATTTTCTTCGATCAGCGCGCGAGGATACATGCGATAGCTGATATTGCGCGTGTAGAGCCGATGCAGCTTCACCACTAGGGCCTGCGTCAGAGCCGCGATGGCGATGCCTTCGTCCAATCGCGTGGCCACGTCAAATACTCGAAATTCAAGTGTCCCGAACGTGGGATGCGGCCGAACGTCCCACCAAATCTTTTTTGCGTTGTCGATGCAGTGCAGACGCACCAGCAGATTTACGTAATCCTCGTACTCGCTCCAGGAGCTGAAGTGGTCCGGAATTCCCGTGCGCGGGAAACGCCGGAATACCGTCGTGCGAAATGACTTCAAGCCCGTATCGCGCCCCATCCAAAAAGGCGAACTGGTGGAAAGCGCCAGGAGATGCGGCAGGAAATAGCGCGCCATATTCATCAGATCGATCATGCTCGTGCGATCGGGCACCGCCACGTGCACGTGCATTCCGAAAATTAGCAGCGAGCGCGCCAGTTGCTGCAGCTCTTCAACGATGTTTTGGTAGCGCTCTCCCGGCGAGATCACCTGATCGATCCAGCTTGAAAACGGATGCGTGCCGGCGGCAGCAACTTGCAGGCCCACTTTTTCGGCAGCTCGCACCAATTCGCCGCGTGTGCGCCGCATGTCCGCCGCCAATTCGTCCACGTTGTTGCAAATCTTCGTGCCGATTTCAACGATGGACTGATGCATCTCGGGCTTCACCTGCTCGCCCAGGCCCGGCGAAGTGGCGGCAACAAGCTCGCTTACGTGCGAACGCAGCTCTCCCGTCGCCGGGTCAACAATTTGAAACTCTTCTTCGACACCTATAGTGAACCGGTGATTCATGAGAGGTCTTCTCCGGTCCGCAACACGGGGAGTTCGTCCCTATCATACGCGAACTTCGGCCGAATTACATCGCTGGGGCTGGTTAGAATGGCTGGTGGCGTTCTTATTTTGGTTTAATATCAATCATCATGTATTTCGTTTCCCTCACACGCCTCCGGGTGCGATCTTGGCGTTACCTTCCGGCGTTTTTCATCCAAGCTTTCCGCTCGGCGCAACAAGCCAAGTCCGCTCAGGGGAGTCTCGTTGTTACCGTCCTCCGTGATGCCCACAATACGTTTTGGACCCGCACGGTCTGGAACTCCGAGCAGGCCATGAAGGCTTATATGCTCTCTGGAGTTCATCGCCAAGTCATGCGCCGCTTGCCTCAGTGGTGCGACGAGGCTGCCGTCGCCCATTGGACTCAGGAATCGCCGCAGCCGCCGTCCTGGCAAGAAGCTCATCAACGCCTTCAGCAATCCGGGCGGCCGTCAAAGGTCAACCACCCGTCGGAAGCTCACCGCAATAATCTTAGTATTCCCGCACCCCTGATCCGCCCCTCCAACGAACTCCGATTCAAATGATCATGTGGTAGTCTCATTGAACCAATTGAGATCTTGAATTTTAATCTGGGGAAACCCTGTTTCCCCATTCTCACAAGAGGAAGAATGGCTATCGCGACGATTAATCCCGCCACCGGAGAGCTCATAAAGTCTTTCGACGCCTTGTCAGACGCGCAAATTGAACAAAAGCTTCATCTCGCAACGGAAACATTTCGCTCTTACAAAAGCGTTCCCTACTCGAAACGAGCGGAGATGATGTTGCGAGCAGCTGAAATTCTCGAGAAAGAAAAAGAAGCATTCGGCCGCGTCATGACGCTCGAGATGGGCAAACCCATTCGCTCCGCGGTGGACGAAGCCGCCAAGTGCGCGGTGGGGTGCCGCTATTATGCCGAGAATGCCGAACGTTTCCTGGCCGATGAAGTAGTCGAAACCAGCGCCTCACGCAGTTTCATTCGATATCAGCCCCTGGGTCCCGTGCTCGCGGTGATGCCCTGGAATTTCCCTTTCTGGCAAGTGTTTCGCTTCGCCGCGCCGGCGCTGATGGCCGGCAATATGGGACTTCTCAAACATGCCTCCAACGTCCCGCAGTGCGCTCTTCTGATTGAAGAAATTTTTCAGCGCGCCGGTTTCCCGCAAGGCGCGTTTCAAACTCTGCTTATTGGCTCCGACAAAGTCGGCGGCATTATTGCCGACACTCGAATCGCTGCTGCCACGCTGACCGGAAGTGAAGGCGCAGGAATTCAGGTTGCCGTAGCTGCGGCAAAGAAAATCAAAAAAATCGTGCTGGAGCTTGGGGGCAGCGATCCCTTCATCGTGATGCCCAGCGCAAACCTTAAGGAAACGGCCGCTGCCGCAGTGAAAGCTCGCGTTCAGAACAATGGGCAATCCTGCATCGCCGCCAAGCGGTTCATAGTGGATCAGCGCATCGCCGACGACTTCGAAAAACTCTTCGTCGAGAAAATGGAATCCCTGAAAATCGGCGATCCGTTCGATGAGGCCACGGAGTTGGGCCCGCTCGCGACAGCGGACGGCGTCACCACGCTCGATGCCGACGTCCAAAAAACGATTAAAGCCGGTGCGAAATTACTCACCGGCGGAAAGCCTTTGAACCGCCCCGGAAATTTCTATGCTCCCACGGTGCTGAGCAATATCCCCGACGGTTCTCCCGCAGCTTGCGACGAGCTTTTCGGCCCGGTCGCTTCCCTNNGAAAAAAGCGAGCAGGATCAGTTCATCAACGGCATCGAGGCGGGCATGGTGTTCATCAACCGCATGGTCGTGTCTGATCCGCGCCTTCCCTTCGGTGGCGCCAAACGGTCGGGCATCGGCCGTGAACTGGGAGTCTATGGAATTCGCGAGTTCACCAACATCAAAGCAGTTTGGAATCAGTGATAGCTGCTATAAATCGGAAAGGTGACCTCGCAGAACTATGAACCTCTCCACATTTCCCTTGAAGCTATTTAATTCACCTGGCCCGATCCATCAGACATTTTCACCGCCCGAAGTTTCCAGATTAGGCTTGGCGCGCGCTGGATTGACACCAGCAGTTAGCTGCGGTAGGGTTTTTCGGAAATGAACGAAACTACCTCAACGCCGAATCGATTCTACCGGGTGCTGGATTTCGTCCCCACGTGGCTCGCGGCAAAAACGCTGCGAATGGCCATGGTTATGGCTGTAGTGGCTATATTCGGCGCCGTCACCGCCTTTCAAGCTGGGAAAGCGGAGCTGGATGCTTCGCTCCACGAGCGTATGCTGGAACACGGCCAGTTGCTCGAATTGAAATACTGGCAGGAATATCTTTACGATCTTTCTCAGTACAATAAGTATTGGGCCACCAGCGACCTCCACTATCAGGAAAGTTACAACCGCAGGCTGAACGCCGAAGATCTTCGCCGGAACCATGATCTTGCCGGCGCCGCTCTTCAGGATCTCTATTCTCAGCAACGTTCCGCCATGGGCAAATCGCAGATCCCCTTCTATAAGAACTTCACCAACCTTGGCTTGGTATATGAAGACACCAAGGTATTTCCGGCGGCCAAAATCCAGCTGGCTATTGCCAACACCCTCGCGGGCTTTGGCTTCGAAACCAACGGCCCACAGCAATGCTCGGTTGAAAACGCCGGCATTTGGAACGGCCTGGAGTGCGAAATAAGAGCTGCCCAGGGACGCGTAAAGCGCTTGGCAGTTTCTGTTGTGCTCCTCGTCATGTCGCTGGCCCTGTTTACTTTTGCCCAACTGTATAGGGACAAACCCCGGGTTATGATTTGGCTTCTACGCCTGGCATGCGTCACTGCTATTGCCGGAATTCTACTGTCCGTTTGGGGCGACTTGGATTCATGGAAGGTGTTCGGAAGATATAGTTTAGTGATTGCCGTACTAATGATCCTGGGATATTGGCTTTCTACCACTTCCAGAATCAAAGAGTTTTTCCTGCTGGACAAGGAACTGGAAGACGACGAAGTCGTCCACGCCGGAGAAATTGGGCCGCATTCGTATTGCGCCGAGCACGTCCACGTCGGCCTCGATAAGCACCGATTTCACGTATGGATCGTGGCTGCCATCGCCATCACAGCCTCACTGAGCGCCCTCGATGGCGTCTTGTATAGCGTCGCGGGAATTCACCAGAGCCAGACTGCAGGCGAGGCGCTCCGCTATCAGATGGAGATGGTGAAGAGCAGTACGCGAAGGACCGCGCAGAATAACCAGATGCTGCAGGAGTTTGCTGAGGGACAGGAATATCGTGCGCAGTTCAGGGCCGGTCAGCAGCGCTTGGACCTCGCCCAAAATCGAGTTCCCGGCGCCGATATCGAGGATGGCAAACTCGCTATGGAGCCTTGGCAGGACTTTACCGAACAGCCGGACCACAAGTCGCTTACTGCCTCGCTCGACGGGCCCCAAGGCCCGGATAGTGACGCTTTTTTCCCCAGGCAGCTCATGGCCAAGGATCTAACCATAGAACAAACCGACTTTGCTAAGTGGGACGGCAAAAACGAAATCAGCTTGGCCTGGAGCAAGGCCTCGACTCGTTACCTCCGGGCCCTCACTCTCTTTGCCATTGCCCTCTACTTGTTCGGTCAGGCGCTCAGCATGGGACGCACGCAGGAGGCGTTCATTTTATTCTGCTGCGGGTCCTTTTTGGCGCTCGCCGGCCTTTGCTGGATGGCTGGGGTGACTTATTTCAATCTCCGAATTCCCCGCGGCGATAAAGTCGAGCAGGCGGCAATCCTCTATGGCCAGGGCATGGAAAAATTCAGGGCCGCCGGCACTCCGGAACAATATGGCGAAGCTGTCAAAGATTTCCAGCATTCGCTAAATGCGCGCCCCACTTTCGCCTTAGCCAACTACTACCTCGCTCTCGCATTGTCGAACCAGATGACTCCCCAAAAAGAGGGCTATCAGAGCCTGCATCTCAAACAATCCCTCCAGGAGATTGTCGATAAGGAGGAGGACGCCATTGTCGCGCTAGGAAACGAAAATCTTACGCCTCCCATGGATTTCCTTCTTGATCACGGCTACGACAGCACCGATCTCGGGCTGACCCAAAGACAACGCGACCGTGTGGAACACGGTATTGTTGAGGAGCAGAAAGCGCTCGGTCGGGACAGTACCAATACCATGCTGCTCTTCAACACAGGTATGGCCCTATTGGCGGACGGCCCGCAAAGAAAATCGGAAGGTCTCAAAACTTATGACCAGGGCTTCGACAGCCTTAAATCTGCCGGCAACCGCCCGGGGCTCGCTGCCGGCGTAATCACCGATCTTGAGATCTTGCGCAAGTATTGCTTCGCGCTTAATACTGCGACCTACTGCGATGAAATTGACCGCGAAGTGAAGAAGCAAAAAAGCCGCATGTCGATTGCGGGATGGATGCCTACAGATTGGTCCGCACCGGCGAACGCGGGCAACTCTCAGATCTCTGACGTGAACCTGTTCGCCTCCCCCGCTGGACTGGGGTGGGAAGCCCGCGTGCCAATGGACTTGAGCGACAACAGTTTGGTGGTTGTCTGGTACGCCTGCGATACGGCCTATCCTGAGAGGCGCGCTTGCGACTCCGCTACCCTGGACACTGAAACTGGAGACGGCAACTGGGGAGTCTGGTGGGTTTTGCCTGGCATTTCGGGTCGCGTCCTACCCGCCGACTTGCTCGATATATCCGATGGAAAGAAATATGCGTTCAAATCATCGTTACAGTCCAGCAGTGTAAATAGCTGTCTTCCTCCGGGAGAATTTCGCGCTGAGTTTTATCTCAATGGNNATCCTGCGCGACCTTGATCTCGAAATGTGCTACCCCAGCGACTGGGTCACCTGGACTTCCAAAGATAAGCCGGATCCCGGATTGATGGCAGGCTACTTCGCCCCCGATCGCAGCAGCGGTGCGTTTTTGTTCAGTTACTACTATCCTACGCCGGACGCCCAGACGTCCGGGTCCGTAAGAAGTGCGCTCGTCGAGAAGTCACTCAAATCCCTGGCATCCGAGGGGTTTATCTCGCATGGCGTTATGTCCCCGGAACCGCTCTCCTGCACCGGTTATCTGGAGGATTCAAGCATCTCGCGCGTTCGCTACCGAAGCGCGGAAGGAAGCGTGCTCGCCAAAGTGTGGTTTGCGAACGATGGAATCGCTCACGTCGGCTTGGTGTTTCGCCGCGACTCTGAGGCCCAGGCATCGCAGGAATCTGCGGTTACGGGGATCCCTGACCATCAAAGTTGCGACGTATTCGCCTCGATCCGAGTCTATTATGCGAGTTGGCTGTTCCCCAACCCGCATTAGTGATCTGTCGCATCACCGTGCCATGCGGGGCCCCGAAGCGCCCGGCCCGATTTCGCCCCGGTCAGCGCCCCATGGTCAAATTCGAGTTGCCCGTTCACGAAAACGTAGTCCACGCCCTCTGATACTTTTGTCGGCTCTGTGTAGCTAGCCCGGTCGATAATCGTTGCCGCATCAAAAATCGTTATATCCGCATAAAAGCCGGTCTTGATCAGCCCGCGATTCACCAGGTGTTCGCGCTGCGCCGGCATGGAAGTAATCTTTCGAATCGCCTGCTCCAGAGGCATTAGGTGCTCATCGCGAACATAGTGCCCAAGGAATCGCGGAAACGACCCAAAAGAGCGCGGATGCGTGTGCGGTTCAAACAGCGGACCATCCAGCGAGAGCTCGCCACTGTCCAGGCAAAGTGAAGTCCAAGCCTGTTTCAGCCCGTAAACTAAATCCTGCTCGCTGGCCATGAAATAGATCGCGCCGGTCTGCGCCTTGTCCGCCTCGATGAAATCAAACAGCGCGTCGAGTTCCGGTTTGCCTTCTGCCTTGGCCATCTGCGCCACAGTCTTGCCGTCGTATTTCTTCAACTCCGGGTTGACCACGCCCGATATCATCACCCCTTCTCCGCCCCCGCAATCGAAATAGAGGTTTTCCCAGTCGGCGTGCTCCGTTGCCATTTCATTCTTGATGCGCTCGCGAATCTTCGGATCCTGCAAACGGCCGAGAAGTTTGTCCACTCCGCCATCCGCAACCCATGGCGGCAACGACGAGGCCAGCGCTGTCGCACCTGCGACGTACGGGTATTGGTCCGCGCGAATATCGAGCCCTGCGTCTCGCGCCGCCTGAATTTTTGCTACCACTGCGGGCATCGTTCCCCAGCGCGGCTTTCCGCTCACTTTCAGGTGGAAAATCTCCACCGGAATCTGCGCCTCGCGCCCGATTTCTATCGCTTCATCCAGCGCCGCCATTTCGCTGGCCCCCTCGCTGCGCATATGCGACGCATAAATACCGCCGTACTGCGCCGCAACTTTCGCCAGCGCAATCAATTCGTCCGTCTTCGCATAATGTCCTGGCGGGTAAATCAGCGCAGTAGAGAGTCCCAACGCCCCATCCTTCATGGCTTGCGCCACGAGCGCTTCCATCTGTTCCAGTTCGGCGGGAGTCGGGGCGCGATCGTCGTCGCCGATCACGCTCTCGCGCACTTGCGCCGCCCCTACGTAAGTGCCCAGATTAATCGGCGTGCCGTCTTTGTCCAGCCTGCGGAAATAACCATCGAGCGTCGTCCAATCAATTGTCAGGTGATAATTGGCCAGGAACGGAGCCATCGGCGCCAGCGTCTTTTCGTTCTGCGGCGCGATGGAACTGCCTTCTCCTGTAATTTCCGTCGTAATTCCCTGCGAGAGTTTGCTCAACGAGCGATTGTCGATCAGCAAAGACATTTCCGATTGCCCCAGCATGTCGATAAATCCCGGCGAAACGATTTGCCCAGTGGCATCTATCACTTTCTTGGCTTGCGCGTCGCCTAGCTGCCCAATCGCCGCGATTCGATCTCCGCGTATTCCGATGTCGGCGGAATACCAAGGCCCGCCTCCACCATCCAGAATGTGCCCGTTCTTGATGATCACGTCGAAGGGCGCCGCCTTGTCCGCCGGCGTGGAATAAATCGCCCCGGCGATTTCGCCCAGCGCCTGCCCCGCGATCTTCTGCGCGGCTTCCGGATCGTCCATCGAAATCGGAACACGGTTTACGAACGCTGCGAACGCCAGATGCCGGCCGTCAACCGTGGTCATATACCCCGCCAGGCCCTTTCCGTTGAGCATCAAGTCCTTGTTCAAAGCGTCGTACGAACTAAATGTGCCGGTCTTGGCGAACACGTGGCCGGCAGCCGGCGAATTCACTTGGATATTCCAAAGCGTGCCGTCGCGTCCGAGAACCGGCAGCGCCTTCTCGAAGAGCGCAAAATCTTTTTGTTTCGCCATAAAAGCCAGGTAATGGACCATGAAGTCCGGCGTGTAATACGCCGATTGCGCGCCGCCCGCGCCGTCGCCTTGTGAGGCGCCGCTCAAGTCCAGTCCGGCCTTGGCCAGAAAATCATGCTCCAGATCGAAACCACCCTGATCGATCTCCTGCGTCTTATGGCCCACGACTGCCCCCAAAATGAACGGCATCATCGTGGCGTGCAAATTTTGGCTGACCTTCAACGTCACTTTTGTTTCTTCGGAAAGCGGCGGAGAAATATGCTCGGCTACCATATTTTCCTGCGTGTAATTGCCTGAGACGGATTTGAAGTCATCCTTCCCTGCAAACGGAGCGACGTCCACCTTTATCAGCTTTTCACGCAACGCATCAACGAATGTCGCCTCCGCGAATCGGCTGGGCTCCGGGACGGTGTAGGTGTACAGAATCCCAGGGCCGCCCAGCGGAAATTTCCCGGTCAACGTGACCGTGTGCGACCCGTCTGCATTCGTCACATCGGCTGGCGGTTTTATGTCCGGCTTCGAACCGGCTGGCCCGGTGGTGATCTTGTTGACGAACGAAACGTATGAACTTGCAGGCGAAACACTAAGCCCCACCGAAGCGTCTTCCTTGCTCCCCGGCGAAACGGTCAGGTCCACGACATTGTCATTCACTGAAATCGGTGAAACCACCACGTTCGTTCCGAGTTCTCGATCACCCTCCGGAAATAACGTGGCGTCTACCAGCACGCGCCCTTCGATCCGCTTCACACCATGCGCCGCCACCTGCGCAGCGAGGTCGCGAATCACGAGCAGCGGATCGCCCGCAACAGCTTTCGTGTCCGGGCTTCCATCGTAAGAATGGTCTTCGTTTTCAAAGGCGAGCGTGCCGTCCGGCTGGATCCGGCCGGAGAGATTGGGATCGCCGCTCGCCACTAGAATCAGATCTCCTTTCAAGATGCCATTTGCGCTGAGCGGGCCCGTGCGGTACACGCGCGTGTGAAAGCGGAAATCCGATCCCAGCAGCTCAAGCCCCGTGCCTTCGGTCAGAAGTTTGGTCGTCGAACCCGGCGTGAAAAGATCCTGTCCATGAAGCGCAAATACAACTTTCTCTTCATCCAGCGAATACACTTCCACGCCGAAGGTCGAATGCTTGTACTCCGGCCGGCTTCCGATCTCGTGAATTTGCTCGGCAAGCGCGCTGTCCTTTTGCGCGGCCGTTATGTGTGCCGGCGATAGCAATGCAAAGACGACTCCAGCCGCGAGCACGCACAGCAGAGCTGCTTTCCTGCGATCCATGATTGACCCTCTAGAGTGAAATAAGTGGTATGACAAAGTGATGTGAAAATTGGGAAGTGATGTCGTCCCCCGCTAAATTGCCTCCGCGCCGTCTTACCCGCATCGCGTCTAACGCATCTGCAAGAAGCTGGAGCCGAGGAGAGAACTTGAATTTCCGACCTGTCGACCGCCAAATGGATGTTTTTCCTCTAACTCGTTGGCGCTCAGTGTACAACATCCCACTCCTTTCGGCGTCATTCACGGTACGCTAGCGCGCTTAACATTGTCTTGACAATTCTTTACATAACGGTGTACACCCTCACGAGAACCAATACCGAGATTATCCTCCCAGGAGGGAAACCCGTCGGCGATTGTACTAATGCCCGGACGGCGCCCATATGGAAACTTCAATCGGAGTGTTTAGTTCGCGTGACCGAGCGGAAGAAGCGCTGAAAGAACTGCTGCAGAAGCATGTGCCGGAAGACTCCATCGTCTACCTCACTCGCTCCGAGAGTGAAGCAATAGCACTGGGGAAAGAGATCGGCACGGTGGCCGGGGGCTTTACCGGCGGCGCCATCGGCTTGGGTGCGGGAATGGTAGCCGCATCCCTGGCTCTGATTCCGGGTATCGGCCAGGTCTTCGCCGTGGGTGTCGGAGCCGCTGCATTGCTTGGGTTTCTTGGAACCAAGACCGGCGCCAAGGTCGGCAAGTCACTCGCGAAGGAGACCGAAATTCCGGCTCCCGCCACCGATGAAAAGGCCCCTGAGGACGTGCAACTCTTCCTGGAAGTTTTGAAGATGGGGCGATCCCTCGTTGTGGTCAGGACCGAGTCGCCTGAAATCGCAAAAGTAGCCTCCGGCATCCTCGACCGCGCCACTGTAACAGCGCAACCAAAGACGACCACAAGGATGCAGGCCGGTGTTCGCCAAGTCTCGGCGGGTGTCGCTGCCGTGGACGTGAAAGGCAGAATTGTAGTCGGTGAAGGTAATATCGTGCTTCGCGAGACCATTCAGAAATTAGTGGATGATGGGAACATTAAGGTTCTTTTGGTCATGCAAGAAGTGGATCATATTGACAGCTCCGGAATTGGAGAAATCGTGAGGGCTCACGCCATGATTCGCAGGGTGAGCGGCCAGTTGAAGGTCGTCAATCCCAGCGCAAAGGTCCAGGAATTACTTCAGATGACCATGTTGCAAAAGGTTCTTGACGTTCACAAGGACGAAGCCAGTGCTATCAAATCGTTTGGCGCTTCGTCCGCAGCACCGGGAACCAGCTAAAGGTCCAATCGCGACGTATTTTCGAATTCGGATTCCCGCCTGCTAGCGCCATCCTGCGTGTTGAATTTGTTTCGCTTGCCGTAGGCGAAGAACCCGATGCCCGTCGAAATGAAAAGTGGAGGAAAGAGCAGAATAAGAATGCCGTGCCTCAGCGCCTGGGCGCCCTGAGCCCCGGACGCAGCTGCACTCTGGTAACACATAGCGCAGCCCTGGCCGAAAAGCGGCATGGGAATCGCGAAAACAACAAGCAGCAGCGCCAGAATTGGCCAGCCTGTAGAGTCTAACCTTCTCATTTTATTCCCCGCAAACTTATCTTGCCCGGCCAACTGCTGCGCTTCCTGCTTTCGAAAAATCAAGCTCCCGGGGCTAGTGCAAAAACTCGCCCAAACGCTCGATCCGAACACTATCCGGGAAAAAGACCACCATCATCACCAGCACAAAAACCATTGCTGGCAAAAGGGTCCAGGCCAGAGTACTTCGCTCGTATCGCAAGTGCATGAAATAGGCGAGGATTAAAGCGGCTTTGATGATTGAGATGCCCATCAAGAGGATGAGCATGATATGCAGCGGGAGGTCTTCATAAGCCAGAAACACTTCTATAGCCGTAAGGAAAAGCAGGACCCCCCAAATCTTAAGAAACCAGCCCATCCCTGCTTTACTGAGGTCGTGAGAAGTGCTCTCACTCATCTTTGGCTCCTCGCCGAAATTCTAGTGCATGCGCGCGGACAGCAAATACACGAGCGGGAAAACAAACATCCAAACCAGATCCACGAAGTGCCAATATAGCCCGCTGATTTCCACGTCGTCGGATGTGAATTTGCCCCGGCGAAACCCGATGGCTACGATACCCAGATAAATGACGCCAACGGTGACGTGGGTCATGTGCAGGCCTGTCAGCGTAAAGAATGCCGCCCCGAACAGCGATGAACCCCAGGGGTTTTGATACAACCGCAGGCCCTCGTGAATCAAGCCGAGCCACTCGCGGATGTGCAGAATGTCGAACACAACACCGCCGAGCATCGTTGCCGAAAGCCAGCGGACGCTGGCGGCGATGCGCCCGTGCTTGGCTGCTTCAACGGCTGCCACCATGGTGACGCTGCTGGAGAGCAGCACAAACGTCATGATCGCCCCGTTTACAATGCTCGAGAGCCGGAAGGGCGTGGGCCAATTCGGGCTTGCCAAGCGAAGATAGGCGTAGCAAACCAGCACGGCGCCGAATGTAATCGAGTCGGAGACGATAAAGAGCCACATCCCCAGCTTCTTGGACGGAATTGCATAGGGCAGTTCCCCGCCCAGCCAATCCGCCCGTCCGCTCTTCAGTGTTATGTCAGATTCGCTCACCGCGTCTCCCCCGTGGGTTAAGACTGTGCCAGCTTTTCCGGCGAATCCTGCATCACGTAGTCGCCTTTCGCGCCTTCAACTCCAAGCTCGTACGGATCGTGGTACACAATTGGATGCCGGCCGCCAAAGTTGTCGAATGGCGGCGGCGATGGAATCGTCCACTCCAGCGTCGTCGAATCCCAGGGGTTTTCCTCCGCCTTCTTGCCACGGTACATGCTCCAGAAAAGGTTGAACAGAAAGAGAAGCTGCGCCGCTCCCGTGACGAATGCCGCGATGGTGATGAATTTGTGCACCGGAATCAGCGGTATCAGATAATCGTCCACAAAAGCTGAATACCGCCGGACGTTTCCGGCCAGCCCTATGTAGTGCATTGGCATAAAGATGCAATAGACGCCGATGAAGGTCACCCAGAAATGAATCTTGCCCATAGTTTCGTTCATCATTCGCCCGAACATCTTGGGAAACCAGAAATACGTTCCCGCGAACATGCCAAAAATTGCCGCGACTCCCATCACCATGTGGAAATGGCCCACCACGAAATAGGTCGCGTGGAGGTAGATATCGAGCGATGGTTGCGCCAGGAAGAAGCCGCTCAGCCCGCCCGTCACGAACACAGAAATGAACCCGATGGCAAATAGTCCCGGCGTATGGAAACGCAGCCGCGCTCCGAAAACCGTGGCTATCCAGTTCAAAGAGATGATCGATGCCGGAATTGTGATGATCAGCGTCGGCACCGAGAAAAGCAGCGACGAGAAGGGGTTCATACCACTGATAAACATGTGATGACCCCAAACCGTGAAGCTCAAAAAGGCGATCGCGACCATGCAACCGACCAGAACCCGGCTGCCCCCTAGCAGCGGTTTGCGCGCCGTAGACGCCAGAATGTGAGACGTAATCCCGATGCCCGGTATGATCGCGATGTAAACCTCCGGGTGGCCGAAAAACCAGAACATATGTTGCCATAGCAGCGTGGAACCACCGGAATGCGGCTGGAGCTTATCGCTCAGCACCAATCCCCCGGGGATGAAAAAGCTGGTTCCCCCAACGTGATCCAGGACCAGAAGAACGCATGCCGGCAGTAACACGGCGAAGGCCAGCAGGCCCAGCACTGCGGTGATAAACCAGGCCCACACCGTGTACGGCATGCGAGCGAGCGTCATTCCCTTGCAGCGCAAATCCAGAGTCGTGGCGATGAAATTAAGAGCGCCCAAGAGCGAGCCGATGCAGAAAATCCCGATAGAGATCACCCAAAGAATCTGACCTCTGCCTAGGCCCGGCCCTGCGTCGTTTCCCAAGGCGCTCAGCGGCGCGTACGCCGTCCATCCCGAGATGGGCGGGCCGTCGCTGATGAACAGCGTGGAAACTAGGGTCACGAAGCCCACGAACGTCACCCAGAACGAAAGCATGTTGAGCCGGGGGAATGCCATGTCTTCCGCCCCTATTTGAATGGGAAGGAAGTAGTTCCCGAATCCGGCTTGGGGAGCGGTGGTGAGCACAAAAAAGACCATCAGCGTGCCGTGCAGAGTCAGCAGGGAAAGGTAATACTCCGGAGTGATGATCCCGCCGGGCGCCCCTACCTGCGACAGATGCTGGAGTCCGGGAATCGCGGCTGCAGCCCAGGCCAGATGGAAGCGCATGATCCACGACAACACCATCCCGATCACCACAGCTGCGAGCGAGAGGAAGTAATACTGCTTACCGATGACCTTGTGGTCTAGGCTGAAGACGTGCGTCCAAAGGAAGCCCTTCGGCGGGGCGTGGTGATGAACCGCTGCTTGGTCCGACGTGTCGTGCATCTGCCTGCCTCGCATGGAAGAGCCAGCCGCCAATCGTGCTTGCGCGCGTCGGAGCGGGCCGATTGCCTATTGCCCTGCCTGAGCCTTCAGCCACTGATCGAACTGGTCCTGGGGCAATACCTCGAGATACGCCTTCATGTTGTAGTGACCCAATCCGCAGAGCTGCGTGCACACGATTTCGAACTTTCCGGTCTGCGTGGCTGTGAAATGAACAGGGATGACGATTCCCGGAACGAAATCCTGCTGAATCCGCAGCTCGCGGACGTAGAACGAATGCCCCACATCTTTGGAGTGGATCGTCAGCAAGATTGGCTGGTTCACCGGAATCGTCAGCGAGCCCACCACGATGTCGTCCCGCGCCGGGATATCGTTCTCGGGATCCAGACCAAAATAATTCCCGTTGCCGTCGCTGATTTTTTCCGGATGCACTGCGCCAAACTGTCCGTCCGGGCCCGCATACCGAAAATAAAAAGCAAACTGCTCGGCCTGAACGTCAATGTGCATCGCATTCGGCGGAGCCGGATCCAGATTCACCGATGCCCAAGCTTTTTGCCCTACGAATGACAGCGCAAGAATCTCAAGCCCCACCAGGACTACTGCGGTGATGATCGTCACTTTCGGTCCGCCGGGGAATTCACGTACCTTGCGGCCATCACCCTTATCGGCGAACTTCCAAAGAAAATATGCCAGGCTCAGCTGCGCCACCAGGAAACCGAACCCCGTCCCCATAAGTGTTTCGCCAAACTGCTTGTCGAGGGCTGGCCCGTGAACCGAAATGTCCACAGGCATCCACCAGATGTGCATGGCAAAAATCGATGCGGACACCAGAGTGATCACGGTCAGGACGATCGCAAAAAACTTACCCATCTTCCGCCCCTCCGATGTCCTACGGGTGGTAATTCAAAGATTTAGGGCAACAGCCTTCCCTCGCTAACTAAAAATACGGCCACGACGGTGCCAGATGCCCTAGTAAGGCAAAACCTTGAACACAAAATTGGCTGTCTTGGCTTCGCTTCCGCTGATTGTTACTTCCTGCGATTGCGCGGGATACTGCTCTTGCCACGCTGTCACCGTATATTTCCCGGGAGGAAGGCCCTTGATGTCGAAGGAGCCATCCTCGCCGGAAACCGCGTAGTGCGACGTGTTCAGCACTGCGAAGTACCCGTGCATCCATGGGTGAATGTTGCACTTCACCGGGATGAACTCGGCCTTGTCATACTTTGTATCAATCGGTGGCGAGCCAGGCGGCTGAGACTTGTTCCACTCGGGGTTGGTTTTCGAAAGCGGGTGAATATTGTGCGAGGTCTGATCGTCATTGTAAATCTGAAGTTGTTGAGCAACCTGCATCGGCAGAACGTGAGGCAGATATTCGCAGCCCTTCTGATCGTATCTGGCGCCTTGAGAAGGCGCTGAAGAACCCTCATCGCCGGCCGAGATATATACAACCACCCATTGGAGGGCATTGCCGGGCCCGGTGGTCACATTTTGCGTCATGACCGGAGTCGCATGTTGCTTTGCGCATGACGGTTCTTTAGACATATCAATCGGCTTCATCTTCGGAGGCGTGCCGGTGTAAGTCACCTTGCCCGTTATTGATCCGGATCCCGCAGGGGGCTTCGCAAACACCAACATTCCGCTGCCCAGCAACACTGCCACCGCGAGAGCTGTGAAATACCCACTTCGCATAGGATTTCTCCTCGGAATATAAAATAGACTACTGCCCGCCCGGTGCCGCGTCCGGACCTATCGGCTTCAGGTCCGCGCCATGCGCAGCCCTGTAAGCCATCCAGAGATCTGCCTCCTGCGTCTTAAGCGGTTGCAAAGTCCGCAGAAAGTGCACCAGATCCCACGCTTCGTTCGGCTTCACCACGTCGGCAAAAGACGGCATTGGCGATCCGTCTAGTCCCGTCATGAAAATGCGGTACAAGTCCCGATTGGTTGTGCCACACATGAACCGCGATCCCGACGAAAAATCGTACGGCCGAATCGGATTACCTTTGTCGTCGGTAAGCGTGATCGCCGAAGGACCGTCTCCATGCCCTTCCGGACCATGGCACTTCCAGCATTCCAATCTCTGAAAGAGTTCTCTCCCGTGAAGGATGCTCTCGATCGTGATGGGCGTTTCGGCCGGGATGTCCAACGGCGCCCCAGCCTTCCCCTTCGTCCACCGAGGAGACCATGTTTTCACGAACGCAACCAGGTCGGCTCGCTGTTGCGGCGTTAGCGGTTTCCAGGCCGGCATATTCGTCGTCACGAATCCACGAGTGATTGCGTCATAAAGGTCTTGATCAGTCGGCAATGTTCCCGTGGGGGTTGACCGGCACTTAAAAGTAGCCTCGGTGAAATCCCGCGGCTTGGGATCGATCCACTGAGCATTCATGCCCTCGCCGTTCCCGTCCGGGCCGTGGCACCCAATACAATACCGGCGATAAAGCTGTTTACCCTCTCCGGCGTGCCCCGTCATGTTCCCGATGTGGCTCTCTGCGGATGAGACGCTAGGCGCCCCAAGCGATGGGTCTGGCGAGTTTACGTGCGACTGCGCGAGGACGGATGTGGCTCCGACTGTTACCAGAGCCATCGACCCCAAAGCAAATGTCACAGCAAGTTTCTTTAGTGTCATTGTGGGCCTCTTCTCTAGAAGTCGAAATCAAATCCGATAAATACGCTGCTGCTCCAAACACCGTTGGTAGGCAAAAGCGGAGGCAGCCCTGTGCCATCGCCGCTCTCCGGAACGTTACCTATGGTCTTAACTATTGAATACTCATTGTGCCAAGCGACTCCCGCGCGGCTAAACATGATGGGATACCACCGGTAACCTACGGAGTAGGCTGTGACGTTGCCGAAATTGCCCGGAACGTTGCCGCTGGCGAACGCTTGCTGCCCCACGTCTATTTTCTCGAACCGGCCAAGGAGCACAAGTTGCGGGCTCACGAAGTATTGACCTTCAAGAAAGCCACCGTTAAACGTCGGCGCGTGAGCTCCTGCCGGCAAAGCCTGGGAGTCAGGAACGCCGGCCCCAAGGTAGGCATTATCGTGCCCGTGCATAAAGTACGGTAACAACTCTAAGTTTTTGAAATGAAGTTGGCCCGCGAAGCCAATGCGATAAAAGGGTTCATTGCCCAAGCCGACCAGTGGAACCCCTTGCGAGGTTTGGTAAAACGTGGGCCTTTGACCTACGTAGGCATAGGCCTGAAATTCCTGGTAACCCCAGCTTCCCAAATCGAAAGCCTTGGTGAAGGCCATATAACCATCATAGCTCCGGCTTGATGCGGTGCCCCCTGGAAGGTTGTTATTGGTTAGGTTTACGCCGCCTTCATTACTACTTAGCAGCGATACGGAATAGCGCGTGTAGCTGTTCGTATCGTGCCCTGACAATTCGATGCCTATTTGATTGTCGCCGATTCCGAAGTCGTTGATGCTCCCAGGAACATTGAAATGATAGGTCTGATAGATGCCCCCGTTATTCGAAAGGAACAAAAAGCGCTTCTCGGAAACCAGATTGTCGAGTTCAAATCTTCCGAATTTGAAGTTGAGCCAGGAACTTCCCTTAATGTTGTCGATGCGAATCCAAGCGCTCTCAAAGTGCCAGACTGCGGTCGGATCAGAAGAGGGTAGTAGCTGAAACGAAATATTCTTATAGAGCGTCCCCGCGGACCACAGGTCCATTCCCGAGAGATCGAATCCGGCCTGTGTCACGTTGTGTGACACCAGGACAGAACCGGTGCCCCCTCCCGGAATCGAGTCAACGGGTTGATTGCTCGCGGTCTCACGATGCCAGTTTGGCGTGATCCGAAAGGATATCGGGAAGTAAGAAGGGTTTTGCCAAATCGGCGAGTCGCGATCGTTCATCAGCTGATACCCGTTATCGCGAAAAACCATGCCGAAGTTGTTCAACTCCGGCCAAGCCGTGTGGCACGCGGAGCAAGGAAGGCCGTACTTGCGCGCGAACGCCGGAATCGCCATTACTTTACTTGTTGGTGACGCGCTCGCTGTCTGGTAATCGCAAATCACGATTGCCATTACCAGTAGCGCACATGTGACCAGTGGCCGCGCAAATGATTTCCGGATTCGGCCTGCACGATTTGGAAACCGCTTAAACATACAGCCTCCTATTCCAGCTGCCAGAAGAGTGGATTGTAATTCGCGTCATCGACACTTGGAAAAAGTCAGAACCAGCTCTTACCGCATGCAAACTTATAGCGGGAGGAATAATTTTTTCGCGGCTTCCGAACGTGAAATGGGTTGGACTATTCATCTGCTCGCAGAGCCCACACCTTCAAACTCCCCAAAACGCCTCGAAAGTACTCCTCCCAATAAAGGAACGCAAGCACAAAAATTAACAAATCTTAACATCCGGGTAGCCCCCCTACTTCCTCGTCCCAGGGTGCGTCCTTATTACCTATTACCCGTGCCGGTCTGGATCATCCGCCAGCAGCGACCGTAGGGTACGACCCTACAGGAACCCAAGGCAACACCTAAAGATGAGGACAGCGAACAATTTGATACGGTGGGAACTGACGCATCCCAGACTATTTCAAACAAATGACACGCGCATAAAAGGTGACGCCATTAGACACTGGAGCTGACTGGTATCGCCTCTTTGGCCGCTGGCGTTTCGTTCGCCGTCAAGGGGAATTTCAATTCGACCACCAGGCCCCCGTCCGCGGAGTTCTCAGCCTTCACGCTCCCGCCATGCAATCGCACCGCGCGGTCCGTGATCGAGAGCCCCAGTCCTGAACCGCCGGCGGACCTCTCCCGGGCGTCCCCCACTCGATAAAAAGGAAGGAAAATATCCACTAGAGACGCTTCCGGCACCCCCTTGCCGTGATCCCGCACACGAATCACGGCGTCTCCCCCCTGCGAGTTGGGCACATGCTTGAGTACCACGTCCACTTGCGTGCCTTCCTCCGTGTGGCTAACCGCGTTGCGGATCACGTTTTCAGTCGCCGCACGAACCAACTCCGCGTTTCCCGTGATCGTACAACCATCTGCGGAAACTACGCGCACGCGCCGGTTGCGGCTCTGGGCTTCGTAATCNNAGCTCCGCTCTCGAGACGTGCCAACTCCAGCAGGCTTCCAATCAAATGATTCAAACGGCTCGATTCCAGATCGATCCTGTCAAGAGCGCTGGAGAATTCCGGCCCGGCATGCCGCCGGGCAAGTCCCGACGCCACGCATAAACGAGTCAGCGGAGACCGAAGCTCATGAGAGATGTCGGAGATCAGTCGATGCTGCGATTTCAGCAAGGATTCTATCTGCTCCGCCATGTGATCGAAATCCCGGCTCAGATCTGCAAGTTCGTCTTTGCGTCCGGCATCGTGGCCTCCTACGCGGGCTGACAGATTTCCGGTTGCCAGACGATGCGTTGCCGTACGAAGGTGCCGGATCGGAGCCGTGATGTAACGGGCCAGCCAAAAACAGACCAGCCCGGCGATAAAAAGGATCGCTGCCCCTCGCAGGATCTGAATTCCCAGCGGGGCCCGCAAAACGCTGGCGACCGACTCGACTTTCGTTCCGATTACAAAAACATAACGCGTTCCTGTTGATCCCGTCGTTCTCCTGGCCACATATTTGATTCCGTGTGACACCAGGAATTTTGTATCGCTGGCTTCCAGGCCCCTTTGCGCCAGGGCATCAGCCTCCGGAGGCGTCGGCTGCGATAAAATTTCTTTACCTTCGTCGTCAAATAGAAAGGCCTCCCAGTTCAAGGTTGTTTGCAATGATGTCAGGTAATCGGCCAGGGAGCCCATACCGTGATCGTCGAGGATGTCCGCCGCGCGAGCCGCCACAATGGGGATCAACGTCCTGTCAGACTGTTCGGATCGGCTTAAAGTGAATTGCGATTGCGTCGTTACGACCGAATAAATAAGTGTGCCGCTGACCAAAACCATAGCCAGCCAAAAAGAAAGGAAAATCTTTAGAAACAAGGTTCGCATTTTGCCCTACTCTTCCTTTGGCATTCCTGGAATCGCGTAAATATATCCCACCCTTCGGATGTTGCGGATGCGATTGGCTCCATCCGCGTAGGGACCCAATTTCTTTCTCAGGTTGCTGATATGCACATCAATACTGCGGTCGAGGGGGGCGAGTTCACGTCCCAGCAAGGTCTTAACGAGTTCTTCGCGCGTAACCACTTGGCCCGGTCTCTTCAGGAATATTGCAAGAATATCGAATTCCAGCGATGTCAATTCCAATTCGCGGTTGCCGCAGCGCGCGATGCGCGCGCTCTCTTCCAGTTCCACGTCGCCCAGAATGATGCGCTCGCCTGCCGTCGTCGAATTTTGGGTGCTGCGCCGCAAAACGGCTTGAATGCGCGCCGCGAGTTCCCGCGGATTGAATGGTTTCGGAAGATAGTCGTCGGCTCCAATTTCCAAGCCGACGATTCGATCCACATCTTCGCCACGGGCCGTGAGCATGATCACCGGCAACCGCGACTTTGCGCGGATCTGTCGAAGCACTTCAAACCCCTGCATACCGGGAAGCATGACATCCAGAATGGCCAGAGAATATTCACCCGAAAGCGCGCTCTCAATTCCTCGAATGCCGTCGTAAACCGCCTCGACTTCAAATCCTTCCGGAGTCAGATATTCCGCGACCAACTCGCATAGCTCGACGTCATCGTCCACAACCAGGATGCGCGGTACCGCCCGCTCAGCCGCCTTCTCGATCTTAGCTTGCTCGATCACCGCAATCCCTGTCTCCCCGGACCGCTTTCGCCGCGATTCCTATCACAATTTTAGCCTATTAGGCTATGGTCCGTTCAAAAGGACCATCGTTTCAGCCTAATTTCCCGCTTTATACGCTCTTGAGCATGGAGGCAACATTGCGGTATTGTGATTTGAAGCCAAAACCGGTTGGCTGCTGCTCCATGCCAGGAAAGTATTTTGCGAAGTCCTGCGCATTTGGGCTGGTACTTTTTCGGCTGCCGGACTTGGATAACCGATGCGGACTTTACCAGCGTTGAAGGAAAATGTTTTGAAGCAACCTCTTACTTCGTCGCATTGCTGGAGTTTTTTCTTAATTCTTGCATTCTTGGCGCCTGCTATCGCTCACGCCGCACCACAGCGGGACAAATCCCCATTCCCCGAAGGTTTTGCGATTGACGTCAAGGGGTCAGAAGACGATGTCGTAAAAGCCGTGCAGAGTGTTACCGAAGATCAAGTTATCCATGGAACTTGGGTCTACGCGCGGGAGACCACGCTGACCGACGCCTCAGCCGAAACCTCTTCTTCGTTCTACGGGCCCTGGCAAGGTCCCGGACATGCCTTCTATAAGGTCCGTCCGGGTGCTCTGTCACCCAAGCATTTCAAGGACAGCACTGACATTGGAACAATCACCGTACGATACGTCGTCCAAGCTGTATCTCCGAACCGAACTCACATTCAAATCGACGCTGCATTCGTCGAAGATGCCACTCACAAAGTTCATGTATCCGACAGCAGCGTCGAAACAAGCGAATTCGCCGAGATCAATATTCGCCTTCTTGAAATCCAGCGGGAAGAACAAAAGACCGCGGAAGCTCTGAAGCAAAGGGAGCTGGAAGTGCAAGCTCGGGCTGCGTCCAAACAGCGCGACGAAGAAATAGCCCGCCTCAATTCCGCGGAGTCTTCGCTGCGGGATTTGCAATCGCGCGCCCACCAGCTCCGGCACGATGTCGAGGTAAGAGTTAAAAACCCCAACACCGAGCTAAAAGCCGCTCCTTTCCAGCGCGCCGCCAAGCTGCAGTCTCTCATCGCAAACACGGAAGTTGTCGTCGAGATCATCACGCCCTATTGGTACGGAGTCGAAACCGCGGAAGGTCAACGGGGTTGGCTCCGTCAGGACCAGGTCGAGCCCCTGCCATGAAAAAATCGCCAAGCTTGCTATTTTATGCTGTGACTCTGCTTCTCAGCATCGTGGTTGCTCCCGGCGCTCCCGTTTTTGCACAGGCTCATTCCTTCGAGCGAACTTTCCCCAATGCCCTCTCGGAAGTCCAACGAGTCGTCGATGGCCTTCGTTCGTCGTCCAGCGGCCGTTTGCCGATTTTAGATGGCTTTGTCGATGCAGCCGACCACCCCCTCACGGATTATCAGCGTGGCTACTTCGTTTGCACTCTTCGAGTCCTTCCAGCTCCGAACGGCGGAGCCTTGGTCCAGGCGACGGCCAAGATAACAGCGTGGTACATGGATCCCACATCGGCGCAACCGGGCTACCGGGAGTTGGTCTCAAATGGCCGCGTCGAGACAGACCTGTTGGACCAGATCGAACAGGGCCTGCCCGGCAACCCCGCCGGGAAGTCAGCAACCTCGCGCGCTCCCGCTTCTGCTCCTTTAAATACGACG
>PLZZ01000213.1:0-2894 GCA_003153585.1 Acidobacteriota bacterium | reverse complement strand
GTTAGCGCCGATATAAAAAGTCTTGAAGAAATTCAGCAGAACCAAGTACGCCCTGCGGATTTGGTTGTGGTCAAAAAGGCCGGCGTAGCAATCTTTTCCAAGCCGGAAGACGGCGCGCAAGTGCTCCTCTCCGCGGATCAGGAAGACGAGTTTCAGATACTCGACGTCGACGGCTCTTGGGTGCATGTGCAGATTTCAGGCGCCTCTCGAGGCTGGATGCGGCGCTCTCAAGTGGAATTGCCGCCCAGCTATAGCGCAGCCGGAAGCAAAACTAACAATGCGGTGCCCGCGAGTGCCAACCTTTTCAAAGTCGCTCGAGAAGAAACCAATACTTTCAGCGGTAAATGGCAACCTCTGGTAGGAAAGACCGTGAGAGTAGTCTGGATCGAGCCGGCCTCAGCCGCCGCATCCAGCGCAGCAGAAAAACGAAAATTCGCAAAATCCCTTCTGCTGAAAGCCTACAACGACATGAATGCTTCGAATCCAACGGTCGCGGGAGTCGTAATTGTTTTCGATTCCGCTGACGGCGGACAAATCGCTGCCACCATGGAGAATCTAAAAGCGCTCCAGGATGGTTCTTTGACCGAGGCGGCCTTCTGGCGATCGTGCTCTCTCGACCCCCCCGAAACGTTTCAAGACTCCGCGAAATCTTAGAGCAAACCTCGATCCGCGCCACCCGTGGATTGGGACGCCACTCAGAAAAGTCCGCAGCGTCAATCTAGTTTTCGGAGATTGAAAACTGTACATCGCTTGTCTGGCCCTTTCGCACAACAACTTTCTTGGCCCATGTCACCGGCGCACTATACACGGGCCGGCTCACCTCAACCTGGGACCCGACATCTAGTACTTTTTGTTCTGAAGCGATTCGCCAACCCTCATGCCACGCCTCAATCTCGTACTCCCCGGGCGGAACGTCCGTCAGCTTGAAAAACCCGTGATCGTCGGTCACGGCGTAATACGGGTTCTTCACGACCAGAGCTTCTGCGTTCATCCACACATGCCCGGCGTTGCATTTCAAGTCCACAACCCCGCTCCGCCGCATCGCGATGGGGATGTACTGGTTTTGAAACGGAAACGGAATGTTGTTGGACACCGCGCCCGCCATGTGCACCGTGTGCAGGATGGCGTCGCTGCTCTTCACTTGCAAATCTGCGCCTTGTGCCACAAGCAGAATGTGCGGAATATAGCGGCAGCTCTTCTGGTCCAAATGCTGGCGCGCTTCCGGAAGATCCATCGCTTTGCCTTGGGTGATGTTCTTCAGGTAGACCACGGTATTGGCAACTCCGCCATCCGCATCGATGAGCAATCGCTCCAGATCGCGCGTTTTCTCCCCATCCGGATTGCACACCTCGGCATTCTTCGTTATCGGCAGTCTGGGAATTTTGGGAATCGGCCCGGTCCAACGAACGGTCCCGCTAATGGTTCCCGCGTCTCCAACTGTAATCACGGTGTAATCTGACTGGCCAGCAGCGCGTCCTGCGCATGAAACAGCGGCAAGGCAAAGCACCAGCCCGAATATTGCGTGCCTGTTCTTGATGAATTCGCCNNGCAGTGTGCGCAAATAATGGACCAGGTCCCAAGCTTGCGCGGGCGTCACCCAGTTAACATACGACGGCATCGGTGTTCCGTCCAGCCCGGTCATGAAAATACGATAGAGGTCTTGATCAGATTCTCCGCACTTGAAGCGCGTTCCAATAGTGAAATCATAGGGAACGATCGGGTTCTCCTTGCTGTCGCGAAGCGATGAGACGGAAGGACCGTCGCCCCGTCCCTTTTCTCCGTGGCACTCGAAGCATTTCAGGGATTGATACACCTCGCTGCCGCGTTGGATGCTCTCGGGCGTAACCGGTGTTTCGGAGGCAATATCGACAGGTTTGTCCGGCTTTTCCTCCACGAAACGCCCCGAAAAAGTCTTCACATATGCAACCAAGTCCGCGCGTTCTTGTGGCGTTAGGGGGAACCAACGCGGCATCCCGGTCGTATCAACGCCCCTCCCAACCGTGTCAAATAAATCACTGTCCAGTGGAATACTTCCAGAAGGTGTGGACCGGCACTTGAAGAGGCCCATCGTGAAGTCGCGCGGCTTCGGATCTACGTACGCAGCGTTCTCCCCTTCTCCGTCTCCACGTGGACCGTGGCAGCCCACGCAGTAGCGTCCGTACAATTCTTTCCCGCGCTTGGCTTGCCCCGTCAGGTTTCCGACCTTGCTTTGCTGCGCGAACGCGCCGGAACAGCTCAGCAGACTTGGCCATAAAATGACCGTCGCCACGAGCAAGATTCTTATTCTTCTCCAGGTCATCCAGCCTTTTCCCTGAAAGGTCACAATATCGCCGCCAAGGAGCGCCGTTTCTGTTTCATCACTTGGCAGAAATTCATGAAAATGATTGCTCGTGGCGACCTGCGAGGAAGCTGAACCCTCATCAAATTAGCGATCGCCTAGCGAGGCCCCGTTAAAAAGAATACTCTCGCCAAAATTCTTTACAAATTTATATTAACCGGAATTTCCGATTTGGAACTCCTGGCTAGTGCACAGAGTGCGCTTCATCTGCCTTCCCCACGGGGAATTTGCTCCATGCTCCACGCTCCTTGCTTATTGAATCGTTAAAACCGCAAGCGATTACGCCGGCTTTCTTATGTTGTTGGGAACACGCGGACGCCTGCAGATTTCTCCAGCGGGCAATCCGCCTTACCGGGGCTTAGCCGCGTGGCCGGCTACGAAAGAGGACGCCACGTGAGGAATTTCTACAACCCATCGCATCGAACGCTTCTGCAAGAAGCTGGAGCCGAGGGGCGGACTTGAACCGCCGACCTGCCGATTACGAATCGGCTGCTCTACCAACTGAGCTACCTCGGCATCCTCATTGACTTTAACATCGCCATCACCGCAAAAAAAG
>PLZZ01000118.1 GCA_003153585.1 Acidobacteriota bacterium | reverse complement strand
ATTCGGAATTGGAGTTGGACGAAGGATTTCAGCGAGCCTGCCGCTCCGGCGCCTCTTGCGAAAGGGCAACCTCGCGGCCAGCTATTTACGGATTCTTAGTCGGGGCATTCGGTGCAGGGGTTGCCGATCAACAGCCTTTCACGCATGATGATGAGAGCTTCTGTTGGGGCGTGGTCCAATTGGTAGGACGCTGCACTGTTAATGCAGACGGTGGTGGTTCGAATCCACCCGCCCCAGCCACTTCCGAAAATCGAGAACCCGAGGAACACCCAAGTAGCTTAATCTTTGATTACCGGAAAACCGGATTCGGTCCAGCCGCGCCAGCCGCCGTCCATTGAAATCACATTGCTATAGCCCATTTTCTGAAGATTGTCGGCGGCCAGAGCGGAACGAAATCCGCCGCCGCAATAAAGTACAATTTCCGAGCTTTTATCCGGGATGGCCTTTTCGATGTCACGTTCGATGATGCCCTTGCTCAAATGGACGGCGCCGGGAATGTGGCCGCGAGCCCATTCGCTGTCCTCGCGAGTGTCGACGAGAACCAGGGGGTGGCCGGACTCGATTTTCTTTTTTACTTCGCGGTAGTCTTCTTCTTTGATTCGTTTTTTCGCGTCTTTGACGAGGTTCAGAAAGCCTTCGGGGTGGTCCATTATTTTCTCCTCAAGATCGGCAGATTAATAGTAGTAAAAAACGCTCCGGATGCGGAATTAACTAATTTTCTACTTCATGTCGCGCCAGTTGTTACCGACCTTGGTATCCACGATCAAAGGGACGCTGAGCGCGTACACGTTTTCCATCACTTCTTTAACCAGCTTGGTAAGGCGCGGAATTTCGTCTTCCGGGCCTTCAAAAAGCAATTCGTCGTGAACCTGGAGGATCATTCGCGATTTGAAATCTTCTTTCGGCAGGCGGCGGTCCAGCTCGATCATGGCGAGTTTGATCAAGTCGGCGGCAGAGCCTTGCATGGGCGTGTTCATGGCGGTGCGTTCGGCGAAGTTGCGCATGTTGGGCTGAGGAGAATTGATTTCTGGGATGGGGCGAGTGCGCCCGAATATTGTTTTGGTAAAACCGGTTTTGCGGGTCTCGGCGATTTGCGCATCTAGATATTTTTTCACGCCGCTATAGCGTTCGAAATAGGTGGCAATGAATTTGGCCGCTTCTCTGGTATCGATGCCTAAAGTTTGCGCCAGGCCGAAAGGTGAAAGGCCGTAGATGACTCCGAAGTTGATGACTTTGGCTACGCGACGGTGGTCGGGCGTTTGCGCGAAGGGCGCTACACCGAAAACTTCCTGGGCCGTTCGAGAATGGATGTCTTCGCCGCGGCGGAAGGCTTCGACGAGGACAGGGTCTTCGGAAAGATGCGCCAGGATTCTAAGTTCGATTTGGGAATAGTCCGCGGAAAGGAGTTTGTTGCCTGGCGCGGCGATGAAGGCGGCGCGGATTTCGCGACCTAATTCCGTGCGAACTGGGATGTTCTGCAAGTTTGGATTCGAAGAACTGAGACGGCCCGTAGCGGTGCCGGTTTGGGAGAAACGCGTGTGCAAGCGGCCGGATACCGGATGAATCAGCTTAGGCAAAGAATCGGAATAAGTGGATTTCAATTTTGCGAGCTCGCGATATTCGAGAATTTTCTTGGGCAGCTCATGCACCAGCGCGAGCTCGTTCAACACTTCCGCGGCGGTGGAACGCGATTTAACGCGGCTTTTTCGCGGCGGCTGCAGATTCAGTTTGTCGAAGAGGACTTCGGCAAGCTGCTGGGGGGAATTAATGGTGAATTCGAAACCTGCGAGCTCATATATGCTCTTTTCTAACCGGCCGATCTCTTCCTGGGCCTTCTTGGAGATGATATCCAATTCGTTCTTGTCAACGCGAACTCCGGCGGCTTCCATACGGGCTAGTACGGAGGCTAGTGGTAGGTCAATTCTCTCGTAAACGTCCAGGAGGCCTTGTTTCTCAACCTCCGCACGCAAGATCGGCGCCAGGCGAAGCAGAAAATCCGCTCGCTCGCCGGAAGCGCCGGACAGGGTTCTATTCAAGTGGCGCAGAACTACTTCGGCAAATTCATGATTCGAAGTGGTGGGGCGCAACAGATAGGAATAGAGCATGGTGGCGTGGCGAATCCCGGAAACCGCGTGCGGAGAGTCGGCAGAGTGAGATGGAGCCAGGAGTTGAAAAAGCTTTGGATCATGGACTATTTTCGGACGCTTGGCATCCGCTGACCATTCTTTCAACGCGGCCAGGTTCTTATTCTCGGCGTCGTTCGCAAGGGTGCGCGCGCTACGGGGCTTGGAGGAGATCTCCACATTTAAGACATAGGTACCATAGCCTTCTTCGTCCGGGTCTTTTGAGTCGAGTGAAAGCCAGGCGGATGTTTCGGCGCCGGGAGACGTCGTTTTGAAAAAACTAACGAATTCGTCGCGCGAATTGAATGCAGCATAATCGGTTTTCTCTTCATCTACTGCCGGAGCGAGTTCGCGCAGGAGGGAAGTGAATCCGAGTTCGGCGTACAAATCGCGCAGAGCGGAAAGATGCGGTTGCTGGATCTTGAGTGCTTCGAGCTCGAGTGGAACCGGAGCATCGAGAGGGATTGTCGCCAGCTGCTTGCTGAGTTTTACAAACTCGCCGCATTTCTCGAGTGCTTCGCGGTAACTGGCGCGTTTCACTTCGCCGGCGCGCCTTATGGCTTCCTCGGCGCTGCCGAATTGCTGAATTATTTGGCGCGCGCCCACCTCGCCAATGCCGGCTTTGCGACGCTCGCCGGGGGCAGGTTTGTCGTTGGGATCGCGCGCGCCCGGAATGTTGTCAATGGAATCGCCCATCAAGGCCATCACGTCCGGTACTTTATTGGGAGGCACGCCCATCAATTCTTCGACCATCTTTTCATCGACGATTAGATCGCCTTTTGTCGGGTTGAGCAGACGGACAGGTCCGCCCACGAGCTGCATCAGATCTTTGTCGCTAGTGACTATGTAAATCTCGAGATCCTCTTGCCGGGCTTGGCGTGCCAGAGAGCCGATTACGTCGTCGGCTTCGTAGCCGGGATATTCCAGGATGGGCAGCCGCATGGCGTCGCAATAGCGGCGAACGAAGGGCATCTGAATGGAAAGCTCATCGGGCATAGGGGGGCGTTGGGCTTTGTAGGAGGCAAAGAGCTTGTCGCGAAATGTGGGTGAAGGGTGGTCGTAAACCACCGCGAGGTAATCGGGGCGCCGGTCTTTGTTGTTGAGCAAGCGGCGCATCATGGTGGCAAAAAGATAGGGGACTTTCGTGGGTATGCCGCCGCTGGTTTGCAGCCGCTCCATGGGGGCAAAAAAGGCGCGGAAGATGTAGCCCATGGCATCGACCAGGAAAAGGCGCTTTGTCTGTTTGGAAGGCATTCAGCCGGGTTGGTGCGCTCGGTACAGAGCGAACGCCGAGTATATCAGAGTCGCGTTTATCTGCTTATGCGCCGGGGCAACGCAGACTCCGGCGCGGACGAACAATGACGCTTGACTCATAACCCATTGAGGCTTATAGGTATTACATCATTTTTTAGCACGGCTGCGGAGTTGGACGGCTGGGGGACACCCGTTCGGTAAGTCCTCTGCATAATCTGAAATGGCAGCGATTCTGTCTTCAAAACTCAGAGGAGTATTCATGAAAACCTTGCGCCGATGCAGCCTTCGCTTCGCATTCGTGTGTGGAGCAGTGTTGGTGATACTGGCAGGCGCGACGACAAGCCAGGCCCAGACGTTTCGCGGAACGATTTTGGGCACGGTGACGGATAGCACCGGCGCGGCTGTGGTGGGTGCCCACGTGACGGTGCACAACGTCGATACCGGCGTCGATCGCAGTACAGATACGACGACCGACGGCGGCTATTTGATGCCGGAACTTCCGGTGGGCAACTACAACGTAACGGTCGAAATGAAGGGTTTTCAGAAGACTGCGACTAACGGCATACTCGTTTCGGTGGCGGCAGAGCGGCGTGTTGACGCCATTTTGAAACCAGGTGAGGTGAGCCAGCAAATTACGGTTTCAGGCGAAACGTTACCGGTAGTAGAGACGGCGAGCGATACGCTCGGCGGTGCCTTCGAGAACCACGAAATTGAAGAACTGCCGATCAATGGCCGCGACTATACCAAGCTTCTCATCATGGTTCCCGGCACGGCAGGTGAACCGAATGGCGGCGGTGACTCGCCAGGGTCCTACGGGCTTTTCAGCGCAGATGGCAGCCGCGGGCGCTCCAACAATTACCTTCTCGACGGCACGGATATGAATGACGGCTACCGGAACCTGCCGGCAATCAACCAGGGTGGAGTGTTCGGCGTGCCCGGGACAATCCTTCCGGAAGATTCTATCCAGGAATTGAACGTGCTCACAAATTTCGAGGCGGAGTACGGGCGAAATTCCGGCGCGGTGGTCAGCATTGTCACGCGAAGTGGAACGAACCAACTTCACGGCAGCGCATTCGAAGATTTCCGGAATGCGGTGTTGAACGCGCGAAACTACTTCAACGCAGTGGGCCAGCCGAAAGATGCGTTTCGCAACAATCAGTTTGGCGGATCGGTGGGCGGGCCAATTACCAAGGACAAGACCTTTTTCTACGCTTCGTACGAAGGCCAGCGCGAAGGAATGGCCATCACTTCGATCAACAGCGTGCCGACCCTAAATGACGGAGTTGCGGGCGACCCTAACGATTACGCGCAAGCGATCACTTCTTTGGGCGGCAATCCGGCGCTGTGCACGAGTACCGTTATCGCCTGCATCCAGGGCAACTCGGCCGTCGTCAATCCCGTCATCTTGAATCTGTACAATTTGTGCAACAACAATGGGCACTGCTCGGGCGGTAACAATGTTTGGCCCACCACGACAGCCGCCGGTGGACCGGCGACGAACAATCTGGACAGCGCCCTTATCAAGATCGATCACAGCCTGAATGCCAATAACCAGATTTCTGGACGCTACTTCTTCGGGAATAGTCATCAGAGCTTTCCGCTCGGCGTTGGCGGCGGCAATAACCTGCCCAACACGAATACCGATGCGCCGATTCGTACTCAGTTGGTGTCCGTTAGCTGGGTAAGGACGGTTTCACCTCAGAAAGTGAACGAACTGAGATTTGGCTGGAACCGGTACCGGAACGGATTCTTTCCCGAGGACGCGGGAATCTTCGGCGATCCGAACGTATCTCTCGGACTAAATACAATCGATCTTCAAGGCGCCGGCACCGCGAATCCGCGGGACTTCGGACTGCCAACGATTGACGTAGGCGGACTCGCAGACCTTGGCTCCTCGGCGTTTTCAAACCCACGTAATCGAGTGGATTCGAACTGGCAGCTTATCGATAATTTTTCGTGGAAAGTGGGTCGCCACGACATCAAGTTCGGCTACGAATTCCGGCGGACCACGGTGAAATCGTTCAACGATCTTGTGGAGCGTGGCGAGCTTGATTTTAATAGCCTTGCAGAATTCCTTGGTGGAGGACTCGATGGCGGGAACACCAACGTCGGAAACACTTCGCGAAACGCTCACCAGAATTCCCACGGACTGTACATTCAAGATGGAATTCATGTGAACAGCCGACTGATGGTCAACCTGGGTCTTCGCTGGGATTACTATGGCGTAATTGGCGCGGATGGCAATCAGTTGAGCGTTTATAACCCGGCAGTTGGTCTTGAGCAAAAGAGCCAGCTGTATCCGAAGGATTTCAACAACTTCGGCCCGCGGGTCAGCGCAGCGTATGATCTGTTTGGGAAGGGAAAGACGGTGATTCGCGCAGGCGCAGGCGTTTTCTACGACGGCTTCTCGCAGGACTTTTTTACGGGCCAACTAGCCTATAACACGTTTAACACCGGGCCTGCGTACAATGCTATCGGCCCGAACCCTGTTTACATTACATTCTCTTTGAATCCGGCTCTGCCCGTCAATGGCACCCCTGCCAGTCCTTTGTTCGGCGATTCGATTATTCAGTCCGGTGCACCCGTCTTCGATCCGAATTCAGTGATCGCAGGACCGACCAATCAGACTACAGACGCATTTACAGTCTCTCCCCGGCTACGTACGCCCTACGTTTACAATTACAATCTGAACATCCAGCAGCAGCTGACTAGCAAAACGGTACTCCAAGTAGGGTATGTGGGATCGATCGGACGCAAACTCTTCTATTTCCGCGATATCAATCAACCGAGCCACGCCCAAATAACCGCGATTGATACCTTCTGTGGGATTGCTGATGATGGCGGTAACGATTCGATTGCGCGCGGAGCTCCGCAATGCCCGGGCGCTCCGGTAGTCGGTTTCACCACGCCGCTGAGTGCACTGGCTCCCAACGCGCCATTTTTTGTTAACGAAGTGGAGACTGGCGCGAATTCGAATTACAACTCACTTCAGGTGTCGCTCACACAGCGCAGCTGGCACCGTTTCAATAACCAGATTGCTTACACCTGGTCGCATTCCATTGATACGGCGAGCGACGGTCAAGATTACGTGCCGAACGCTTCACAGCCGAACGACAGCACGGACCCTGGCGGCAACAAGGGCCCCTCCAACTTCGACGTGCGCAATCGATTCGTAATGTCTTCCGTGTACGATTTTCCGAAAATAGACAAGTTTAAGAAATTCGGAGAGGGCTGGTCGTTCAGCGGAATCCTGACACTAATGAGCGGGCACCCGTTTAGCTTGAACTATGACTTTGAAGGTGATTACGATGGCAGCGGGGAGGATTTTGGGCGGCCCGACGTCGTGGGACCGGTCCATTACGATCGCAGCAATCCGTCTGAATTTCTCGACCTGTCAGCGTTCACCGTACCTTGCACCCTCAACCCCAGCGGGCCGGCACAGTTCATCACTACTTCCGGGAATTGTATTCCGGGAACGCGCCATTTCGGCAACGAAGGCCGCAACTCATTGCTTGGCCCGGATTACAGAAACTTGGATTTTGCCATCAGCAAGATGACGCCTATCACGGAACGTTTCAAACTGGAGTTCCGAGCGGACTTCTACAACGTTGCAAACCATCCTAACTTTGCCAGTCCTTTGCTTCCGGCTTTCTTTGCCGATGCTGGCTTCAATGGCATCAGCACCGGAAGTAGCCCGAGTGTTCTTCCTCTGGGCCGCAGCCAGGGATTTTACCCGCTCACGGCAACGTCGGACGTTGGGTTGGGCAATCCGGTCCTGGGTGGCGGCGGAGCGCGAAGCATCCAGTTTGCTGTAAAGCTCATGTTCTAGGCATCTCCTTAACGCAGCGCTGTTTCAGCGGCTCGGCCCTCTGGCTATTCCGGGGAGCCGAGCCGCTTCTGTTTATAGGAATAACTCCGAAATTCAGAAGGCATTTGTTAGGCTGGTCTACCCCGTGTAACTTTGCGGGCTGGCCCCGGTCGGGCAGCCGCCAGCTGTAACCTAAGTGAAATATTTTCAAGGGTCCCTGCGTATCCATATATGGAGCGACGAAAGGCCACCGGAGAGATGAGCGCCGCTGAAATCGCGGAAGTGCTTACCCAAGTCCGGGCCGGCGACGCGGACGCCTGGGGCGAACTTTATCGGATGTATGGGCCGGCAATTTTCCGGTTCTGCCGCCGGGCGCTTCCGACGCGCGAAGATGCAGAGGACGCCACCACGGAAGTCTTTATGAAGGTGCGACAAAAGCTCGGGACCTACGATTCGTCCAGGCCTTTCACGGCGTGGCTATATAAAGTTGCGAGCAATCATTGCTGGGATACGCTGCGGCGGCGCCGGATTCGGCAAGATCTGGAAACCGGAGATCTGGAAACATTGCCGCTCGAGCACCCGGATCCAAGCCAGCTCGAACGTCTTCAAGCGGAGCACGGCAGCAAAGAAGTTCGCAACGGGTTGCAAAAGCTGCCGGACCGTGCGCGAATGGCGCTGGTGCTGCGTTACTTCGCGGAAATGAGTTATGACGAGATCGCCGACACGCTGGGTGTACGCCGCGCATTCGTTGGAGTATTGCTGTTGCGCGCGCGTCATCAATTGCGCGATGTACTGGCAGGGAATGACGCTCCGCTGATTCGCGGCGCCGCTGGGGGCAAAGTATGAGTCACTTCGATGAAATGACCGCGCTGCTCTACCTGGAATCGCAACTCGATGCGGAGCACGCGCGCGATATCGCCGGCCACGCTGTTTCCTGTGCTGAATGCCGCGAACTGCTTCATGCGCTGGAGACCGAAGGGGCGTGGTTGCGCGAATCGCTCGCCGGAGAGGATGAATCAGTTCCCGCACACCTGACTAATGCGCCGGAGCGGCACCCCGCGCCGTGGGGATGGATTTCGGCGCTGGGCCTGAGCGCAGGCGGGGCTTACACACTTTGGAGCGGATTTGTGGAACCATGGCGCGCGCAGGCCGCGCAAGCGGGCTTTACGCAGGGCAATCTCTTTACCATGCTTTTTTTCAGCGGTGCATTTTGGAAAGGATGGGACGCGATGCGAAGCTTAATGGAATTCTTGGCAGTGGCGACTCTCGGACTGGTCGTAATGTGGCTGCTGCGCCGCCGTTGGCGGAGTTCCCCGACGATTGCGGTCGTGATGGGA
Organism: Acidobacteriota bacterium; assembly: GCA_003153585.1. GTDB lineage: Bacteria > Acidobacteriota > Terriglobia > Acidiferrales > UBA7541 > Palsa-295. The sequence continues at coordinate 16,877 of PLZZ01000118.1, read as the reverse complement.
GCGATCATTTGCTCGCTGGCGATACCTCCGGCTGCAAATGCAGCAGAAACAAAACACGGCAATCCCAATTACACTTTGCCGGCGGGAGAAGAAGTGAAGACGGACTTGATCGTCCTTGCCGACCACACGCAAATAAACGGTGACGTTGACGGCGATCTAATCGTGTGGTCCCACAGTGTGACTGTGAATGGACACGTGAAAGGGGACGTGCTTGCGTTCGCCCAGGAATTGCGTGTGAATGGACTGGTTGATGGAAATGTGCGCGCATGCGTCCAAACCCTTCAGCTCAATAATACGGTGACGCGAAATGTCATGGGTTGGGCGGGCGATGTGAATCTGGATGAGAAGGCAAGAGTGAACGGAACGATGACGCTCGGGTTTGGTCAGGCACAATTGGATGGCGGGGTTGCGGGAGACTTGCTTGCTTATGGTGGAGAGATAGGCGTGAATGGCGTGCTTGGGCACAACGCGATGATTCACGCCGGTCATGTGACGATTGGGGCAAAGGCTGAGATCAAAGGGCAAACGAAGGTGGAGGCGCACGAGCAGCCGGACGTTTCGCCGACTGCGAAATTGGGAAGCCCGGTAGAATTCACACTGAAAAAGCGCGGGCCGGAAAGGGATTATTCTTCGGCCAGGTTTTACTGGCACCAAACACTGCTTTGGGGAGCAAGTTTCGTGTTCGGACTGGTGGTGCTCCTGCTGGCGCCGGGATTTTTCTTCGACGCGGAGCGCGCGTGCAGGAAGGCGGCACAATCAATCGGCTTGGGTTTATTGTTCTTTTTTGCCACGCCGATTGTAGCGATTATAGTTTGCATTACGATCGTAGGCCTTGGCGTCGGAGTCTCAGCTTTATTGCTCTGGGCTATTGCAATCTATTCAGCACAGGTCTTTGTGGGATCGTGGTTGGGCGAAAGAATCCTGGGCGAAGGCGTCGGAGTCGGTTCCGCCCTGGGAAGGCTCGCTGTGGGCCTTTTGATCCTGCGCGCAGTGCATATGTTGCCGTACATCGGAGGCTGGATCGCGTTTGTCGTGCTGGTCTGGGGTATGGGCGCCATGGTGCTGGCCTTGTACAGATATATGCATCCGCAGTTGACACTTGCGCCTTGATTTCGGGGCAGAAGCAAAGCCATTTGGAGAAGAACGCAGACCCTATTGGCTGACAGCCTGCATCAGGAGTTGTGCGCCCTTTTTCAGGCGGATGTTTCCGGATGTCGAGACCACCAATGAAATGCGCTGTCCGTTAGCTATCTCAATCGCGAGCGAAACACCCGGCATCGCGTATACGCCCGTGCTCTTGTGGTCTAGTGCGTCGACACTTCCGCTTGTGGCCCCCGAGTGGCCGGTTACGGTCGCGTCGGCCGTGTTCTGCGCCATACCTCGGCCAGTCATCAGAGAATCCGATTTAACATCCGATTGGGGAGCTAACGCTTGAATGCTCAGATTGAGACTAAATTGGTCGCCATTCTTCAGCGTGACGCGATCGAAGAGAATTCCGATCACGCACTTCGAGCCTTGCTCAACAGTAGTGACGTGACCGTTCAGAGTCGACCCTTTTTTGACTAGAACATCACGACCCGATTTGATGTCTTCTGAAATTTGAACGTCTACGGGATCGCCTGCTTTCGCCTGCGCAGCGTCCAGATTCGTAAGCAGTTTTCCGAGAACGGATGTGTCACTTGGGACCGTGATGGACCGCGCTGGATTGGTGGACTGTCCCGAAGCGCTTGCCTGAATAGCAAGCCCGGCTTGTGCCCAGCCGCAGATTGCCATCGCCAGCAACGCGGCAGGGACAAGAGCTTTGAAGGGAGTCATCGGCATTCCTCCACGATTGTCTTTGCGTGTCTGAGCTTCGGCAAAGCCGCCGACCTTTGACTGGCAGGCGTTCCGAGTAAGCAACTTTGCTAGAGTTGCGGCGCCTCTCTGATTTTCGCTGCCAGCGTATCAGAAGCTTACCGAGATGTGAAGTAACCACAAGTATCTCAGTTAGTTAATTCGCGGTCTCGGAGCCAAGACTATCGAATCTCAGACGATTCCGAGCTTTTTGCCAACACGCTCGATAATCTCGAGCGCCCGTTCCAAATCACTACGCTTGTGAGTTGCGGTGACTATTGTGCGTAACCGAGCCTTGCCTTCCGGAACGGTGGGAAAACCGAGGGCGACGACAAACACGCCTTCGGAAAATAGCTCCCGCGAAAACTGGAAGGCTTTTTCCGCATCGCCCACCATGATGGGCGTAATGGGCGTCTCGCTCTTGCCCGTGTTGAAGCCAAGCTTTTTCAATTTGCGCTTGAAGAATTTCGTGTTTGACCAGAGCTTCTTTACCAGCCGGTCACCGGCCTCGGAGTCGAGCAACGCAAAGGCAGCCTGACAGGTGGCCGTCACGGACGGTGGGTGCGAAGTGGAAAAAAGAAACGGCCTGGCGCGCTGGTAGAGAAATTCAATCAGATCGTGCGAGCCACAGACGTAGCCACCGATGGAACCGATGGCTTTACTGAGAGTGCCGACTTGGATATCGACGCGGCCGTGGCATCCCAGATGATCGATGGTCCCGCGCCCGCGGCTTCCCAGCACGCCCGAGGAGTGCGCGTCATCCACCATCATGATGCAGTTATATCTTTCGGCAAGATCGCAGAGCGCCGGCAAATTGGCGATATCGCCGTCCATAGAGAAAACCCCGTCGGTAATCAGAAGCTTTTTTGCATTCCAGTCTTGGGTTTCTTTCAGGATGCGTTCGCAATCGGCGATATCTTTGTGTTTGAAGACCTTGATGGTTGCTTTTGAAAGGCGCGCGCCGTCGATGATGGAAGCATGGTTCAGCTCGTCGGAAACGATCAGGTCGTCTTTGCTCAGAATAGCCGAAACCGTTCCTGCATTTGCCGCGAATCCAGACTGGAAAACCACACAGGCTTCAACTTGTTTAAAACCTGCGATCTGCTCTTCAAGATCCATGTGCATCTTCATGGTTCCGGCGATGGTGCGGACGGCGCCTGAGCCCACGCCGAATTTTCGCGTGGCGTCGATGGCTGCGCGCCGCAGCTTGGGGTGGGTGGTCAATCCCAGATAGTTATTCGAGCTCAGATTGATGACTTCCTTGCCGTCGAAATTTGCGAGGGGCTTTTGTTCACCTTCCAGAATCTTCAAACGAAAATAAAGGTGCTTGGCCTTCAAATCCTCGAGAGCTTCGTGCAGGAATTTGAACTGTGGACGCGTGGATGTGCTCATGATTTCTCCGATAAATTGTGGGACTAACTATTTATGCGAGCCGTTGGGATAAAACAGAATTTTGCCGGCTTCTCCGGATTCCAGAAGCGAAAATGCGTCGGCGAATTTTTCCAATGGCAGGCGTTCTTTGAATAGCGGCTCCAGATTCAGCCTGCCATGCTTCAGAAGTTCCGTCATTTGCACCCAGGTCTCGAACATTTTACGGCCATAAATTCCCTGAACCGTCGCGCCCTTAAAGATGACGTCGTTTACAAGGTCGAAGGTGACAGGGTCTTTAGGAATTCCCAAAAGCGAAGCGCGCCCGCCAGGCCGCAGCATTTGGAACCCTTGATGAATGGCCGCAGAGTTTCCGCTCATTTCGAGGAGGACGTCAACGCCCGCGCCTTCGGTCGCCTCCAAAACTCGCGCGACCACGTCTCCCTGATTCGGATCGAGCGCTTCGTCCGCGCCCATTTGTTTTGCCAACTCCCGGCGGTGCGGATTTACTTCGGTGGCAAAAATCATCGCACTGCCGCAGGCGCGAGCCACCGCGATGGCCATTAGACCGATGGGGCCGGCGCCGGTGACAACCACGTTTAGCGCAGCGATTTCTCCCGCAAGTACCGTGTGGACCGCGTTCCCCAACGGATCGAGTATGGCGGCGTAGTGTTCGGGGATGGCCGGGTCAACTTTCCAGATATTGCGTATGGGGATACGCACGAATTCGGCGAAGCAGCCGTCGGCATCGATGCCGATGATTTTCACATTTTGGCAGAGATGGAGCTGCCCCATGCGGCAGGGCCGGCAATGTCCGCAATTCACGTGCATTTCGGCGCTAACGAAATCGCCAGGCTTGACCGAGGTGACCTCGGATCCAACTCTATCCACGGTGCCGCAGAATTCATGCCCGAACGTCATCGGAGGGTGAATCCGCGAAGCGGACCAGCGATCCCAGCCGTAAATGTGCAGGTCGGTCCCGCAAATTGACGCTGCGCGAACGCGAACAATTACTTCCGTGGGGCCAGGAGTGGGAATCGGTACTGACTCAAGCTGCGCGCCACGCGCGGGACGCATCTTGCGCAAAGCCTTCATCGTTGCGACGGGCATCGTTTCCTTGCAACCTTCCTTCAGACCAAACGAGCAATCTTAACACACGCTTCTGAAACGCAAAAATCGAGAGCGCGCGGGCGGGTGTTCCGTTACAATCGCGGCCTGACATGGCATCGAAAAGCTATGCGCCGCGCATTGCCAACGTGGTGCCGGGGGACCGTTGAGTTTTACACAGCGTCTGCGAGAAATCCGCTCCGGTTTTGAGCCGGCCTTCTGGATCGCAAACTTCACGGAGATTTTCGAACGTGTAGCCTACTATGCGACGAGCGCGGTCCTGGCCATTTACCTAAGCGAGCAGCTGCATTTCTCGAGCGAGCTAACCGGTTGGGTGGTGGGCATATTCGGTATGGTCGTATGGTTTCTGCCGATTCTTGGCGGAACGCTTGCAGACCGCTTTGGCTTCCGCCGCGCATTGATGTTCGCTTATCTGGTCATGACGGTAGGCTATTTTCTTCTCGGTTCGCTCGCTGCTCCCTGGATGGAATCCTTACGGCGCGCGATGGGCGATAAATGGCTGGTTCTTGCAATACTGATGATTCCGGCACTAGGCCCAGGCGTCGTGAAGCCGTGCGTGGCCGGGACAACGGCGCGTGCGTCGAGCGAAAACGTTCGCTCGCTAGGGTATTCGATTTATTACACCCTAGTGAATATTGGCGGTGCGCTTGGGCCCATCGTCGCTTGGCTTGTGCGAAAGCAGTTGGGGTGGGGAATCGAAAGCGTGTTCCGTGTAGCCGCTCTCAGCGTTTTCCTGATGTTTTGGACTACGCTATTCTTCTATCGCGAGCCTGGACGCTCTGGAGAACAGAAGGTAGCAAGCGTCTTCACTGCCCTCAGCAACATGTTTGTTGTGCTGGGCAACTTCCGATTCGTCCTTTTTCTCGTGATTTCCTCCGGTTTTTACATCGTATTCTGGCAGCAATATATTTCTGTTCCGCTTTTCATTCGCGGTTATGTGAATCCAAAAGCAAATGTGGATTTGATTTTGTCGGTAGACCCAATAATTGTGATTTGTTTCCAGATTCTGGTGTCATACCTTACTCGGAAAATGCCGGCGGTCAGGGCCATGGCGCTGGGCTTCTTTATCACGGGTCTTTCCTGGATACTTTTGGCTATTCATCCGACGATTCCGATTTTAGTCGCGACGTTAGTGGGGGTAGCGATAGGCGAGATCACGCAAGCATCGCGATACTATGAATACATTTCGCGCCTTGCGCCTTCCGGACAGCAGGGGCTTTATATGGGCTACGCGTTTCTGCCCATAGCGATTGGATATCTCATCGGCGGGCCGTTGGGGGGCTACCTAGTGCACTACTACGGCGAAGTGATACGCAGGCCACAGCAGATGTGGTGGGTCATCAGCGCGATAGGAATTCTCACAGCAGCTCTCACCTGGCTGTACGACAAGATCCTGAAACCAAGGAATGCCTCCGTGCAATCCGACTAGTTAACCATCCGGCGGAGATTTTCGATGGCTTGGCGCGCGAGAGTGTACTGCGGCTCAATGCGAAGCGCTTGCTGAAAGCATTCGCGCGCCCGGGTGAGCATGCCTTTGGCGTGGTAAACGCGGCCGAGGTTGAAGTACGGGAAGTGGCGCGGGTCGTAGCGCGGGGCGGCGATGGCCTGCTCCAGCCAGGGAATGGCTTCATCAAAACGCCTAAGCGCTATCAAATAAGAGCCAATGTCATTGTACGGATTGCCGAAATCCGGATCCACTTCGATGGCGCGTTTGCATTCGGCGATGGCTTCGTCCACTTTTCCCTGGAAGTGATAGGTCCAGCCCAGGAAAGTATGCGCTTCGGCGGTAGGGAAGATTTCCAGCGATTTCGTGTAGAGCTCAACGGCGTGGTCGTAATCACCGTGCATCTGCGCTTGATAGGCCTGCTGAAGCAACTTCCAAGCCAACTGCTGTTGTTCGAGCGACATTTTATTTTCTCTGTAACGGCGATGGTGGTTCAGCGCGCAGACTTGGCGGCAACCATCGCGATTGCTTCATCGGTGGAGACGAATGCTGCGCCAAGCGATTTAAGTTCATCGAGCGAACGGCGCCCATCGGCGCCTTTTAAGGTTTCGACAGCGTCTTTAACAATCGAGACTTTGCGGCCGCGATCGAGCAAGCCTTTCGCGGCCAAATGTACGCAGTGTTCTACAACCACGCCGAAGACCAAGTATTCGGTATCTTTGCCAAGTCGATTAACAATTGTTTCCGCATGAGGATTATTGAAAACATCCAGAGTTTGCTTCTCGAGAACGAGCTGTTGATTATTGAAAATAGAATCCGGCAGCTTCGCGGTTCCGTCGTTCGGGATGAAATGGACTTTTCCCGCCAGCCCCTGGGGAATGATGCGCTCTCCTGGAGTCCCACGAACGCAGTGAGGCGGAAAGATTTCGAATTCCGGATCATCGGGAAGATGACGGCAGGCGCTGGAAATAAGAAGCACGCGTCCTTCACGCGCGACGTCCACTAACCGCGTAATGTTTGGAATGATTTTTTCCCCGCCGGAGACATACAGCTTTCCTCCGGGCAGCATGAAATCCTCCTGCACGTCCACTTCCCAAAAGGCAACTTTACTTTTCAGCATGGACTTAAATTCCTGCGCGGCGCCAGGATTTATTTTTTCGCGGCCCTGCGAACACGTTGTCGCACCTTTTCCAGCATCGTTTTTAGCCGCTGACTATAACGTACGGGATAGACCGCGGTTCGGTTGATCTGCAGGAAGCGGCGGGGCAGCCGAGTTAAGCTATTTATACACCGACCCCGTAAAACACTGATCGATTCAGCCGGCGCGATGCGCTGGCCGCCGCGCATTACTTCGATCAACATGGGCTCACCCCCGTTTGCCGGTTCGCCTTCCAGTGCAATTTTATCGCTTTGGTACTGGCATTTGCCATTCGAATACCGGAAAACCTGTTTGCGACCCGGGTATGTAACTTTTGCGGCACTCAATTTTGCTGCTTCGCGAATTTGTCCAGCGCGCTCGACCTCCACGAGTTTATAGATCAGATTCAAGTGTGGTGCATCACCCGGCGTGGCCAAGGATGTGCCAACACCGAAAGCGTCAATCGCCGCGCCTTTAGCCAGTAGTTTCGTAATTCTGTATTCGTCGAGATCACCGGAGGCGAATATCTTGACGTCCGTCCATCCGGCACGATCCAGTTCGCGGCGCACCCAGCGGCTATCTTTCGCCAGGTCGCCGCTGTCCAGCCGCACGCCAGCAGGCTTGCGTCCCATCTTAATGATTGTCTTTGTGGCGACGCGCACATCGTAGGTGTCGAGCAGAAGCACGGCATGCGTTGGGAAAGCATCCAGAAAGTGACGAAACGCTTCTGTTTCATTCTCGTGCGCCATCACCCAGGAATGCGCCTGGGTTCCATAAGTGTCCATTCCGAATTGTTGTCCGGCGAGAACGTTTGAGGTCCCTTCACATCCGCCGATCGACGCTGCACGGGCTGCTAGAAGGCTGGCTTCGCTGCCATGCGCGCGCCGAGCTCCAAAGTCGACAATCTGGCGGCCCTCGGCTGCCGTGACCACACGCGCCGCTTTACTGGAGATCATGGTCTGATAACTCAGCGTCGCGAGCAGATAGGTTTCCATAATCTGGCCCTCGATGATGGGCGCGACGACACGGAGCATAGGTTCGCCGGGGAATACGAGTGATCCTTCGGGCATGGCCCAAACGTCGCCGGAGAAGCGGAATCTCTCAAGGTAGTCGAAGAATTCATCGCGGATATTGCAAAAAATCGGATGCCGGCGTAGGTAAGAAATTTCATCCTTTGTAAAATGAACCTGTTCTAGAAACTCCAAAGCCTGTTCGAGTCCGGCTGTCACGAGGTAGTTCCTCTTGGCTGGTAGATGCCGGACGAATAATTCAAAGGTAGCGCGAGCATCGAAGCCGGTCTGCAGGTATCCGGCCGCCATGGTCAATTCATAGAGATCGGTTAAGAGTCCTGAGTGTTCAAGCATTCGGCGGCTATCCGCGAAGGCGGCGTAAGCTGAGTCCGCCGTCGACTACGATTACCTGTCCGGTGATGTAATTGTCAGGTTCAAGAAAAAAGCGCACTGCGCGCGCGACATCTTCGGGGTAGCCAAAGCGCTCAATCGCGCCGCTGTCTATATGCGTGTCATATTTACCCGATTGAATGCTCGCGGCAGCCATTCCCGCATGTGTGGCACCGGGTGCCACCGCGTTTACGCGAACATGGCTCCATTGCTGCGCCAGGATTTTTGCCGCATGCACGAGCGCCGCTTTGGGCGCAGCGTAATTCAGACTCGACGGAAAGACAGAGAGCGCCTGCATAGTGCCCAAGAAGACTATGCTGCCGCCTTGTGGGCTGCGTTCCATCACTTCACCTAACTCTCTCGCCAGCAAAACAGGTCCCACATAATTCGCCTCGAGTGAAGCCAAGAGAGCGTCGCGGTCGAGTTTTTCGAAAGTGACGCGTGCGGGATCTCCAGCAAAAATCACGACGCCGGCGAGCGGAGTTCGAAGTTCTTCGATGGCTGCGGCATAATTCCGCTTGGTTTCCAGTCTTGCGAGGTCGCCCGGGACTAAAAGGATTTTCCGGTTGAAATTCTCCTCGATCGCGGTTTGCAGTTCCTCAGCGCGCGCGCGGTTCGCCCGGTAGCCGACTACGAGCTGCGCACCTTCACGTGCGAGAAGTGACACAGTTGCGGGGCCCAGCCCGCCAGTCCCGCCCGCGACGACGACGGTCTTCCCAGCAAGCGTTTTCTCAGGAAAATTGAAGCGGAAGCGCCGATATTCCTCTGTACGAATTTCGTCCCAATGCGGCGAAGTCATTTAGCCTCAGGATTCATCGAAATCCACGCATAAAGCTGCACTTGCGCCATCTATAAGAAAACCGAGCTTCGATGAAAAGACAAAACCCCCAAACCTCCGTCGCGTGTTGCGGGACGGCGATGCCTGGGGGTTTTGCCGCGAATCTCTGCGCCGAATTCGCTACTTCAGTACGGCGTCTTTAAACGCTTTTGAAGCACGCAAGCGTACGACGGTCTTGGCCTTTATCTTAATGGCCTCGCCCGTGGCGGGGTTGCGGCCCATACGCGCCTTACGATGTGCTTTCACGGAGCGGCCCAGGCCCGGGATCACGAATTTCCCCGCGCCCTTCGTCTCTTTTATGGCCAGCTTGAAGAATTCGTCAAAAAACGACGCGACTTGTTTCTTGGATACCGGCTTTTCAGGAGTGCTGACCTTTTCGGCCATGTGCGCAATAATTTTAGACTTGCTCAGCGGATTTGCCATCGAGTTACTTTCTCCTCTTCGTTGTAATTTCTTTTTGGCCCCGGGGTCCGGGATGCCTTGCGGACTATAGCCGCACTGTCCACGGAACGCAAGGAAATCCTTGAAAAAAGCCCGAAAAATGGCCCTTTCCTCAAGCCCCTTACTTTCCATGAGAATTTTATTGCGACGCCAGCTGATTGTAAAAAAGTGCGACAGCTTTAATTCCGCCAAAATAATTTTCCAGCGCGATGTGTTCATCGGGTGCGTGCGCGTTTTCATCCGGCAGCCCGAAGCCTAGAAGGACGCAGGGAACTTTAAAAGTATCGTGCATTTGAGTCACAAACGGAATGGAACCGCCTTCGCGAATGAACACCGCTTTTTTGCCGAAGCCCGTCTCCAGCGCGTTAATCGCTTTCTGGAAAATTGGATGGGAATACGAAGCTACCCAGGGCTTGCCGGTGCTCAGAACTTCAAACTGGGCGGTAACGGTTTTCGGCAGCAATTTTCGAATGTGTCTTTCAACTTGTTTTGCGATTTTTGCCGGATCCTGGTTCGGCACCAAGCGCGTGGAAAACTTTGCCCACGCTTTCGACGGAATCACGGTCTTAGCGCCTTCATCCATGTAGCCGCCCCAGATTCCATTTATATCGAGCGTCGGCCTGGTCCAAAGCCGTTCGACGATAGTGTAGCCCTTCTCGCCGCATAATCCTGGCGCGCCCACAGTCTTGCGAAAGTCCTTCTCTTTCCATGGCAGGGAATTCAGAGCTTCACGCTCTCGGCGAGAAAGTGTTTGTACTCGGTCATAAAAACCTGGGACCGTGACGCGAAAATTCTTGTCGTGCAGCTTCGCAATCATTTCCGCCAGGATCGTAATCGGGTTTGGTACTGCCCCGCCAAAAACCCCGGAATGCAAATCCTGCGCGGGACCCGTGAGTTCGATCTGATAGTAATTCAATCCTCGCAATCCGTAGGTGATGGATGGGACGCCCCTTGCCAGCATCGAAGTATCCGACACAACCAGGGCATCGGCTTTCAGCCGCTCGCGATTCTTCTGCACGAAGTCCCAAAGGCTCACACTGCCGATTTCCTCTTCGCCTTCAATCATAACCTTCACATTCAGCGGTATCTGCCCGGTTGTTTTCTTAAGCGCCTCGATAGCCTTCAAATGAATGTGAACCTGACCCTTGTCGTCGGCAGTGCCGCGGCCGAAAAGGCTTCCGCCGCGAACAGTGGGTTCGAATGCGGGAGTGGTCCACAGATCCAAAGGCTCGGCAGGCTGCACGTCGTAATGTCCGTAGAAAAGAATGGTGGGTTTACCGGGAGCATGCAGCGATTCGCCGTATACCAGAGGGTGCATCTTGGTCTGCGCAATTTCGACGTTTTCCAAACCCGCAGTCCGCAACTTCTCCGCCACCCACTGAGCGGCTCGCTCAATGTCAGGCTTGTGCTCGCTTTTCGTACTGACGCTGGGAATGCGGAGAAATTCCTTCAGCTCGTTCAGATTTTCGTCGCGGCGTGACTCAATGTAGTCTATCAACTTCATACTGCGCTCCTGACTCCCCCCAACTGCGCGGGCACCGTGGCCGGTTGCATTGTATGGCACAAACGCGTAATTCTATCGGAACCTTGAGCGATTTTAGCAAGGTTTTTAGCTGAACTGTGTTTTTAGGCACTTGCCGCGGCTGGCGTTGTTGACTCCAGGTCGCGCGCCGTGCACGATAGAAAACAGCTATGAGCGAAGCACAAGTCAACGAACAAAGTAGCAGCCAACAGCGCCGCAGCTCACGAGTTTTCACTCGCATACCGGTGCGCGCATCGGGCAAGAGCATTCACGGTCGGAAATTTCGCGAGAACAGCCAGACGATCGTGATCAATGCTCACGGAGGCCTGCTTTACCTCCAAGAAGAGCTCGCCCTTGGCGCAGACCTGCTGCTGATTAATCCGGTAACAGAGGAAGAGCAAGAATGCCGAGTCGTTTACCTTGGCGACACTTCCGAAAAAGGGACCCGCGTCGGCGTCGAATTTCTTTCGCCGAGCCCGCATTTCTGGGGTGTTGATTTTGCTCCGCAGGACTGGCCGACCGGCCCGTCTTCCCATCCCGTTCACTAATTCCGCCGCCAAGGACGCAACGTCGAATGATTAGTTGGATGGCGCCGGCGCTTCGTATTTTGAGAGGTCGACGTCCTTCCATTTCCCATCCATGATGTCTTTGCGAATCTGCGCGGCCGTTTTGCCCTGTTGAGATTCCGTGTATGCAAGGACCGCTTCTTTTTGGCACAACGCGCATACAGAGGCGTGGCGGTCGGTGTAGCAACTCAAGAGGCTGGTATGCCCCATTTCTTTGTCACAATGGCAATAGCACGGCTGCTGGTAAAGGACGCTTTTGACCTTGGCGGCCAACGCATAAACATTCTGAGTCTGCACATCCGTGAATTGCTCCGGGTCGAGTGTCTCAGGCAAAGGTGTTTTGGGGCGACTGGCATGGTATGCAGGGACATCGCTCTGCTGACTGCTGTCAACAGCGCTGGGCTTGGTAGACTGTGCGGAAGGGTTTTGGGCGTGCACGAAGCTAACGCCGAACCCGGTTAGTGCGATAAAAGATATTGCCGCGACAACGATTGCTTTTCGCATCATTCGTACTCCATCTGCCCGGGCGAAAATTTTAGCGTGCAGGCCGCATTGCTCTGTAAATCGTATCACAACCGTCTTTTAAACTAATCGGGGTTCGCTTTTAAGGCGCTATATCTCTTGCCCAATTTTCGGGGCAGAATCAGCGGCTAATGAATCGTGCGGTGGAGGAAGCGAACATGCGAGCGCGCCAAGAACCAAAATCACGGGATAACAGACGATCACGTAGCGAGGCTCGACTGTTTGCAACTGTGTTAGAAACAACGTGCGGAGTACGACGAACGTAACCAGAAAGGCCGTGGCGGGCAGTCTGCGAAAACGCCACGCACCCAGTAACGCCATACCGAAATAAGCAAAGTTCAAGGCTCCGAATCCCAATGTCACGCCGAAGTCTGTTCGATTTCTCCGCCAACTTTCCGCAGGCGGCCACAAATTTCCCGAGTACGGTAGCAATGCGATGCGCGGCGTAAACCACATCGTCGCCATCCGAGCCAGGGGGATCGCAATGTACGTCCTGAGGGGCCGGCGCGCGCTTCGCTCGTGCGCGATCACCGCGAATTCGTGATCGAGAACGGGTGTCATCTGTAGGTTGCTGTTGTAGCGGTCCAGCAGTGCTTCTATGCGAGCACGTTCGCCACTCGAATCGAACGCGGCTGAAGGCAATTCTCCGATCCCAATTGGTTCTTTTCCAAGCTTCCAGGTCACAAGGTAGGCCTCGCTAAATCGAACCATCCACGTCCCCGTCCAGGCATAAAACCCGCGGGGGATAAAATCCCCGTAGGTTTCTGCATAACGCGGGGACAGAAATTCCACACGGCCCATTGTTCTTGCGTTCCGCCCCGCCCAGGGACTCAAAGTAAGAAACAAGCCGGCAGACATCCAGGCCACGGCCAAAAACAATTTCGACCAGTTTTTGCGGTGCCGCCAGTAAACCGCAAGCACGAATCCGGCCGCGAGTAACAAAAGCGGCGCCTCCGGTCGTACCAAAGTGCCTAGGCCGAAGACCACCCCTGTCAGCAGCCACCCCGCAGCGTCCGAAAATAATCGCCTGCTGTCTGGGCGCGGGCTGGAATGATCCGTGGACCGGCCAAGGGCTGTCACAAAAGTTAACACAGCCAATGTTGTGAGAAAGGTTGCCAAAACTTCTGTAAGAATTACAGCGCTATAATTTGCCGTAAGGGGACAAAGTGCGGCTAGCCACAAGGCAATAGTTGCCACCCGAGTCTTGCTTCGAACAGGCGCGATGCGCGCCGCAATGATGGCGGTCAAGACGCACGAGATCAAATCGATGACCGCTTGAGAAAGCATAACTGCCCTGGTCGTTCGTCCGAATACGGCGTAGACGCCGGCGAGAAACGCGGGGTATCCCGGCATACGCATATCCACCGACACTAGTTGCCCGTGAACAAAAAGTCCGTAGACTCCGTGGTCAAGCCAGTTACGCGCGAGCTCGTCGTAGAATTTTGTATCACCTGCGTAGAAGGGAAAATGGATGATGAAAAACAGGCGCAAGGCCAGCCCGAGTAACATCGCAGCCACCAGATGCTTGCCGGACAAATGGCGAAAGAGCGTTGAAGCTCCCTTCGCATGGCCCGTCGATAAATTAGCACCGTGGGTTGTAGAAGTATTTCCGGCAAGCATCAATTTTCGGTGAAATGAGTCCTGAAAAGAAGCGCAGCACTTTCCAACAAGCGATCGAATCAAGACAAAGCTACACTAAATTGTATAAAGCTGTACAGCAACGTTTCGGATCTGTATCGGTTTTTGTTAGTATCTTGGTTGATGAGACAGCAATTTTTTGGGCGGAGGGTGATAGCTGGTGACGGACGAGCGAAGCTCGCTTGGAGGTCGGCTCGCCTAAGTTTTTGTCGATCTATTCGTGGTGACGAAGACCTGATCACATATTGACTTAGCTCTTCGCGAGTCCTACGTGTTGATAGTTGGAACCGAGACCAGTTGCCAGTAAACTGATGATGCAGGAGGGGTAGGAAAGCGGTTGACTCCGGCGGTCTTGAAAACCGTTAGGCCCGAAAGGGTCTCGTGGGTTCGAATCCCACCCCCTCCGCCAGCCAGTCTTCGGATTTCCCTTTTACTTCCCGGATGGTCCCCGGTATCGATTGGTCTCCAAAACAAGCTTTTTTCGCCAAAGCGCTCTCCGGCGTGGAGTCACCAGGAAAGTTGTTGGTTGGGGTAGCGATTACAGCTATTATCACGGGGTTTCGGCAGGTTCCATAACGGAACCATCTCCTACAATCGGCTGAGTAACCACCTTGACCATTCAAGCAGTCCGGCAGGGCGCGCTTTGACTACCTCTCAGTGTGCTCGTGTACCCGGTTGGCCGCCTTGGCGTAGGCGGCTACTGAAGATCGGCTTTCAAGCCGGTATATTTCTTTGCACCGCCGTTGCCGCTCTGAACCTTCGAGGCGGCGAGCCAGCAACTCATCTGCAGCCGCCGGTCCCAGCATCGAGGCTTCATCGAGGCGGTCCATCTTTGGGAGCGCGAGGAATCCAGAGCCTGGGCTCAGCTCCTGCTCTAAGCTACGCCGCCTACCTTGGAAGTCCAAAGTACCGTGTTAACGCGCTGGCTCTGGGGGCCGACGGGACCGCTTATGTCGCTGGTGTTGCCCTCGCCAGTGCCGCGGACATCGACCTGTCTGGAACGCGCTCGGGTGAAGGCACTGCCTTCGTTGCCCGAATCTCAAATGACGGCTCGCAGCTGATCTACTTCACTTTCTTGGGCACGGACGCTACCAGCGAAGCGCGCGCAATCGCCGTCGATGTATCCGGCAACGCATACGTCACCGGGCAAACGCGCTCGAAAACTTTTCCCGTGATCGATGCGTTGCAGTCGGGGTGCAGCCGGAATGTCTCCGGCCAATGTACAGGTGACGCGTTCGTGGCCAAGCTGAATACGCAAGGCTCAATCGTCTACTCAACGTACCTGGGCGGGAGTGGCGAAGACGCCGGGAATGCCATCTCGATCGATGCGAATGAAGATATCTATGTGGCGGGGACGACAACCTCAACTGACTTCCCAACATTCAAGCCGGAGCAATCGAGCATTGGCGGGGGTCAAGATGCGTTCATCGCCAAGATATCGGCCGATGGCTCCCACCTGCTTTTTGCGACCTATCTGGGCGGCAACGGGGACGACGAAAGTCGAGGCATCGCAGTCGATGCGACGGGAAACATATTTGTCACCGGCAGCACGACGTCCACCGACTTCCCGGTTCACTATGCGCTTCAGCCAAGTTGCGTCCTGAACTCGAAGAGCCTTTGTCCCGGTGAAGCGTTCGTAGCCAAGCTTTCAGCGGACGGCTCGACGTTTTTGTATTCGACTTATCTTGGCGGCAGCGGCGGCGATGCGGCGAATGCGATCGCGATTGACCCAAGCGGCAGCGCCTATATTACAGGGATCACGAATTCAGCAGATTTTCCCGTATTCAGACCGCTCGAACCGCGCGCTGCGAGCGGCAGGGACGCGTTTGTCAGTCGACTGTCAGCCGATGGAGAAAGCTTGGTTTTCTCGACGTACTTGGGCGGAGCCGGCGCCAATCAAGGAAACGCGATCACTCTCGATCAATATGGAAACGTATTCGTTTCGGGCTGGACCAGTTCGCTGAATTTTCCAACCTTCGACCCCGTGCAATCTGCCTGCCGGACAGACACCCAAGGTGTATGCAGCGTAGATGTGTTCATAACTGCTATGGACTCGACGGGCGCGACGATCAAGTTTGCAACGTATCTCGGCGGAAGTGGAGTGGATGACGGCCGCGGAATCGCCGTAGATGCGCAGGGCGCGATCTATCTTGCGGGCGCGACGACATCCGTGGACTTTCCCGAGGCGAAATTAGTTCAGCCACCAAGATCCGCCGGGAATCAGCCGCCGTCCGGCGGTTCGCCTGCGGCTGAAGTTGCCGGAGGGGCTTTTGCCGCGAAAATTGCGGGAGTAAATTTCGAGGAGAACGGAAGTGGCATCGGAAGCGGGACCAGCGATGCCAAGAGTAGTTCCTCTCAGGCTCCGGACCCGCCCACCGCTTGTACGGGAACGACTACGAATTGGCTCGGCGGCACGGGCAACTGGAGCAATGCCGCGATGTGGAGCACAGGCGTGGTGCCGAACAGTACCAGCACCAATGTCTGCATTGATGATGGCAACGCTGCCGACTCCGTCGTAACTCTGGATATCGCAGCGTCAGTAGGCACGCTGACGATTGATAGCGGCGACAGCCTCACAATCGGCAACAACCAAAGCCTCGTGGTCGCGGGAAATATCTCCAACGCGGGGCAAATCCTGATCAGCGCCGGCGCCAACAACACATTCCTGTCGATTTCCGGTGCCGTCAGCCTCTCGGGAGCCGGCACGGTGACGCTGTCCATGTCCGACGGTGGTGTTGCGGTCATCAATGAGTCGGGCAGCGGCGCGGTGCTAACAAACGTCAATAACACGATCCAGGGACGCGGGCAGATCGGTAACAACGGGTTGTCTTTCGTCAACCAGACCGCGGGAATCGTGAACGGCAACGTGGCAGGCGCAGCTCTGCTTCTGAATACGAACTCGATTGCGAACCAGGGACTGCTCGAATCCACGAGCGCCTTCCTGCAAATTAGCGCCACAACTAACAATTCCGGCGGTACGATTTCCGCGTCCGGCACTGGTGTAGTGCAATTCCTGTCGGGAGCGACGATTCAAGGTGG
>PLZZ01000069.1 GCA_003153585.1 Acidobacteriota bacterium | reverse complement strand
AATCCGCTCCTGGTGCAGTACACGGTGGCGGAGCGGCTGTCGGACAGGGTGCAAATAATGATGGTGCCGACCGACGGAAAGTTTTTCTTTACGAATGATGTGTTGAAATCGGCTTCGGCGGCGATGGATCCGGCGGTGAAGGGAAAATGAATTCCGGGTTTGCTCGTCGCGATTCGGCGGAGGTTTTGGGAGGTGTGCTATGATGGCTTCTCAACGCTTTGTGCAACTGGCACAAGCCGATGCGGCGCCTTCCTCGACTCTTTTTCCTGCGAGCAATCATCGTCCTAACGTTTCTTACGTTCGCAGGCTGGCCTTCGCGGGCGCAGTCGGCGTTCCAGGTTCCGCCCGAATGGAATAAGGCCTTGGACACGCTCGCCGAGAAAATCGCAGCCACTGCAAGACCTGCCAGAACGTTTTCCCTCGACGTTCGGAATATTTCCTCTCTGAATGCCGGAGACGTTACCGGACTTCGGCAAACGTTGGTGGAAGACCTTACGGGTCTTGGATTCAGCATGACGCAGAAGCTGCCGGGAGAGGCGCAATTGCAACTGACGCTTTCCGAATCCGCAGAGGATTATGTTTGGGTGGCTGAGATTCGGCACGGTGAAGCTCGCGAAGTTGTGATCGTTTCGGCTGTGCGAGACCTTGTTGAGAAAGCGGGTGCCAGGAAAGCGTCGCTCACGTTACAGCGGAAATTGGTCTGGGAGCAGGACGAGAGAATTCTTGATTTTGCGTTGGTGCCGGATGGCAACGCGGCGGGGGCTTCGATCCTTGTGGTACTTCAGCCCGACAAGATTGCATTTTACGATCACCGAGCGGAGGCGTGGCACTTGAATCGCGAGATCGCTATCCCGCACGCGCGTCCGGTGCAACGGAACGTGGGTGGCCGGATCGATCCACAGGCTGGTACAGCAACATTGGTGGATGGCGTGTGCGCCGGGGACTTTCAGCGTCCAGAAACGGTGACGTGTAAAAGTGTGCCCTCAGCTCCGGGTGCCGATCTTGCCATGATGCAAGGGAGCATCGTCGAGAGCGACGCTGCTCTTGCGTCCACTTGCAGCGGCAGTCCGCTCATGTTGAGTACCGGGTCCGGGGATTGGACAGTACGGGATTTCATTCAGGCCTATGAGGACAAAAATCAAAGAGAGCCGATAGCTCAACCGATTCAATTTCCAGGGCCGATTCTTGCGCTGTGGCCCGCGGAAGATGGCAAAACTGCGCGGGTGGTTTCGCGGAATTTGCAAACGGGAGCGTATGAAGCTTCGATTGTGTCTGTGTCTTGCGGCGATTAGCGTAGTGCTGTCGGCGGCGGGGCCGTTGCGCCCGGCGCGGCGGCCGCGGTATGGAGGAACGCTGCGTGTGGAAATCGGAGCGATCATCCATTCGCTCGATCCAGCGGTGGCCGCTGCGAATCCAGAGGAAGCGGGCGCGAAAGGCGAGCTTGATGCGTTACTCTACGATCGACGCAGCGAGAATGGCGATTTTGTTGGTACAGCAGGGAGTGGTCCCTTTCGCTTGTCCGCGTGGGAGGCAGGGAAGAGCGCGGTGTTTGCAGCAAACGAGGATTATCGCGAAGGCCGGCCGTTTGTCGATTCCATCGAAATTCAGATGGGACGCTCGGCTCACGATCGCGTGCTGGACCTGGAATTGAATAAAGCGGACTTCGCGCAAATTCCCGCGGAGCTGGCGCGGCAGGCGGCGGATCGCGGTGTGCGGGTAAGCGCGTCGCGACCGAACGAATTGCTGGCGCTGGTTTTTCTTACGGGACGCGGCACCACGGAGAATGTGCGCGTGCGAGAAGCGATTGCGCGGTCCATCAATCGCGCGGCGATTGTAAATTTTATTTTGCAGAAGGAAGGGGAGCCGGCCGGCGGCCTCCTGCCGCAATGGTCCAGCGGCACGGCTTTTCTTTTTTCCACGGAGGCGGATGCCCGCGGCGCAAAGGAAATCTGGGCGCAAGTCTCGCCGTCTCCGAAGTTGGTGTTGGGATATGATTCCGCTGATACGCTGGAGCAAAGCGTAGCGGAACGAATCGTGGTGGATGCGAAAGAGGCCGGGATTTCCTTAGTGTCGAGAGCGATCTCAGCTTCCGAAAAGGCAAATGCGCACGGTGGAAGCGAGGGCCCAACGCCGCATAGCGAGGCGATCCACGCTGATGCGCGGCTAGTGCGCTTGCGAATGCCGTCGCCACTTCCGAGCGTTTCGCTCGCAGCTTTCATTGATAGACTGGGGCCGCTGGCAGGAATCAATGGCAGTCCGCTTCCGAAGAGCGCGTCGCCCGAGGACGTGTACGATAGCGAGCGGAGCATCATAAATGGCGGCTCGGTGGTGCCTCTTGTATGGCTGCCGCAGGTTTATGGACTGAGCGCCCGAGTACGAGATTGGAAGCAGCCGGCAGCCGGAGAGGGTTGGCCGCTGGCAGATGTATGGCTGGATTCGACGACGGATGTGCATTAGCTGCCAGGCGTGAAAGAATTGCGGTGATAAGCACAGACGAAAGCTTCTGTGCTTCGCGGGAAGAGGAATCGTGACGTTTCGCTCCAAACTGTTCGTGAACTTCATGCTGGCGCTACTGCTGTCCGTGGGGCTGGTTACCGCGGGGGTGACGGTGGTAACGCGCCACGCTTTCGACGAGATCAATCGCGAGCACACGGACGCTCTCGTGTCGCAATTCCAGAAGGAGTTCGATCGGCGAGGGCATGACGTTTTGAATCGCGTGCAGGGAATCGCGGACGCGGAGCCGACGGTGCGAATGGCCATAGACCTGAGCAGGCCGAACGCGGACATTTCCGTGTACGTGAACGACGCGCGCGGGGTGGCGCAATCGCATCAGCTGGACTTCCTCGACTTCGTGGGTACGGACGGCTCGATCATTTCTTCCGCGGAATGGTCGGCGCGGTTTGGTTACAAAATGGAATGGGTGACGCAGAAGGAAGATTGGGCGACACGCGGTTCGTTCCTGATGAAGCTCGATACGCAGGAGGGCCCGGCATTGGCGCTGATGGCAGTGGCCACAGTGCGAGTAGGCGACAAGGATTTGTATGTGGTCGGCGGCGAACGGCTGGGCAAAGAATTTCTGGCTTCGCTCGTGCTGCCGTCCAACATGCGCGCGTTGCTCTATCTGAATCTCGTTCCCAAGTTTGAGCCGGCGAACCTGATCGATAGCGCCGGACCGGTGAATGAGGCGGAGCGTTTCGAGCCGGTCATCGAACGAGAGCGAACGCAGCCGGTGGTGCAAACCGCGAAAATTGATTGGACGTTTGACGCGGCAAGCGCCGAGATATTTCATGTGATTCCGCAGCTCGGGCGGCAGAACGAATTGCTGGGCGTGCTGTTGATTGGAGATTCGCAGCGCAGCGTGGTGACGCTCGAACGGCATATTTTATGGCTGGCAGTCGGAGTGGCGGCGATCGGCATTCTTTTCGGGTTGATGCTGAGCTGGTGGGTGGCCGCCCGCGTGACGCGTCCAGTGCAAAAACTGGCAGCGGGGGCGCGCGAGGTTTCTGAAGGAAACTGGAATACACGTGTAGTTGTGCGAGGGCGCGACGAGGTCGGCCAGCTTGCCCAGTCGTTCAATCAGATGACGCAACAGCTAGTGGACCAGCGCGAGAGGCTGATTCAGGCAGAGCGCGTGGCGGCATGGCGGGAAGTGGCTCGGCGCCTGGCGCACGAGCTGAAGAATCCTCTGTTTCCGTTGCAGACGACGGTGGAAAACCTGCAGAGGGCGAGCAGCCAAAACCCGGAACAATTTGAAGAAGTTTTTCGCGAGTCCACCGGCATTCTGCTTTCCGAAATCGAGAATTTGAAAGCCATCGTAGGACGATTCAGCGATTTCGCGAAAATGCCGCAGCCCGAACTGGGTCCGGTGGATTTGAATACCATCGTGCGCAACGTGGAAAAATTGTTTGAGGCGCAATTCAGCGCGGTGGGGCGTCCGCCAATCACGCCTGAGCTGCATTTAGCGGAGGGCTTGCCGACGATTCAAGCGGACGCGACACTGTTGCGCCGCGCGGTTGAGAACCTAATTTTGAACGCCATGGATGCCATGCCCGCCGGCGGCGTGCTGATGCTGCGGACGACGAACGGTGACGGCGACGTTCATTTAGAGGTTTCCGACACCGGCACGGGACTAACTCCGGAAGAGACCGAGCGCATTTTTACTCCGTACTACACCACGAAGCAGCATGGCACGGGGCTTGGCCTGGCGATCGTACAAGCCATCGTCGCGGATCATGGCGGGCGCATCTCGGTCGAGAGCGAAACGGGGGTGGGCACCGCGTTTCACGTCGAACTCCCTACCAGACCACCCCATCATCAAGCCGCGCCCGTTGTGATCGAAGAAGAAAACGAAGAGGCATAAACGGCCGTGCCGGCGAAAGCTCATATCCTGGTCATTGATGACGACGCGAATACTCTGGCGTCGTTGGCGCGCGCGTTTCGTCTGGCGGGGCATGAAGCGAGCGTGTGCGACAACGCGGCGCGGGCCGTGGAACTGGCGAAGGCCGAGCGCTTTGATCTGATTCTCTCAGACGTGGTGATGCCGGGACGCGACGGCATCGCGCTGCTGGAGGATTTGAAAAACGCGGGAGTGGATTCGACGATTGTGATGATGTCCGGTCAGGCGTCCATCGAAATGGCGGTGAAGGCGACGCGGCTGGGCGCCAGCGACTTTCTGGAGAAACCGATCTCCACAGAAAAGCTGCTGTTGACGGTGGAAAACGCGCTGCACTTGAAGCGCCTGGAGACAGAAAACCGCGATTTGAAGCGGAGGCTGGGGCGGCACCACATCGTATGGGCCAGCGCGGCGATGCGCGAAGTGATGGCGCAGGTGGAGCATGTAGCGGCGAGCGAAACGCGCGTATGCATTCGCGGGGAAACAGGAACGGGCAAGGAACTTATCGCGCGCACTCTTCACGAAAAAAGCGCGCGGCGCGGCGGGCCCTTTGTATCGCTGAATTGCGCGGCGATCCCCGCCGAGCTGGTGGAAACGGAACTCTTTGGTCACGAGAAAGGTTCTTTCACCGGAGCAGCGGGGCGACACATCGGGAAATTCGAGCAGGCGCATCGCGGGACGCTGTTCCTGGACGAGATCGGGGATATGCCGATCACGATGCAGGCTAAGCTTTTGCGCGTGCTGGAAGAAGGTGAAATGGAGCGAATCGGCGGCGATAAGCCGATCACTGTGGACGTGCGGGTCGTCGTAGCGACCCATCGAAATTTGGAAGAACACGTTCGGCTGGGAACATTTCGCGAAGATTTGTACCACCGCGTGTTCGTGTTCCCGATTGTGGTGCCACCGCTGCGCGAGCGGCGGGAAGACATTCGCGCGCTGGCGGAACATTTTGTGCGCCAGTTGAGCGAGCAAAACAATTGGAAGCCCAAGAGTTTCTCGCCGGATGCGATTGCGGAACTAGAGCGCTATTTTTGGCCGGGGAATGTGCGGGAATTGCGCAACGTGATCGAACGCGTGCTGCTACTCGCTGCTGGAGATGTGGTGGAAGCGGCTGCGGTCGCGCGCGCTCTGCCGGCGCCGGACCAGGGAACCGGAGGAAACTTCAGCAGGCCTGCGGCGTTTATGACCGGCGGTCTGGGGCAGCGTGTGGAGGCGTTTGAACGCGAGACTTTGCTTGCGGAGCTTAAGCGGAATCACAATCACATGACCAACACGGCTAAAGCCCTGGGCCTGGAGCGCAGCCACCTTTACAAGAAATGCCAACAGCTGGGAATTGACCTGCGCGCAATCCGCTCAGAAACATAGCCCAAGAAGTCAAAAGAGCCAGCGAGACCCCGGCGACGTTGCTGCTGCGCTGAAATTTCGAACACAAGAGGGAATCCTGCACACAGAAGCTTCACGGCATCATTTCGCATGGGACTCCTTTCAATAATCTTTGGCACACTTCCTGTGGGGCGGGCTGAGCTACACGCTCTCCGACGTTACGGAAATGTTGCATCCTTTTGCGGAGGAGGGAACACACGCGCGAGGAGCAGGTGAGTGGGCAGATAGACCACGAGCATTAGAAAGAGAAGGACCGCGGTGAGGTGCAACGGAGCCGAGCCCCAGGCGCGGTGGAAAAATGGATCGGTGAAGACATAATTGATGTTCGTCTGGGGCGTGGAGGCCAACCGGGACAACACAACGACCGGAACAGCAATGATGCATTGCGTAATCCAGCCTCTGCGATCGTATCCAAGTTGATGCAAGGCCCAAAGAAG
Organism: Acidobacteriota bacterium; assembly: GCA_003153585.1. GTDB lineage: Bacteria > Acidobacteriota > Terriglobia > Acidiferrales > UBA7541 > Palsa-295. The sequence goes on along the minus strand of PLZZ01000069.1, from coordinate 4,442 downwards.
CAGGAAGGGCATCAATACATGGAATAGGGACAGCAGGCGCACACACAGCGGAAAGCTTGCGTCGAAAAGATATTCGGTGCCGCCGATAAGATGGCGGCCGGTGAAAAGTCTCCAGGCAGCGTCGGAGGCCCACGCTGTGTCGATAAGAAGGGAAGAAACAGCCTGACTTGAAAGCAGGAGCGAATTATTGCTCCACAAGCCGACGCAAGTCAGAACTACAGCAACGTCGCACAGATGCAGGAAATTTGCCGGGCCCCACGTATGCCAATAAGCAGGAATCCAAACGAACAGCCAGAGGAGAGCGCTCCATCGCAGCCAAACCGGAACGCGATCGCGGGTTGGAGCAGGTGAAACCATTTTTGCCGACTCGGCGAAATCGTAACAGAACATCCGGCGAAAGCACACCAGGTGAGCTGTTTGCGGTGATTAAGCACTTGCGCCGCGTGCAGGGTGGCGATATCGTTTTGTTGCACGATAGCGACCATCGGAAGCTCAGCGGAGATCAGCGCCGTACACTGGTAGCGGTTAGTTACGGCTGGCCCGCTGGAGAGATTCAGGCTTGCGCTGCGTAAGTTTAGATGGAACCTAGAATCATGGGCGGGCTGAGCGATGGATGAAAAACGGTATTACGACGAGAAAGAAGAAACCAAGCAGATGACGCTGGTATGCGTCCACTGCCGCCAGGAAAACGCCTACCCGGTGCGCTATATCGTGCGCACAAAGAAGGCGCAAGTGCCTCCGGGCGGTAACGAAGAGGATCGCGCGAAATTTGCGAAGGCGCGGTCGTATATGGTTCGCGTGGATAACATGGTTGCGTGCCGCAATATCCGTTGTCGAAAAAGGTTTGACCTCACCGGCCAGAGTGTTTTTCTTATTTAGCTTCGGAATTCAGTGACAAAAGACTGCGGGCCATTGCGGGGCTGCGCGCGGTTAGCGCTGGGATTTAAATGGAGTCTCGCTCGTTCTTGGAATGCCCCCGCAATACCGGTGTCGGGGTCGCGCCATCCAAAATTTCACGAATCTTCTGAGCCAGCGCTTTTAGGTTGAACGGTTTTTGCAGGAATTCCATGCCGCCTTCGAGCACGCCGTGGCGAAACACACTGTCGTCCGTATAGCCGGAAATATAGAGGACCTTTAAACCGCGCCGCGAGGAAGCAATTTGGGTTGCGAGTTCGCGGCCGCTAAGACGGGGCATCACGACGTCAGTGATCAGCAGTTGGATAGCACCCGGATGCATGGCGGCCATCTCAAGAGCCTGAATGCCGTCTGACGCTTCGAGCACGGAGTATCCGCAGCCTGATAGATATTCACGCACCAACTCGCGCACTCCCTGCTCGTCTTCCACGAAGAGAATCGTTTCTGTCCCTGACGCAGGAGCGGAAGAGTTTTTTTCGGCAGCGGTATTTTCGGCACTTGCGGCGACTCTCGGCAAGTAAACTTTGAAGGTAGTGCCGTGGCCGGGTTCGCTATAGACCCAGATGTACCCGCCGCTTTGTTTGACCACGCCATACACCGTGGCGAGCCCCAGCCCGGTCCCTCTGCCGGCTTCCTTGGTGGTGAAGAATGGTTCGAAAATGCGAGCCTGGGTCTGTGCGTCCATGCCGACGCCGGTATCGGTTACGGTGAGCATCACGTAAGGTCCGGGTTCAAAGTCGACGACGGAGCGTTGGGCTGTGTAATTCTTGTCGAGNNTTGACCACCAAGTTCAGGACGACCTGCTCAATCTGACTCGGATCGGCTTTGACGTTACCGAGCTTCGCTCCCGGCAAGAAGGCCAGCTCGATATTCTCGTCGATTACGCGTGAAACCATTTGAATCATTCCGCCGACTACCTCGTTGAGGTCCAGTACGCGCGCTTGCAGCACTTGCTTTCGGCTGAAGGCCAGCAACTGGCGCGTGAGCGACGCGGCACGCTCGGCGGCGGTTTGAATTTGCTCCACGTTAAACCTTTGCGGAGACATTTGCGGGAGCCGGTCGATTAACAGCTCCGCGTGTCCTTTCACTACCATGAGCAGGTTGTTGAAGTCGTGGGCCACGCCGCCGGCAAGCTCGCCCACCGCTTGCATTTTCTGCGACTGGCGCAACTGGTCGGCGAGATGCTTACGATCAGTAATGTCCAGAGCTACGCCGATGACTCCCGTCAATTCGCCTTCGCTGCCTCTCAGCGGCTGCACATGCGCTTCGAAAACACGCGCTTGCCACTCAAGTTCGTATGTCACTGATTCGCCATTCAGAGCTTTCCTGTGGGCGGCAATAGGCGGAAATTCAGGGTTGTCGGTTTGAAAGTATTCAAAAAGCGTTTTTCCGACCAATTCGTTTGAACGCAATCCGAGCGTTTCGAGACCGGCGCCGATCGCGGATGTGAACAGCAACTCGTTATCCGTGGTCCAAAGTACGACCGGCATTCTTTCGATCATCAAGCCAAGTCGCGTGCGTCCCTGGTGCTGTTCGAGCTGCGCCTTTTCAAGATCTTCGAGCATGCTGTTGATAGCTGTGCCGAGATAAGCGAGTTCGTCCGTTCCGCGGATGGCCAGACGGGCCGAAAGATTGCCGCTCGCTCCGATGTGGGTGATCCCATCGCTCAACTCGGCGACGCGCGAAAGTATTACGCGTTCCAAGAGGAAAAGGGTTCCGGCGCCGAATAGCAGGCCGGCAGCGAGGAGCAACAGCGAGAACTGAAGCAAAGTGGTTTGGCCTTGTTGATAAATCGTTCGCTGAAGGATGGCGCGAAGAAGAACGGCGGGGCGTCCGTAGATGTCATCCAGTTGTTCATATGCGGCTAGGGAGTCCTGGTCGAGAGCGCGAATTTGCGCGGGAGATTGCGCGGAAATCGTACTGGGGTCGCGCAAGGAGGGAGCGTTTGGGTCCTTGTTGTCCAGACGCTCCACTGATAGCGGCATATGAACCATTTCCGAAATATGCTGGACTTCCGCGGAGTCGAGCGCCTGGCCCATGATCAATGTTCCGGCAATGGGTCCGTGGGAGTCACTTGTAAGCACGGGCCGAGAATCCACGAGCACCGGACCATTCCGGAGAATCAGGATGCCCATCACTCTGCTTTTCAGGTTCGTATGGTTGAGCATCGACGAACCAGTCTTAAGGTGATCATCAAGTCCATCGGGAACCGGCGCTTCACCGCCGCGAGCTAAGTCGAAACCTTTGGAAAAAACTTTGTGACCTGAGTTGTCGAGGATGACGACGAAACTCACCCTGAGTTGTTGAAATGTGGAGGCCGGGAATTCGGATTTGACGTAGCCCGGATTTTTTCCTTGCAGGTAAGCGTAAGTCTGATCCCAAGCGGCGTATTCACTAGTGGTCCGATCGAGCGCATTCATCTCGTTTGTGAGTGCGCTGACGGCGCGCTGCAGGTTTTGACCGGCAAAATCTTCTTCCAGGCGCGCGTATCCCCGCAGCAAAAGAATGCGGGAAAGTAAAAGTAAACTGCCGACGGCTGCGAACATCGTAAGCCCAATAATCAGCAGGGTCTTCTGCCGCAGCGAAGACGGAAGGTGAAATAATCCAGTGCCTTTCGAGCCCAAGACCAGCCTCTAATTCAGTATATCCGGCGGAGAGAGAATGCAGGTTTAAGCGTGTCCTAGTCGTACACGCATTCTCGCTGAGGGCGTCGCGAGAGGGCTGGAAAAGCGGCCTTTACAAGGGGTATCCTCCCGGTACATCCCGGATGCGCCGGAAGGCATCACTTGGACAAGTGGTTGGGGGGCAACACATGAGAAATAGTTCGCTCCGTCTGCTGTTCGCAGGAGCGGTTGTTCTGGCGCCTCTGGGACTAGCGCTTGCAAGCTCTGCGCGCGCGCAGCAGGATGGGCCCTTGCCTCCCGCGCCGCCGCCCTCAGCGCAGACTCCTGCCGGGCAAAATCCGGCTGCATCATCGCCATCCGCGCGGCCCTCTACAGACGCGGCTTCCGCGCAACCTTCGGGTTCCTCCGCTGGAACGGCCTCTACCGGAGCTGGCAGCGCAGCGCTACCGGTGGCGACGCCGGTTTCACGAAATGCGAATATGAAAGTAGAAGTCCCCGGTGGTACGCACATTCCGCTGGTGTTGCATAACGCTATTTCAACTCGCAGCGCGCGACCCGGGGATCCCGTATATTTTGAGACGTTATTCCCGGTCATGATTAACGGGCATGTGGCAATTCCGGCGGGATCGTACGTGAGCGGCGAAGTGACGGAATCAAAACGCCCGGGGCGTGTGAAGGGACGGGGCGAGTTGATGATCCGATTGAAGACGCTGATCCTTCCTAATGCATACATGGTCGATTTGAATGCGGTTCCCAGCAATGCAGGATCGGGCGGCAACGAAACCACGAACAATGAGGGCAAGATCATCGGCGATTCCAATAAGGGCGGAGATATTGGCACAGTGGCGAAGACGACGGCTGCAGGCGCGGGCATCGGCGCTATCGCCCAAGGAGCTAAAGGCG
>PLZZ01000120.1:30702-35539 GCA_003153585.1 Acidobacteriota bacterium | reverse complement strand
CAGACTGTCCCTGCCGGAATGACGGCGGTTTTCAAACTCGACATTACGTCAATGGATGGGTTTGCGGGAACCGTTGGGCTCGCATGCACTGGCGCGGTTCCGGGCGCTGGCTCGTGCGCGACGTCGCCTACAACAGTGACTGTTCCGGCAAACGGGCAGGCGGCTTTCGTCGCGAACATCCCGACAGGGTCGAGCGTCGTGCGTCCGAAGGCTAGAGAGTTCAAATCGCCGCCCTCGAATTGGTACCTGATTGTAATTGCACTGCTGTCGCTGCTTGGGTTGGCCAGCGTGGGTCACGGTGCAGCGCAGCCTTCCGCCTCGCTGCGAAAAAATCAGCAGCCAGGCACAGCTTCACGTTTGTATAGGCAGAGGGTGATGCGGGTTGCGCAGGCTTGCTCGCTACTACTAATGCTTGCGCTCGCGATCTCGGCGTGCGGTAGCGGAGGCGGCGGGGGGTCATCGGTAACGCAGCCGAACACATATTCCTTCACGGTAACGGCAACGGCCGGAGGCACAACGCGCACGATTGCGTTGACGCTAACTGTGCAATAGCTTTTCTCTGACGCGTGCGCGGGAAGAAACCAAAAGCGGGGCCATCCTTCAGAACACTTTGATCGCAATGTCCCGAGGGCGCGCGCCGACCGGAATCAGCGTGATCAAGGAGGAGGTTTTCGCGCGGATCACGGCCAAGTCATTCGATGTAGTGTCAACCACGAGGAGAATGTCTCCGCCGGGCGTAAGAAGGCAAGTGCGGGGATTTTGCCCAACCGGGATGGGGTGTCCAGCCTGGCGCACATCTATTGCTATAGGAATCACGCGACCCGCTGCGGAGTCGGAAACGTAGAGCTTCTGGTCGGGAGCGGAAAAAGTGCCCGCGGTGGGGGACATTCCAAGCAGTAAGAAATCGCCGACTTCGTTCGTCAGTGTGTTGACGATGAGCAGCCCATGCGCATCTCCGGAAGGTATGTAGAGCTCTCCGCCGTCGGATTTCAGGATCAAATCACCCGGTGCGCCGCCGAGAGAGAGATTGACGAGCAGGGCCGTCCTTTTTAAATCCACCACTGAAATCTCATTCGCGGTTCCGGATGTGACGAAGACTTTGGAACTATCAGGCAATATCGCCAGTTGCTCCGGCTGCGCTACTACCGGGACGACAGCGAGCGAAGTGAGAGTTGCGGCATCAAGAATCGAGATGGAAGAATCGTCTCGATTAGAAACTACGACGATTTTTCCCGAAGGCGCAACGCGGGCAATCCAGGGCCGGCGCCCGGCGTTCCCTCGTGCAACGATCTGGCGGGTAACACAATCGATCTCAACGATTGTGTTTGATCCGGAAGCGGCGACGTAGGCGCGTCGGCCGTCGGGAGAGAAGTCCAGCGCATACGGTTCAGCGCCAACCGGGATTCTCGTGACGATACGATTCAGCTTGGTGTCGAGAATCCAGGCGTAACCGCCGATAGAACTGAGGCCCCAGATTTCATTCCGGGTGGGATGCGCGCGCAACCCGCTCGGTCCCAAGCCTACCGGAATCGTTGTTACCGCCGACAACTTCACAAGATCCACCACTGTGAGCGTGCCTTCAGCGGTGTTGCCTACGTATGCAAAAAGATGAAGTCCGGGCCGCAGAAATGAAGGACGCAGTTCCAGCGCAACCTCGCGGAAAGCAAGTCCGGCGAGAACAATGAGAAGGAAAATGAAACGGGCATTGACGCGAAGCTTCATGTTAACGGCAGAAGTATATGTGGAGAGGAGTAGAAACCGCGCTCAATTAATTGCGCGACCTAGAACGTCCGCGATCTGCCGTACTTCGCGGATGAGCTGCTCAAGTTCTTCCGGCAGGATGGATTGAGGGCCATCGGAAAGCGCGTGGTCGGGATCGTGGTGTACTTCGACGAGCAGCCCGTTTGATCCTACGGCCACCGCGGCGCGCGAAAGCGGCAAAACTTTGTTGCGGCGTCCGGTGCCATGCGACGGGTCCACGACGATGGGCAAATGGCTGCGGCGCTGTACTGCCGGTACGACGCTGAGATCGAGCGTGTTGCGTGTGTAGTCGGAGAACGTGCGGACGCCGCGCTCGCAGAGAATCACGTTGTAGTTTCCCTCGGACATCAAGTATTCCGCGGCCATCAGGAATTCGTCGAGCGTGGCGGACATTCCGCGTTTCAACAACACGGGCTTCCGCGAGCGGCCCGCGCGTTTCAGCAGCGAAAAATTCTGCATGTTGCGCGCTCCGATCTGAATCACGTCCGCATATTGTTCCACCAGATCGAGCGATTCGTTGTCGATCGCCTCAGTGACAATGCCCAGACCGAATTCTTCTCGCACTGCCGCGAGAATTTTGAGGCCGGGCTCGCCGAGACCTTGGAAACTATAAGGAGAAGTTCGGGGCTTGTAGGCGCCGCCTCGAAACAGCCGGACGCCCGCTGCTTTCACGTGCTTGGCGATTTGAAAAGCCTGCTCGCGGCTCTCAATTGCGCAGGGGCCGGCAACCATGGCGACGTCCGTGCCACCGAAGATGACATCACCCAAGTGAGTGCGTATGCGTACGATAGTGTTTTCTTCTTTTACGTCGCGGCTGACCAGCTTGTAAGGCTTGCTGACCGGGATGCATTCCACCACGCCGGGCATGGACTCGACCGAGGCGATATCCACGGTGCCGGTATTTCCTGTGATGCCGATGGCAGTGCGCCCCGAACCCGGTATCGGGTGCGCTTTGTATCCCAGCGACTCGATGCGTTCGCAAACGGCGCGAATCTGCTCCTCGGTCGCCTGAGATTGCATCACCACCAGCATGAAAGGCCCCCTGTGGTAAATCGAATCCAGCAGTTTACTGTATTGAGGAAGCAAGCTGCAAACGCTCGCTGGATTTGCCGCTGTCCCCACCAGGAACGGCGGTTAGTTAAGCCCCTCACTTTTTCTTCGGCATGGACTCTGCTGCGGTACAATCGTCCCATCAAAATGAAATTTGGCGTTTACATTCAGGTGCCTTTCTGCCAAACGAAGTGCACGTACTGCAATTTTCACACCGGCGTGGTGTCGCGAGACCGCTACGAACCATATGCCGCTGCGGTTTGCAGCGAAATAGGACAGACGGCTGGATTGACGGCGGCTGAAATTAGAGACGTTAGCGTGGACACTGTTTATTTCGGCGGCGGCACGCCTAGCCTGCTGGCGCCAGTTGCGCTGGAAAGCATTCTGGATAGACTGAGCGATAACTTCAGCCTTGAACGCCCAAGCCAGCGGCAATCCGCGCGAACAGACAATGCTGAAATCACGCTGGAAGCCGATCCGGAAACGATTACGCGCGAGAAGGCTGAAGCGTGGCTTCGAGCTGGATTCAATCGCATAAGCTTAGGCGCGCAATCATTCAGCGACACGGAGCTGCAAGCCGCTGGGCGAATGCACCGCCGCACTGATATTTTTGCTGCTGCCGCTGTTCTTCGCGAGGCTGGCTTCCGCAATATCAGCCTGGATCTGATTGCCGGGCTGCCGCACCAAACTCGCGAATCGTGGGAGGAATCAGTCGCACAGGTTTTGCGCATTCGGCCGGAACACTTGTCCATCTACATGCTTGAAATTGATGAGGGAAGCAGGCTGGGTAAGGAGTCTCTTGCTGGCGGCAAACGGTACAGCGCTGCGGAAATTCCCCCGGATGATTCGATGGCAGAATTTTACGATTCAGCATGCGTGCGACTCGCGGCTGCGGGATACGAACATTACGAAATTTCAAACTGGGCGCTCTCGGGCATGCGTTCGCGGCATAATTTGAAATACTGGCAGCGCCGACCGTACCTCGGCTTCGGCGCTGGGGCGCATTCGTTTGACGGCGTGAAGCGCTGGTCGAATGTTCACGATTCGGCGCAATACGTGTCCTGCATACAGCAGGGAACTTCGCCGCGCGAACAAATCGAAACCGTGACCTCGGCGCAGGCGCTGGAAGAAGAATTGTTTTTGGGTCTGCGGCAGCTCGAGGGGATAGACCTGGAACGGATCGAACGCGACTATCACGTGAATCTGCAAACGCGGATCGCGCCGCTGGCGCAACAGGGGCTGCTCGAGCTAAATGGCAAGCGCCTGCGCCTGGCCGCGGATCGCCTGACCGTCTCGAACGAGGTGTTTGTCGAGTTGCTGGGATAAGGAGCAAACGTGTATACGTCCTCGGCACAGGAAAAGAACGCAATCGATATTGTGGATCTGCGCAGCGATACGGTGACGCGGCCGTCAGCGGCGATGCGCCGCGCCATGTCCGAAGCCGAGGTTGGCGACGATGTTTACGGCGAAGATCCCACGGTCAACCGCCTGCAAGAACGCGCGGCGGAAATGTTCGGCCGCGAAGCCGCGCTCTTCGTGCCGAGCGGGTCGATGGGAAACCTGATCGCCATCAAAGTATGGACGCAGCCGAGCAACGAGGTAATCTGCGAACAGCGCGGACATATCAATCAGTACGAACTGGCTTCGATGTCCGCCATCGCCGGATGCATGCCGCGCACAACACCTGCGCCGGACGGAATTCTTACCTGGGATTTGATCGAGCCGCTCATTCGCCCCAAGACTTATTACTACTCGCAGACGGGACTGGTCTCGCTGGAAAACACTCACAACATGCACGGCGGCACCGTATATCCGCCAGCGGTTACTGAGGATGTCTGCCAGCGCGCACACTCGGCGGGATTGCGAGTGCATCTTGATGGCGCCCGGATTTTCAATGCGGCGGTGGCGCTGGGGAAAACGGCCGCGGATATCACGCGCAATTGCGATTCCGTCATGTTTTGTTTGTCGAAAGGGCTTGGCGCTCCCGTGGGTTCCATGTTGGTCGGATCAAGCGAGTTCATACAGA
>PLZZ01000120.1:30172-30693 GCA_003153585.1 Acidobacteriota bacterium | reverse complement strand
GCTAAGATGAAAGGAATCTCGCTCGATCCAACAAAAGTGATGACGAACATCGTTATTTTCGACGTTCGCGCTACCGGCCGCTCGGCAGCGGACATTTGTTCGGAGCTTGGCAAGAGGAAGATCCTCAGCGGGCCGACGGACAAATACTCGATTCGGATGGTCACACATTGCGACGTGAATCGCGCCGGCATCGAGAATGCTTTAGCGGCCATAGCCGAAGTCCTTAGCGCACGCGCGCCCGCCGCGGCGCATTCCTAATCGGAGGGAGCGATGATCTTCGCAAGCAATGGCCGAAAAATTGGAGCAACCGTGGGACTCTTCGCGATATTCGTTGTATCGGGAATTTTGGTGGCAAGGGGAGACAACAAAGCGATGACGATCGAGGCGCGAAATCAACGGAACGCGGACGCAGCAGCACTGCCGCAAACGACGGCAGGGAAGCCGACCGCCGAAGACGCGCGCCGCTTCGTCGAAGCGGCGGAAAATCGCCTGCTGCCGCTGTGGGTCGCGGCTCAACGGTC
>PLZZ01000120.1:25346-30138 GCA_003153585.1 Acidobacteriota bacterium | reverse complement strand
CTCGCAAACTAAAGCTAATAAAACTTTCCGTGGACATCCCAGCGCCGCGCGATACCGCGGAGAGCACCGAGCTCTCGCAGATCAACGCTTCACTGCAGAGCGATTACGGAAAAGGGAAGTGGTGCCCGGACGGCCCGCAGGGAAAATGTCTTTCGTTGAACGATCTCGAACGCATAATGGCCACGAGCCGTGATCCCAAGGAGCTGGAACGTGCCTGGGCGGGATGGCACGCTATCGCACCACCGATGCGCAAGCGATACGCGCGAATGGTTGTGCTGGCCAACAAAGGCGCGCGCGAAACCGGGTTCGCGGATGTGGGCGCGATGTGGCGCTCGAATTACGATATGGCGCCCGACGCGTTCAGCGCGGAACTCGACCGGCTCTGGCAACAGGTTCGGCCGCTATACGTTTCGCTGCATGCGTACGTTCGCTGGAAGCTCGAGGAGAAGTATGGCACCGGTGTGGTGAGCGAAGACCGGCCGATTCCGGCGCACTTGCTCGGCAACATGTGGTCGCAGGATTGGACGAACATTTATCCGCTGCTTGCGCCTGCGAACGCTGACCCTGGCTACGATCTCACGGAAATACTGAAAGCCAAAAAGATCGAACCGGTAGGAATGGTGCATTACGGGGAGCGGTTCTTTATGTCTCTGGGCTTTGCGGCGCTTCCGCAAACGTTCTGGGAACGTTCCATGTTCACCAAGCCGCAGGATCGCGACGTGGTGTGCCACGCCAGCGCCTGGGACATTGATTACGTGGAAGACCTGCGCATCAAAATGTGCATCGAGCAGAAGTCTGAAGACTTCACCACCATTCACCACGAGCTGGGCCACAATTTTTATCAGCGCGCTTACGACACGCAGTCGCCGCTGTTTCGCAATAGCGCGAACGACGGATTCCACGAAGCCATCGGCGACACGATTGCGCTCTCCGTCACGCCCGAATACCTGAAGCAGATTGGTTTGCTGGAAAATGTTCCGCCCGCGTCTTCAGACATCGGCCTGCTGATGAAGCGCGCGCTGGACAAAGTTGCCTTTCTTCCGTTTGGGCTCTTGATTGACAAGTGGCGCTGGGAGGTTTTCTCCGGGCAGGTGACGCCGGAGAACTACAACAAGGCCTGGTGGGAACTCCGCGAAAAATATCAGGGCATCGCGCCGCCGTCCGCCCGCAGCGAAGAGGACTTTGACCCCGGCGCGAAGTACCACGTCGCCGCGAATGTTCCCTACGCCCGCTATTTTCTCGCTGCGATTTTGCAATATCAATTCCACCGCGCTCTCTGCCGCGAGTCCGGCTACAAGGGACCGCTGCACCGGTGCTCGATTTACAACAATAAGGAAGCGGGCGCTCGCCTGAACAAAATGCTCGCCATGGGAGAGAGCCGCCCGTGGCCGGAAGCGCTGGAGGCGCTGACGGGTGAGAAGCAGATGGACGCCACAGCCATACTCGAATATTACGCGCCGCTAAAGCAGTGGCTCGACGAGCAAAACAAGGGTCACAAAGTGGATTGGTAATCGCACCTAAAACAGAGAATGCGCGCATGGTCATTTTGAGAAGCGTCTTGGCGGGTATCGTAGCTCTGGTTGTATGCGCATTGCTTGCACCGGTACTTGTATCGATCGCGTTCTTTCTCGTATTGCGGACTGATTCGAATCACCTATTCGCCGTAGACCTTGTCACGGTGTCCAAGTCACCCATTTTCTGGATCGTCGAACTCTCGGTGTTTGCCGCCTGCTTCTATTGGAAATATCGTAGTCTCGGGCGCTAGGACGACTCGGTCCGGCGATTCTCGACGCGCCGGCCGTATGGTATAAAAGGAAGCTTGGCTGTAACGAAGTCTGCGCCATTGTGTGAGGTGGATGTGGAATTCTCGTTAACGGACGAACAGAAGCAGCTTCGGCGAACGGTGAGAGCGTTTGCCGAAGGCGAAATACTTCCTCACGTGATGGAGTGGGANNGAAGCCTCTCATTTTCCCGCCGAAATTATTCCCAAACTGGCAGAGATGGGCTTTCTTGGCGTGATTTTCCCCGAAAAGTATGGCGGCGCGGGGATGGGTTACATCGAGTACGCCATTATTATTGAAGAGCTGTCGCGCGTGGACGGCTCTATCGGCATCATCGTCGCCGCGCACAATTCGCTCTGCACCAATCACATTTACAAATTTGGAACCGAAGAGCAGAAGAAAAAATACGTCGTGCCGCTGGCGCAGGGGAAGAAGCTGGGGTGCTGGTCTCTTACGGAACCGGAAGCTGGCTCAGACGCGGGCGGAACGCGAACGTCCGCGGTAAAGAAAGATGGCGGCTGGCTGCTCAACGGCTCGAAGACCTTCACCACGAACGGCCATTATGCGGATGTGTGCGTCGGCATGGCTGTCACGGATGCGGCAAAAAAGAGCCACGGAATTTCGGCGTTCATCATTGAGAAGGGCACACCGGGTTTCCGTCCGGGGAAAAAAGAAAACAAGCTGGGCCTGCGCGCGAGCGATACCAGCGAAGTTGTTTTCAGCGATTGCAAGGTGCCCGCTGGAAATCTTCTCGGCAAAGAGGGCGAAGGCTTCGTAAACAGCCTGCAAGTTTTGGACGGCGGGCGCATCTCGATTGCTTCGCTCGGACTGGGAATGGCGCAAGGAGCCTATGAAGCGTCGTTGCGTTACGCCAAGCAACGCAAACAATTCGGGAAAGCGATCGCAGAGTTTCAGGCCATTCAGTTCAAGCTCGCGGACATGGCCATGGAGATCGAAGCGGCGCGGCTGCTCACCTATCAGGCTGCGTGGCTGGCCGATCAAGCGATCGCCGCGGGAAATCATGACGCGCGGTTCACTCGCGAATCGAGCATGGCGAAACTCTACGCCGGAGAAGTGGCCGTGCGCGTGGCCAATGAAGCGGTGCAGATTCACGGAGGCTACGGCTTCATCAAAGATTATCCGGCGGAGAAATTTTATCGCGACGTAAAGTTGTGCACGATCGGCGAAGGTACCAGCGAAATTCAACGGCTGGTGATCGCGCGGCAAATTCTGGGCAAAGGGTGAAATTTTCCACGGTCTGTTATTCTGAGTGACGCATCCTTGAACTGATTACCTCCTTCCAATGACCACGTATGTTGACAACTGGGCCGAGCAAGTTCGCGCGGGAGACGTGCGCGCGATTTCCAGGGCCGTGTCCGCGATTGAAAATCGCGAGCGCGAAGCCGAGGAAATCCTTCGACAGCTTTTCCCTTATACCGGCCATGCGTATCGTGTGGGAATTACCGGCGCTCCGGGCACCGGGAAGAGCACGCTGGTGGACCGTCTCGCGAGCCACTACCGCGCGGATAAAAAGACTGTGGGAATTATCGCTGTGGATCCTTCCAGTCCGTTTACGGGCGGCGCGATCCTGGGTGACCGCGTGCGCATGCAGGGACACGCGACCGATTCAGGAATTTTCATTCGCTCAATGGCCACGCGCGGGTTTCTGGGCGGCCTTGCGCAGGCAACCAGAGATACCGCGCTGCTAATGGACGCTGCCGGCAAGCAAATGATTCTCATCGAGACGGTCGGCGTGGGACAGGGCGAGATCGAGATCGTGCGGCTCGCGGACTGCACCATCGTGGTGCTGATGCCCGGCATGGGCGATGACGTGCAGAGCCTGAAAGCCGGCCTGATGGAGATCGGCGACATTTTTGTTTTGAACAAGTCTGACCGTGAAGGCGCCGACCGTTACGAGCAGCAGCTNNGAGCTTTTCCGCGCGCATTTTGATCAGGCGCATGACCGAAAGGCGCGCGAAGTCTCGCACTGGAAGGAATGGATTCTTCAGCTCCTCGAAGCGCGGCTGCTGGAGCGCGTGGTCGGCGAGCAGCTTGGTGAACGCGAACTCGATAGAATTGCGTTGCAGGTGGCCGAAAGGAAAATGGATCCGTACGGCGCTGTGAATCAAATTCTGGCACGCGCAGGACTGGGAGATAAACCTTGAAGCTGGGGCAACTGGAATTTCACGTTTTAGTGGATGGGCATTTGGGCCTTGATGGCGGGGCGATGTTCGGCGTCATCCCAAAGCCCATGTGGGAAAAGAAAATCCCGGCGGACGCCAGCAACCGGATCACGCTGGCGATGAATTGTTTGCTGGTTCGCGCGGGAGGCAAAACCATTCTGGTTGAAACCGGCGCGGGAGATAAATGGGACGCCAAGCGGCGCGACATTTTCGCGCTGGACGGCCCGCACCTGACGAAGCGCCTGCTCGATTACGGCGTGTATCCACAGGACATCGACATCGTGATCAACACGCATCTGCACTTCGATCATTGCGGGGGAAATACGCGTGTGGAGAAGGACAAAGTAATCTCGGCCTTTCCGCACGCGCGATACGTGGTGCAGCGCGGCGAATTCGAACACGCGAAGAATCCCACCGAGCGCGATCGCGCCAGCTATATGCTAGAAAATTTCGCGGCCGTGGAGTCTGCAGGGAAGTGGTCTCTGCTCGTGGACGACCGGGCGATCGCTCCGGGTGTCGAATTGATCCGCGTTCCGGGTCATACGGCGAATATGCAGTGCGTGAAACTTACCGGCGGAGACCAAACCGCATTCTTCTTCGCAGACCTGGTTCCCACCACGGCCCATCTGGCGCTGCCGTGGATCATGGGATATGACCTGTATCCGATGACCACGCTGGAAAATAAAAAGAAGTGGATTCCGGAAGCAATTCGCGAAGGCTGGATAGCGCTTTTTGCGCACGATCCGAAAGTGCCCGCCGGGTATCTGCGTGAACGCGACGGCAAGTGGGAAGCCGAACCCGTTACGATTGATTGAGCGCGTTTCACCG
>PLZZ01000120.1:25122-25301 GCA_003153585.1 Acidobacteriota bacterium | reverse complement strand
CCGAGCGAGATTAACTATCGCGCAAACATCTGCGCCATGAAAATGCTCGGGGTTGAACGAATTCTCTCGGTCAGCGCCGTGGGCTCTCTTCGCGATGATTTGCCGCCTCTGGATTTTCTTATCCCGGATCAGTTCTTCGATCGCACGCGCCTGCGCGTGGCCACATTCTTCGGGGGCGG
>PLZZ01000120.1:6857-25077 GCA_003153585.1 Acidobacteriota bacterium | reverse complement strand
CTGGCGGAATCGCACACCTACCGCCAGCTTCGGTTTGACGTGATCGGCATGACCAATTTAACGGAGGCAAAACTCGCGCGCGAAGCGGAGCTTTGCTACGCCACGATTGCAATGATTACGGACTACGATTGCTGGCATCCCCAACACGATGCCGTGACGTTGGACGAGATTATTGGAAATTTAAGCCGCAATACGGCAAACGTGCAACGCGTGCTGCACGAAGTGGTCCGCGAACTGCCGGACACGCGGAGCTGCAAGTGCGGATCGGCGCTGGCTCATGCAATTCTTACAGACCGTACAGCGATTTCGCGAGCTACCAAGAAGCGCCTCGCGCCCATTATCGGCAAATATATTTCCTGAACAGGAGAACGAATGTCACTGCTGGTTGTCGGATCTGTCGCCTTTGACGCCCTCGAAACGCCGCATGGCAAGGTGGAACGAACGCTGGGCGGCGCGGCGAGTTATTTCGCGCTGGCGGCNNCTCGAGCACGCCGCCGGGAAGACTTTTTTCTGGTCCGGTCGGTACAACAAGAATATGAACGAGCGCACCACGCTGGCGACCGAGCTGAACGTATTCGCGAATTTTCGGCCGACTTTGCCGCGCGCCTATTGCGATTCATCGTTTATTTTCCTGGGCAATATCGATCCCACCTTGCAGCGCTCCGTGCTGAAACAGATGAAATGCAAACCAAAAGTAGTGGGACTCGATACCATGAACTATTGGATCGAGGGTACGCCCGCGGAATTACGCGAGACACTGAAGCACACGCAAATACTAATGATTAATGACGACGAAACCCGCCAGTTAACCGGCGAACACAATCTGATGCGCGCCGCCAAGCACGTGTTCAAAATGGGGCCGCGTACTCTGGTGATCAAGCGCGGCGAGCACGGCGCTTTGATGGTGCACAACAATTTTCTGTTTTCCGTGCCGGCATTTCCGCTGGAAGAGGTGCACGATCCGACCGGAGCGGGTGACAGTTTTGCGGGTGGCTTCATGGGTTATCTCGCCAAGGAGGGCCGAATCAACGACCAGATCCTTCGGCGCGCAATGGTGTACGGTTCGGTGCTAGGGAGCTTTGCCGTCGAGCGCTTCGGCGTCGAGCGCCTGACGACTCTGACGCGTCGGGAAATAACCGCTCGCGCGAGACGTTTTCTGCAACTGACGGCGTTTAAGCTGTAGGCGATCTCAGATTTCCCGAATGTGTTCCTGACTCACTCGATGTACGAGATTCCAGGTAGAAATCGGCTATGCATTGCGGCCAACCAAAGCCCTTGACGGGGAATCCGAGTTGACGTCCAGTGACTTGGGTGCTATCAATTCTGATTCGTTACAGACAGCCGAAATCGTTCAGGTTTCCCCGTTCCGCTCGCGAGGCTTTCTACGGCGAGCGGCCTCAGGGTTTTGTAAGAATCACGGGAGGATGGAGCTGATGCATTTGCGGTGGACTGCTTTTGCGGCGATCCTTGCGGTAACAATCGCGCTTGGGAGTTGCACTTCTACTAGCACCTCGCCGCCGCCGACTCCCATCATAACGGGCCTCTTTCCTGCGAGCGTTACAGCTGGTAGCGAAACGTTCACTTTATTTATTTCCGGAACAGGATTCGTCAAAAGCCCGCCGTCGGAAGTTTTTTGGAATGGCTCAATGCGTACGAGCACGGTAAATACGACGACCGGGCAACTCGCCGCGACTATTCTTGCGACGGACGTAGCGACCGCCGGGATCGCCGCGGTCACCGTAACAAATCCGGAACCGGGCGGCCCTTCGCTTGCCGCCACGTTCACGATCAACGCCGTGCAGAATGGCTCGCCTTTGATTACGAGCCTTTCTCCCACGAGCGCAAATCCAGGAAGCGGCGGCTTCACGCTCACCGTGAATGGCTCAAACTTTGTAGCGCCCATAATCGTAAACAATGTCGTGCAGACGCCGGGCTCCACGATCGACTGGAATTTCGGACCGCTTGCGACTACTTTCGTCAGCACCACTAGCTTGACAGCGAACATTCCAGCATCCGACATTGCGACTGCCGGATTCGCCAGCATAAGCGTGTTCAATACCACCCCCGGTGACAGTCAAACATATTCACCCTCCGTGAATTTTAACTTCATGTCGGGCAACGCGGCGTTCCCGGTAGTGGCTTCGGTGAATGCTTCCGGAGGTCCCGCGGATGGAGCGAGCGCGGCGCCGGCGATTAGCGCCGACGGCAGATTCGTCGCATTTTTCTCGAAAGCCAAGAATTTGGTGGCGCAAGGCGCGCGCGGAAATGTTTTTGTGCGCGATACTTGCCTGGGCGCTGCCAAATGCGTATCCAAAACGACGGCTGTGGATTTAGCTCCTGACGGCAGCGCGCCCAATGAAGAAGCCGGCAATCAAGTGGCTATGAGCGCTGATGGCAGATTTGTGGTGTTTGCGTCTAAGGCGACGAATCTTGTTTCCGGCCAGCAAAGCACGTCTGCGGCGCCCGCGATGAATCTTTTTGTGCGCGATTTTTGCACCGGCGCGAATGCTCCGTCTGGTTGCGCGCCGAGCACGGAATTGGTGTCAATAACCACTTCCGGTGAATTGGCGATCGCCGGTGATAGCGGATCGTCCTCGATGAGCGCCGATGGCAGGTTCATCGCGTTCGCTTCCTCGGCCGCAAATCTGGCTACGGGACAAACAGGCTCAGGACTTCAAGTTTTTGTCCGAGACACGTGCGCTGGGCTAACCGCAGGGAAATCTTGTATTGCTAACACGGCAGAGATTTCGGCTGACGCCAAGTATCAAGCCAGCGGATCGGAAGCTAAAAATCCTGCGATTTCGGCTGATGGACGATATGTCGCGTTTGTAGCTGCGGGACCGACATCGGACGCGACGCCAAGCTCTTCGCAGATTCTACTGCGCGACACCTGTTTGGGTTCGAACGTTCCGGCATCATGCGTGCCGTCAACTACGGAAGTCTCGCTATCTGCCGCCGGACGGTCCGGTAACGGGCAGAGCACGAATCCCGCTGTGAGCGGTGACGGACGATTTATTGTATTTCAGTCCAGCGCTTCCAATCTTGTAGCCGAGGTGTCGAAATCGGNNCTCCGTCCACGGTATTAATTGGTCCGGAAACCGCGGGTGTCTCAACGAATTCGGATGCATTTGCTCCATGGATTAGCGCATCGGGGCGTTACATCAGTTTCATCTCCGGGATTTCCACTTACGCAAAGCGCGAACACTCTGTTGAAACTTTCCTCTTCGTGCGTGATACCTGCTTTGGCGCGACGAGCGCCTGCACCGCTCGCACTGTCACCGTAGCTACCCCAGGGAGTTCATCGCAAGCCCCGACATTGGATGTGAATCAATTTTTGCCCGTGCCCATCATTTCAAATGGCCGCGTGGCGGCGTTCTCTTCCACATCTCCCGTGTCGACTGCCCCGGTGAGCGGATATGGCGACGTGCTGCTGACTCTGACTTCTTTCTAATCTCCGAGGCCAGCGCTGCTGGGATGTAAACCGCACCGCCATGTTGTCTGGACTACCCAGCGGAAATTCCTTATTCTCGGTTGCGCGTATGCCCCAAACGTTTAAGCCTCCGGCGCTTCAACCGCAAGACATAATTCGGATCATTGCTATTTCGAGTCCGGTCGAGAGTGATCGGGTGGAAAAGGGAAGCGGGGAACTCGCGCGGCTCGGCTACAAAACTAAAATGAACGATGCAGAAGTGCAGGCGCGTAACGGTTTTTTCGCGGGAACTGCCGCAGACCGCGTCGCTGCATTAAAGGAAGCCTTCGCCGAGACTGATACGCGCGCGATTTTCTGTACGCGCGGAGGATACGGTTCGAACTATCTGCTGGACGGCCTCAGCGTGGCTTTGTCTGTCCCGAAGATATTGCTGGGCTACAGCGACGTTACATCGCTTCAAATATTTCTGTGGCAGAAATTCCGCTGGGTTACTTTTTACGGACCGATGGTCGCTTCCGGATTCAACAAGGGAGAAGGGCTTGCCGAAGGCTACGACCGCGAAAGCTTTTCGCGCGCGACCACGGAAACCCGGCACGGATGGACGGTTGCGCTAAGCGGCGCTGAAGCCCTGAATCCCGGCAAGGCGGACGGCACGCTTCTCGGCGGCTGCCTGACGCTGGTTGAAACGACGCTAGGGACGGCGTGGGAACTGGACACGCACGGCGCGATTCTGGTTCTCGAAGATCGAGGGATGAAACCGTGGCAGGTTGACCGCGCGCTGATGCACCTGAAACAGGCGGGAAAATTCCGCGGAGTTTCTGGCGTGATACTCGGTGATTTTCCGGAATGCGAAGGGCCGGCCGGCACCGAGGCTGTTAGGGATGTCGCTCAACGGATACTGAAGCCGCTGGGATTTCCGATCGTCTGGGGCGCGGCGATTGGGCATACCTCGCGACCCATGCTGACTCTGCCGTTGGGAGTTCGCGCGCGGGTTTCCGCGAACGAGTCCGGTAGCGCGACGCTGGAAATTTTGGAGCCCGCGTGCACGACGTAGGATACGAATCGTCGCTGAGGCGCGAATGTTAAGTCAAAAGCCTGAACACATACATCTGCTAGGAATTGCCGGAGCAGCAATGGCGCCCGTGGCGGGAATGTTGAACGAGCGCGGTTTTCGCGTCACAGGCTCAGACGTAGGCGTGTATCCGCCGGCGTCAACATTGCTGGATTCGCTGGGCATTCGCTGGAACGAAGGATTTCGGGAGGAGAATTTGCGTCCCGTTCCGGACCTTGCGGTGGTGGGGAATATCATCGCGCGCGGAAACCCGGAGATGGAATATATTCTCGACGAAAAAATTCCTTACTGCTCGATGCCGCAACTTCTCGAGGAATATTTTATTCCGGGGCATACATCGATCGTAGTAGCGGGAACGCACGGGAAAACTACAACCACTGCGATGCTTGCCTGGATTTTTCACGTAGCCGGACGGCGGCCGGATTTTCTCGTCGGTGGTGTCCTGCCCAATTTCAACGAAAGAAGCTATGGCCTTGGCGGTGGAGAGGAATTTATCATCGAAGGCGATGAGTACGAGACCGCCTTCTTCGATCGTGGGCCGAAATTCCTGCATTATCATCCTGACGAATTGATTCTTACTTCGCTGGAGTACGATCACGCGGATATTTTCCCCGATCTCGCCGCCATCGCTCTGCAATTCCGCCGCCTGGTGAACCTGGTGCCTCGGCGGGGGCGCATATTGATCTGGGGCGAGAGCCCCGACCTTCGGGAGACGGTTGCCAAAGCTTTTTGCCCCATTGAAACGTTCGGCCTCACAGCAGGATGCGACTGGTATGCGGGCGATATTTTGTGGCAGGACTCGGCGACGGAATTTCGCGTGGCGTTTCACGGTAGCGAAGTAACGCGCATCCGCATGCCAGTCGCGGGCAAACACAACGTGCTCG
Organism: Acidobacteriota bacterium; assembly: GCA_003153585.1. Lineage (GTDB taxonomy): Bacteria > Acidobacteriota > Terriglobia > Acidiferrales > UBA7541 > Palsa-295. Next base: position 19,691 of record PLZZ01000120.1, on the reverse strand, counting down.
ACGCGCTGGCGGCGATTGCTTTGGCGTACGGGCGGGGAGTCGAATGCGAAGCAATCGAGGGCGCGCTCGCGACGTTTCAAGGCGTACGCAAACGAATGGAAATCAAGGGTGAAGCGAACGGCGTGCTGGTAGTGGAGGATTTCGCCCACCACCCCACGGCCATACGCCTCACTCTGGAGGCCACGCGCACACGCTGGCCCGGGCGAAAAATCTGGGCTGCGATCGAACCGCGCTCCAATACCATGCGCCGGAAAATATTTCAGCATGTGCTGCCGGATGCGCTGGCGGTCGCTGATGCGGTGCTGATTGGCCCTGTAAATCGGGCTCAATTACTGGAGGAAGAAGAGCGTCTTTCGCCGGAGCAGATTGCGGATTCATTACTCGAGCGCGGACGTCCGGCTAAAGCGTTTGAGTCCTCGGATGAAATTGCGGAGCACCTGGCGGAAAATGCAAAGGCGGGGGACATGGTGATTGTTATGTCGAACGGGAGCTTTGACGGTCTATCGGGCAAGCTGCTTGAACAATTTAGATTGCTCGCGGCAGCGCGCAAATGAACAGTCGGTCCGTTTGTCGGTTGGCTTGCCTTGGCGCTTTTGTTTTTCTTTTCGCTGCACGCCCTGCTGCGGCGACTATCCATTACAAAATTTCGCTGAAGAATCCGGAGGAGCATTGTTTCCAGGTCACGATGACAATTCCGCATCCCGCAAGCGGGATGAAGGTAGCGATTCCGGCGTGGAACGCTCTTTATGAGGTTCGGGATTTCGCTTATCGAGTCCGCGATGTGGAAGCCAGTTCTTCGACTGGATCCGGAACACCGGGTGAGAAATTGGCGATCCGGAAGTTGGATAAACAGACGTGGGAGATTCATTCGGCGCAAGGTGCAAACGATGGCGGTTTTTCGTCTTGGACGGTCCAGTATTTGATCACGTGGGATGAACCGGGACCCTTCAGTTCGCAGTTGAACTCGAAGCATGCCTTCGTCAATTTTGCAGAAGTTCTCATGTATATCCCGGACCGCCGCGGCGAAGACACCACTGTTGCGTTTGAGGATGTCCCAGCCGGTTGGCGCGCGGCCGCGCAATTGCCGGCGGGGAGCACTCCCAACTCGTTCTCGGCTTCGAGCTACGACACGCTGGTGGACGCGCCGGTTGAAATCGGAAGGTTCGAGGAATTCGGATTTGACGAAGGCGGCGCGCACTTTCGCGTTGTCGTGGATGCGAGGGAATGGCGCCGCGACCGGCTGGAGGATTCTCTACGCCAGATTACTTCGTACGAGCTGAAATTGATGGGAACTCCGTTCCGCGAGTACACATTCTTTTTTCACGTTGGTCCGTATCTGGAAAGTGGCGGCGGGGGAATGGAACACGCGAACTGCACGGCGATAGGAGCCGCTTCGGTGGAAAGCGCGGTCACGATAGCCGCGCATGAGTTCTTTCATGCTTGGAACGTGAAGCGAATTCGACCGCAGACGCTCGAACCCGTGGATTTCACGAAGGAGCAGTACACGCGCGCGCTTTGGTTCGCCGAAGGCGTCACGAGCACCTATGCCGCCTACACGCTCGAGCGCAGCGGCATTTGGCCGAAAGAGAGATTCTATGCAGATTTGGCATCGCAGATCAGCGAGCTCGACTCGCGTCCGGCGCGCCTGTGGCAGAGCGTGGAGGAATCCAGCCTGGACGCTTGGCTTGAAAAATATGACGATTATGGCCGGCCCGACCGCAGCATTTCTTACTACAACAAGGGCCAAATCGTCGGAGAGATTCTCGACCTTGCGATTCGCGATGCCACGGACAACCATAAATCGCTAGACGACGTCATGAGGCGCATGAATGACGAGTATGCGAAAAAGGGAAAATATTATGACGACAGCAACGGAATTCGCGCCGTTGCCGAAGAAGTAGCTGGAACAAGTTTCGAGGATTTCTTTCAGCGGTACGTCGCCGGCACAGATGAGATACCGTACGACAAATTTCTAGGCTCCGCGGGGTTGGAATTAAAATCGGAAACGGTCAAGATGGCCGACTTGGGTTTCTGGACCGCCGGCGGACGGTCTCCATCTTCCGCTGTGACGGTGTCTCAAGTCGTTCCGGGGAGCTCCGCGGAGGCTGCAGGACTCCTCAGCGGTGATGTTCTGCTGCAATTGAACGGCGAAGCAGTGCCACGATATCTTGCGGGGCGAATGCGCGTGCACTCACCCGGCGAAATCATCAAGCTGCGGGTGAAACGGGACACCAAGGAAATGGACCTCTCATTCGCTCTCGGATCGAACGACGTGAACAATTATTCAATTTCGGAAGTCTCGCATGCCACCGACAAGCAGAAAAGAATCAGGGAAGGCTGGCTGCGCGGCACCGTCAATTAAATACACGCTCCATGATTCGAACAATTCTTGCCGTCGTTTACCTCGCACTGGGAATATTTCTGGTGATGCCGTGGCTGATTCTGTGGAGTCTCGCGACCGGCAGCGCGGATTTCATGTATGGCGTAGCGATGAAGGTGGTGCGCGCGGCGGTGCGGATTGCGGGTGTTCGCGTGCGCGTGGAAGGCACCGCCAATATCCCACCTGGCGTCTGCGTTTTCGCCGCGAATCATGTGTCGAACATGGACCCGCTCGCATTCGTTCCGGCGATACCGCGCCGGGTGGCGATCCTGGTGAAAAAAGAAGTGTTTCGAATTCCGATCCTTGGTAAGGCGATGCGCATGGCAAAACTTATTCCTGTGGATCGCGACAACAGGGAAGCAGCCGCGGGAAGCGTGGAGACCGCGGTGAAATATTTGAAAGCCGGACTGTCCTTTGCGGTTTATCCCGAAGGAACTCGGAGCCGTGACGGTCGTTTGCTACCGTTCAAAAAGGGGACGTTCGTGATGGCGATCCGTGCGGGCGTTCCAGTTGTGCCGGTTTCGATCGTGGGCGCCCAGGATTTGCTGCGCAAAGGGGAATCGAGCGTGCATCCGGGAGAAGTCACCATACGATTTGGACCGGCCGTCGATGTTTCGCGTTACACCGTGGAGCAGCGTGCCGATTTGATGGCGCGAGTTGAAGAACTGGTGGCTGCGGGACTTCCTGAAGATCAAAAGCCGCTGAGACCTGTTCGCTCTAATAGTTGACGTGCGACGGCAAGCCCGGCAGCAGTTAAAGATTGCAGCGCTAGGTTGTTCCTGAACGCGAGGCTAGCTTCGAAACGGCCTTTTGAAGCTCGCGCAATTCCTTTTGAAGTTCGGGTAATCGCCCGAAGACCGCCACCGATTTTCGCCACGCCAAACCATCCATCGCGGGGTAGCCGGAATAAACGACTCCGGCTGGTACGTCGTGGGGCACACCAGTTTGCGCCGTCAGCGTCGAACCGTCACCGATAGAGAGATGTCCAGCGACACCCACCTGACCCGCTAAAATGCATTTATTCCCCACTCGGGTGGTGCCGGCCAGGCCAACTTGGCCGCAAAGCATAGTGTCCTCGCCGACTTTGGAGGCGTGCCCGACCTGTACCAGGTTATCGATCTTTGTGCCGCGTCCTATACGAGTCTCGCCGATGGTAGCGCGATCGACCGCGCTGTGGGCTTGAATTTCGACATCATCTTCGATCACTGTTTTGCCTGACTGGCGTATTTTGTACCAATGTCCATCGGACTGGCGTGCGAATCCGTACCCGTCGCTGCCAATCACGACGCCATTTTGCAACAGCACGCGGTTGCCGATAAGCGAGCCTTCGCGGACACAAACATGCGAGTGAGCGAAGAAATCATCTCCAATCTTCGCACCGCGATAAATCGTGACGAAGCTGTGTAGCACGGCCTTCGATCCGATCTCGGTTTCCTCGTCCACAAAACAGTAGGGTCCGACATGCGCGTCTGCGCCAATTCTCGCAGATTTTGCGACGATGGCCGTCGGATGAATTCCCGGTGCGTATTTTGGGGCGGCGTGAAATAGCTCGATGGCTCGCGCGAAGTCCAGATGGGGATTCGCCGAACGCAATGCAGTGATGCGCATCGCGCCAGCGTCTTTCGCGACAATGATCGCCGAAGCCCGCGTACTCGCTAGCAGTGGACGGTACTTGCGGTTTGAGAGAAACGTCAGTTCGCTCGGCTGGGCTTCTTCGATTCCAGCGACTCCGGTGATTTCAATATTTGGATCGCCGTCAAGTGTGCAATCCAGTTTCTGAGCGATTGCGGCAAGTTTCATGAAGGGTTCTCCTCTCATCATCGTCTCGCGCTAACAATGTATAACAAGACCAAAGAAGCGCGATAAGGGATGATTCACGACTGCTAGGTTCGCTATTCGCTGAAGAGCTTGGATTGTGAGGCGGCCGCTGCGGCGCGAGAATCGGGGGTGCCTCGGCGCGCGACGCCCACCACTCCTAGAACTTTAACCTCCGCTAGCGCGGAACGGGGGATGAATAGGCGCAATGTGTTTCCGTGTAGGTCCGGCGGGGTGAGTTGAACTCCTGTGTCCAGAAGATCCAGGAGGTCGTTCGCGACGATTCCTTCCATCACGTCATCATCGCGAAAACGGAGACGAACCCAGAGCCCGTCAAGCTTAGGTCGGCTTAGGAAAATCTTGCGCTCCGGGGATGAGTTATCGAGGAACTCGCGGACGAAATGGATCGACTTCACTTCGTTCAATTCTACCGGGCGGTGCTCGCCATCGGGAGTCAACAAGTCTATGGTATCGACTCTTCCCAACCCGGTGGCGTTTAGATATCCCTTTAGCGACGTACCATCGAGCAATAGCACGACTACCTTTTTGTGGGTAGTGGCTACCGGCGGGCTCTTTAATCGCGCCATGCTTTCGTCATCTCTAGACGCATCGAAGTGAAGTCTAACAGTGGAATTAGCGCCAAAAGTCGGAGAGTTGGTGCCGCGAATCAGGCTTTCGGGGCATTTTATTGCTATCTCCTCATGGGTTATGTTATCCTTACGTGATTTTTTGTCAAGTTATTGGTGTTTAAAGGGTTAGCATCGGAGCAACCGCCGATTGACCGTCAAAGGACAGATCCTAAAATCTGCCTCCGTAATAGCCCTGGTCACCGTTATCAGCCGTATTTGCGGATACTTACGGGATCAGCGGGTGGCGCTGCTCCTCGGCACCTCCCCTGCAGCTGATGCGTTCATCCTAGCATTCCGCATTCCCAATATGATACGCCGGATGACCGGGGAGGGAGCTCTGGGGGCGTCGTTCATCCCGGTGTTTACCGGTTACTTACGGGGTAAGCCCAGGAGCGAAGCTTGGGATTTTGCGCAGAAGGTGTTCTGGGACATGACCGTGATCCTGGCGGTCATCGCGGTTCTGGGGTGCGTATTTTCGAAACAGGTGATCGGGATTTTCACTTTGCTGGGATTCAGCACGGTGCACTGGGACCTGGCGATTTTTCTGAATCGAATTATTTTTCCGTGCGTGTTTTTTCTGGGGCTTGCGGCACTGGCAGCGGCAATCTTAAACAGTTTTCACGTGTTTGCGCTGCCGGCATCGACTTCGATTCTATTCAATCTGGTGTTTATCGGGTTTTCGCTTGGGATCGTGTACAAGCCGATTCTTCGCATCGCACCGCCGGCCTATCGGACACCGGCGCTCGCGCTGGCGATCGGAATATTGATCGGTTCGGCATTGCAACTGGCGATGCAGATTCCGGCACTATGGAAACGGGGCATGCGCTTTCGCGCGGAGGTATCGTTCCGAGATCCGGGAGTACGCAAGGTCGGGAAGCTGATGGCTCCGGTTTTCTTTGGCATGGGCGTCTTTCAGATTAATTTCTTCGTGGACACGATTTTTGCGACGTCGCCACGAATGCCGACTGGAAGTATTACGTCACTTTACATTGCAGACCGCGTGATGGAGTTAGTGTTGGGTGCATATGCGATAGCGTTGTCTACGGCGATTCTGCCGACCATGTCGCATCAGGCGGCGGATGGGAAATACGACGAGATGAAGCGCACGTTCGAATTTGCGGTGCGCGTGGTTTCGTTCATTACCATCCCGGCGGCGGTGGGATTGATTTTGCTGCGCGTGCCGATTACAAAAGTGCTGTTTCAGCACGGCCAGTTCAAGACCGAATCCACCGCGCTGACGGCGCACGCGTTGCTTTATTATTCGCTGGGCTTGCCGGCTTTTGCGGCTATCAAGCTGATCACGCCCATGTATTATTCAACGCACGACACCATGACCCCCACGCGCGTGGGAGTTTATTCCTTGGCCTTGCACATCGCGCTAAACGCCTTTTTGCTATTCGCGTTCTCGCGTTATCTGTGGAATGCAAGTCCGGCGCTGGCAAGTTCGCTGGCAGCCTATTTCAATTTCGCGCTTCTTTTTTATATTTTTCGCGGGCGGTACGGCGCTTTAGGAGCGCGCGGGATTATCAGCTCGATCGTGAAGATGACGATTTGCGCCGCGGCCATGGCCGGAGCATGCCTCGCGGCGCTCCGCTATTCGGACTTCGCAAACGTCGGCCATGTTCTTTCGCAGGCGGGATTGCTAGCGGCCATGATCCTGGGTTCGATCGCAATTTATTTTGGTCTGGCATGGATTCTCCGGTGCGAAGAACTGCCGGAACTTTTTCTGATGTTGCGCCGGGCGCAGCCGGAAACGGCTTCGACCGCGGGAATCGAAGCCTGACTAGTCTGCAACGGCAAGCGTTAAGAAAGTGGGAGGGGCGCGGTGGAAGCTGCCATTCGTTCGTTCTTAAGTTATTTGCGCGTTGAAAAAGCGCTGTCCCAGAACACGATCGACGCTTATCGGCGTGACCTGGAGAAATTCTCCGCGTTTGCGACAGAAAGAGGACTAGAGAAGGCTCCGCAGGTGAAACGTGCAGACGTGGTTGATTTTCTTGCCTCGTTGTATTTGCGCAAGCTCGACGCGCGTTCGGTCGCCCGCCATCTCGTTTCGCTACGGCAGTTCTTCCGCTTTCTTTTGAGCGAAGAATTGATCCCGGAAGATCCCGTGGTCACGGTGGAATCGCCGAAATTTCGGAAAAGCTTGCCGCAGTTCCTGAGCGTGGAAGAAGTGGACCGGCTCCTCGCGCAGCCGGACGTGTCCTCCGCCCTCGGGCTGCGCGACAAAGCCATGATTGAATTGCTTTATTCGGCCGGTTTGCGCGTTTCCGAACTATGCAACTTGGCGGTGGATGACTTGCATGTGGATGCAGGCTCGTTGCGATGCATTGGCAAAGGAAATAAGGAACGGCTGGTACCGGTCGGAAAACGCGCGCTTGCCGTGCTCCAGCTGTACATCAAAAAAGCCCGGCCGGAAATTTTGGGTGAGCACACTTCAAAATATCTTTTTATCATCCGTAAAGGAAACAAGCTGGACCGCATCGCTTTCTGGAAGAATTTGGCGCTGTATGGACGAAAGGCCGGGTTGCGCAAAGCGCTGACGCCGCACATGCTGCGGCACAGCTTTGCGACTCACTTGCTCGACCGCGGCGCCGATCTCCGTTCGGTGCAAATGATGCTTGGCCATTCCGATATATCCACCACGCAGATTTACACGCACGTAGTCGAAGAACGATTGAAGCAAGTTTATAAGGCGCATCATCCGCGCGCTTGAATCCGCGCGGTAATTCGAGGAGGCACAGAAGCACATGCCCGATTACATGTATTTGCTGGAAAGCCGGCTGTCGCCGGAACAGCGCGCCGTGCTGGAGCGCGTGCAGGAGCTGTCACGCTCCCAGGATGTGAATGTGTACCTCACGGGCGGCGCCGTCCGCGATCTGATTTCCGGCATGCCCATTCGCGACCTCGATTTCACCGTGGAGGGAAACCCGGCCCGGATGGTGAAGGAATTGGAGAAGGGAGGAGCGCGCGTGGTGTGGGAGAGCGAGAAGCTCCGGCATCACGAAATGATTTTCGCCGGGGATGTGGATGGCTCGATTTCGGGGGCGCGCGAGGATGTGTACGAACGGCCCGGCGCCAAACCGGAATACCGTTTTTCCAGCGTGATGGAAGATCTTCGCCGCCGGGATTTCGGGGTCAATGCGATTGCTATTTCGCTGAACACGCAGTCGCGAGGCCTTCTGCTCGATCCCATGAATGGGCTTGCCGATCTTGAAAAGCAGGAAATCCGCTCCTTGTCAATTCACGCGTTTACAAACCAGCCCATCCGGCTGATGCGTATTCTTCGCTATTGCGCGCGAATGGGATTCAAAATGGAGCCCCGCACCCAGGAATGGTTTGATCTCGCGATGGAACGGGGCATGAACAAAAATATCGAAGCGGTCGACGTTGGTCATGAAATGAGGGCGCTGGCGCGTGAAGATAATCCCGTGGCGACACTCAAGCAATGGGAGACGCACGGTATGCTTGCGCTGATCCATCCGAATTTGCAAAAGCGTAAGCCGGATTACGACAGCCTCAACAAAATGGCAAAAGTGCGCTCGAATCTTTATTCCGCCGGGTTGCGGCCACGCTTGCAGTACCCGGTAACGTTCTACACGCTCGGACGGCTGAAGCCCCGCGAGGCAGCAGCGACGATGCGAAACATGCAATTTCGATCGAGCGAAATAGATGCGGTGTCGGATCTGGTTCCTGAGGCGCAGAAAGTCCTCAAGATACTGAAGGGACGGAAAACCAACGCGCCGAAGGACGCTTATTTCTACATCGCGTCGCTTCCCGCTGAAATGATCGTGTTCATCGAAGTCGAAATGCCCAATCCGCGGGTGGTCTCGAAATTCCGCAACTACATTCAGAAATGGCGTCCGCTGCGGCAAACGCTGCCTCTGGCGGAGCTGGATGCTTTGGGCGTTGCGCGCGGGCCGAAATTCGACAAGGTCATCGAGCAACTCTTTGAAATGCAGCTGCGCGGAAAGGCAAAACTGCCTGAGGATCGGACAAAAATCCTCCGCAACCTGGCGGGCATCAAGGACGAGCCCAAGAAAATCGAGAAACCAGAAAAGAAGCGCAAGGGAGAGAAAGGTGAAGGAAAGGCCGTCGAGCCGGAAGCTAAGGGGGCGACTAAGCCGAAGCAGGTTGTAGCTGCGGCTACGGTCGCCGGAAAGCCTGCTGCCGGGGTTACAAAAGGTGTTCAAGGTACTGGCAAACAACCGCAGTCGGCTGCCGCAGCGATCGGGGCTAGGGCGCAAGCCAAGCATGCCGAGGCGGCTCATAAATCGAAGCCGTCACCGGCCAGCAAAAAGCGCTCCCCAGGCTCCCACAGCAAGCCGAAAGCGCGCGTGGCCAAAAAAGTAAGGCGGCGGTGATTTTCAAAATAGGGAGCCACTGGCCGGCTACTCTTAACAGCAAACGCCGGCTTATCTCGGATAGGACGGGGCTCGGCATGAAGAAGCCGCGTTGTTAGCGATGCGATTGACGGTACACGAATCTGCGAAGTGGTTTAGAATACTCTACGCATGAATTCTTCGAACTTTGTACATCTTCATTTACATACGGATTATTCCCTTCTCGACGGCGCTTGCGAAATTGGCGAACTAACTGCGGAAGCTGCGCGCCGCGGAATGCCGGCGGTAGCGGTCACGGACCACGGAAATCTTTTTGCGGCGGCAAACTTCTATCATCAAGCAACCACGCACGGGGTGAAACCAATCATCGGTTGCGAGATGTATGTGGCGCCGGACAATCATAAGACTCGTGGCACGGAAGCAGAACGCTCGAATCATCTCGTACTTCTTTGCGAAACGGACGAGGGATATCGAAACTTAATGCAGTTGGTTTCCACCGGATATCTCGATGGTTTTTATTACAAGCCCCGCGTGGACCACGAGCTTCTGGCGAAACACAGCAAAGGTCTAATTGCTCTATCCGCTTGCCTTCGCGGAGAAGTGGCCGACGCCCTGTTGGCCGACAAGTATGAACAAGCGAAGACGAGCGCCTACCGGTTGCGCGACATTTTCGGCAAGGGGAATTTTTTCCTTGAAGTGCAAGACCAGGGGCTGGAAATGGATGTGCGGGTGAACCGTGACCTGGTGAAACTTTCCAAAGAGAGCGGAATCCCGCTTGTGGCTACAAATGACTGCCACTATCTTACCCAGTCGGATTCTCACGCGCAGGAAGTGCTGATGTGCATTCAGACCGGGAAGACCATGAGCGACACCCAGCGCATGAAATTCGCTACCGACCAGTTTTATTTCAAGACCGCGGAGGAGATGGCGCAGGTTTTCCGCGAATTGCCGGACGCTGTATCCCGGACGGTTGCGATTGCGGAGCGTTGCAACGTCAAGATTCAGCGCGTGAACAATCCGTTCCCGGATTTCAAAGTGCCCGAAGGCCACACCGCCGATTCGTATTTTGAGAAAATGGTTCGCGAAGGATTTCAATCGCGCGGGCCTCAAATCGAGCGGCTGGTCAAGGAAAACCGGCTGCGCCATTCGCTGGCGGAGTATGAGACGCGGCTCACCGATGAAATCGAAATGATCAAGAAGATGCGCTTTGCGGGCTACTTCCTGATCGTTTGGGATTTCATTCATTACGCGAAAGCGCAGGGAGTTCCCGTTGGTCCCGGACGCGGTTCGGCGGCAGGAAGTCTGGTGAGTTACTCGCTGCACATCACGGACGTGGATCCGCTGCAATACGATCTTCTCTTCGAGCGCTTCCTGAATCCCGAGCGCATTTCGTTACCCGACATTGATATTGATTTTTGCATGCGGCGGCGCGGCGAAGTGATCGAATACGTCCGGCAAAAGTATGGCGAAAAAAATGTGGCACAAATTATTACTTTCGGAACCATGGCGGCCAAAGCGGTGCTGAAAGACGCGGGTCGCGCTCTGGATATGCCGTACGGCGATGTGGACAAACTCGCGAAACTTGTTCCGTTGACGCTCAATATTTCGCTGGAAGAGGCGCTGAAGCAATCGCCGCAGCTGGAAGCGGCGCGAAAAGACGAGAAAGTGAAAGAACTCATTGAAGTAGCGCTGCGCTTGGAAGGCTTGGCGCGGCATGCCTCAACGCACGCTGCCGGAGTGGTCATCTCGCCACAACCACTCACCGAGATTGTTCCGTTATACAAGTCGAGCAAGGATGAAATTACGACACAGTACGACATGAACGCTCTGGGCCGCATCGGGCTATTGAAAATGGATTTTCTGGGCCTGACTACGCTCACCGTGCTCGATGACGCGGTCAAAATGATCAAGAAGAATCGGGGCGTGGACTTCGATCTGACGCTTCTTCCGCTTGACGATACGGAGACATACGCTCTCTTCGCGCGCGGAGATACCAGCGGGATATTTCAATTTGAATCGCATGGCATGCGCGACATTCTTAAGCGCTATCAGCCCACGCGGATGGAGGATCTTACGGCGCTGAACGCTCTGTACCGTCCGGGTCCGATTCAGGGCGGCATGATCGACGAATTCATCGCCTGCAAACATGGCAAGAAAAAAGTTTCCTACGACCTCCCTGAACTGGAAGAAATTCTGTCGGAAACATGGGGCGTGATAGTTTTTCAGGAACAGGTGATGAAGATCGCAAACCGCATCGCCGGATTTACGCTCGGCGAAGCGGACATTTTGCGCAGCGCGATGGGCAAGAAGAAGATCGAAGTGATGGCTGCGCAGCGCGAAAAATTTCTTACCGGTTGCGCCGCGCGCAAAGTTGCGTCAAAAAAGGCCGAGAAGCTTTTTGACCTGATGGAAGAATTCGCGCTCTACGGTTTTCCCAAAGCCCACTCCTGCGCGTATGCCTTGCTGGCCTATCAGACGGCGTATCTGAAAGTTCATTTTCCCGTGGAGTTCATGGCCGCCATGCTGAGCTCGGAAGCCGGGAACACCGAAAAAGTGGTGAAATATATCAACGAGGCTCGGGGTCTGGGCATCCGAGTGTTGCCGCCTTGCGTGCTAGAGAGCGGCCTGTATTTTACGCCGGTGGGAGACGACATCCGGTTCGGCCTGGCAGCGATCAAGAACGTCGGCGAGAACACGGCGAAAGCCATTTCCGAAGCGCGCACAGGGGGGGTCAAGTTCCGAGACATGTTCAGCTTTTGCGAAGCCATCGAGCCAAGATGTCTGAACAAGCGTGTTCTCGAGAGCCTTGTAAAGTCCGGCGCGCTGGATTGTTTAGGCGCTTCGCGAGGGCGCCTATTTGCCGCGATCGATCAGGCGGTTATGCGCGGGCAGAAAAACTCTCAAGCCAAAGCGGTTGGGCAGGGTGGACTTTTTCTGGCAGGATCGAGTTCCGCTCACTCTCAAGCGGTAACGTGGCACGAAAGTTCGTTGCCCGAGGCTGAGGATTGGACGGAGGAGCAACTCTTAACCGGGGAATATTCGACTCTTGGTTTCTATATTTCCGGGCACCCCATGGATAAGTACGCGGGCCGCCTGAAAGATTTGAATGCGATTGAACTTTCAACCATGGAAGCCCGCCGGAATGGGGAAGAGATCGTCGTCGCAGGAATCATCGTCCAATCGCGACCGATGCGTTCCCGGCGTGGCGCGCGCTGGGCTATTTTGACTTTGCAAGATCGCACCGGCGTGATTGAGGCGCTTGTCTTCCCCGAGGCCTTTCAGAAGCTCGAAACAATCTTGAAAGCGAATACGCCGTTGCTCGCCAAGGGACGCGTCGCGGTGGAGGATGTGGGTACCCGCCTGATCGTTTCAGATGCCCGCCTGCTCGACCAGCTCACGGATCGCGCACCGAGCTTGTTGCGAGTGCGAGTGGATCTCGGCTCGGTGGATGCCGGTGCGCTTGACCGGCTGCAGGAATTATTTACGAAGAGGCCCGGACGCTGCCGCGTCGCGTTCGAACTGGTGAAATCGGACGGCACGGAAGCGACGCTGGAAGCGGGAAGCGCGGTGATGGCCGACCGCGATCTTTTGGAACAAGTACGAGCAATCTGCGGCACGGATTCGGTGGCAGTGGTGCAATGAGCAAACGCCAACAAGCTCGCGAACGGCT
>PLZZ01000120.1:0-6850 GCA_003153585.1 Acidobacteriota bacterium | reverse complement strand
CCGACAAGAAGGAAACCGACCGGCAACGCCAGCGGGAAATTGACGGCCTCGAACGTGACGTCGCGGAACTGACCAGACTCTCGACTACCACGGGAGAAACAACGGTGGAAATCGAACGCATTCGCCGTGAAGTGGAAGAATTGAAGCGCGATTTCTACAACAACCTGGGCGCTTGGCAGCGTTTGCAGCTTGCGCGTCATCCTCAGCGTCCTTACACGGATGATTTTATACGGTTGCTTTTTGAAAATTTTAGCGAAATTCATGGCGACCGCAATTTCTCTGACGATCCCGCGTTGATCACCGGGATGGCCACCTTCCACGGAAAGCCCGTAATGATTGTCGGGAACCAGAAGGGCCGCGACACCAAGCAGCGGCTCGCTCGCAACTTTGGCCAAGCGAAGCCCGAGGGATATCGCAAGGCTTTGCGCGCGATGAAGCTCGCGGCAAAGTTTCGCCGTCCAATTTTTATTTTTGTGGATACCCAGGGGGCCTATCCCGGCGTGGACGCGGAAGAGCGCGGCCAAGCCGAAGCCATCGCGTTTAATTTGCGCGAAATGTCCCGCTTACCGGTTCCGATCGTGGTTACCATCACGGGGGAAGGCGGCTCGGGCGGCGCGCTGGCAATCGCTATTGGCGATCGCGTGTACATGCTGGAGAATTCCGTTTACTCGGTAATTTCGCCGGAGGGTTGCGCTTCCATCATGTGGCGCGACCCGAGTAAAGCGGAAGTGGCCGCCGAGGCTTTGAAGATTACGGCACCCGACTTGCTCGAAATGCAATTGATCGACGAGATCGTTCCCGAACCGGACGGCGGCGCACATAACGATCACTATGCCACCGCCAAGTTGCTGGAGCCGGTGCTGGTACGTTCGCTCGAAGAACTTTCCCGGCTTTCTGCGGAGGTTCTTATCGAGCAGCGCTACCAGAAATTTCGGAACATGGGGAAGTTTTTCGCATAGGATTTGCCCAGGCGGGCTACGCCGAGGCGTGCGACTGTCGCGAGTCGTAACCTCGGGAGGGAATTAATACTCTAAGAGTCGGGAGGATCTTACTCCATGCGAACAGGCGAGGTGCCATGCAAACGGTGAACGAATCCGGCGGAACATATGGAACCCTCGGCGTCCTCTGGGCCCTCTACGCCATTCTGCGATTTGCCGGAGCGGCTTTCATCGTCGTGTACGAAGGAATGCTTACCGTGATGTGGGGGGCGGTAATCACGCGCGTTGCAAATCCTTTTGCGCTGATGTCTCTGTTCCACTTCTTTCTGGTCTTCGCGATCGTGCTGAATATCGTCGCGGGAATTGTTTCGCTGTTTGCCGCCATAGCCTTGCTGGGACGATCCGGCTCAGCACGCAAACTTGCGCTAGTGGCAAGCTTCTTCGGATTAACCAATGGGCCGCTTGGCATCGCACTCGGCGCCTATACGCTGGTCATTTGTTTTCCGCGTGGTTCGAGCTCTTCGTAAAAGGGAAGCCAGAGAGCGGGCAAGACGCTGGTCGACTCCGCTCGACAAGGCGACGTTACAAACCGCAAACTCGCGGCCTAGCCTCCGCAATCACAACCAGAGTAGACTTGCCATTGGAGCATTGAACACGAGCTGAACTCTTTCCGTTGCTCCGCGCGTCGCCGTGACTTAGCTTCATAAACAGGCAGATTAAAGCAGTTGGGAGCGGCCACAGTGGCGGACTCGGGGACACCTCTTATGTCGGACGTTTTTCGACCGTACGAAAAGCTTGTAGAAATTACTATTCTGGGAAAGACGTTCCTGGTGCCCGAGCGAAATTCGCTGCTGCGCGCTTTCCAGTTCATCAGCCCCGAGACGATTCCATACGGCCGTTTCTGTTGGAACCAGGACTGCCAATATTGCAGAGTGGATTGCCAGTTATCGGATGACGATCAGGCGCGGCCGATCCTGAGTTGCAAATTTCTGGTTTCCGAGGGTATGAGCATTTCCAACCTTGCGCCAGAGTTGATTGGGTGTCTGCGAACCAAGCTCGGCAAGGCGGCACCGGATTCGGAGAGCTTGCCTGAAGTTCCTGCGATCCCAATCGCTCCGCGAGACGAAGAAAGCCATTAGTGCCGCGTCACCTACAGGTGCAGTTTCTTGTTGCCTTCCAGCGTTTCTTGTTTTTCAATCATCGGACGCGGGTCAACGGAGGAATTCATGGCTTTTTGTGACGGCTGCGGTTCGCAGGTTGATGATGCGCACATCCGCCGCCGGATCGAGCGGCTAGAACTCGCAACGCGGTTCCGCCCGATCCACATTCAGGTGCTGCTAATCGATGCTGCTCCGCCGATAAACGACGAGGATTATTTCTATCGCGCCGCCGGCAATCGAGAAGAACACTCGGTGGTGGCGCGGATGTATTTTGACGAGATCGTCAAGTCGGCCAAAATTGAGCTTGGCGCCGACGCGAGCGAAGAAGCGGCGCTTGCCGAATTTCAGCGTCGCGGATTTTTCCTGGCATCCGCGGTGGAGTGTCCAGTCGATTCTTCTGAGGCTTTGAGCGCCGCATTGAACCGTCTGGCACCAGTAATAGTGAAGAGGGTGAACGCATCCTACAAACCGAAGTATATTGCTCCGATTTCTCCCCCCTTGGAGGAGTTGGTCCCACTCTTCGAACTTAGCGGCTGGGGCGAGCGGCTGGTGCTTAATGACGGCAAACCCTTCGTTGATCCCTTTCTTGGGGACCCCCAAGCCCAAGCGGAATTCGGCACATCGCTGGGAGACCGGCTGGCCGAGGCGCTTTCGTCGCGTTCCTAAATTCAAGCTTAAGCCTATTTCGTCCTGAAGATGCCCGCTTGGCTACTGCTGTTATACTTCCGCGTCAATCGAAATGAATAAGACATCGCCCCGAAAGGAGGCATGTTGGAAAAGACTTTTCATATGACCTCGCAGCAGTTTCGCGATGCGGGGAAACAATTGATTGATTGGCTCGCGGATTATTACGAGCAAGTGGAGCGCTACCCCGTGCTGGCGCAAGTAACTCCGGGCGAAATCCGCGCTTCACTGCCAAGCGAGCCGCCCGCATCGGGAACGGATACGCAGCGCATCATCCAAGAACTGGATTTTAAGATATTGCCGGGCATCACACACTGGCAGTCGCCGAACTTTTTCGCATATTTCCCGGCAAATGCATCGGAGCCGTCTGTGCTGGGCGATCTGGTCTCTTCCGGGTTAGGTGTGCAGGGAATGCTGTGGGCGACGAGCCCATCTTGCACCGAAGTTGAAATGCAGGTGCTGGATTGGCTAGCGAAGATGCTGGCCTTGCCGGAAGCGTTTCTTTCGAGCGGGAGCGGAGGAGGAGTGATTCAGGATTCGGCTTCGAGCTCGTCTCTCTGCGCCATTCTGGCCGCGCGAGAACGCGCGACTGGATTTCGCAGCAACGAAGACGGCTGCCGCGAGGAATTGATCGCGTACACGTCCACGCAGGCGCACTCCTCAATCGAGAAGGATGTGAAAGTAGCCGGAATCGGCAGGCGCAATTTGCGCTTGATTGACGTGGACGCGGACTTCGCCATGCGGCCGGAACTGCTCGAGAAATCTATCGAGGAAGACAAACGCGCCCGCAAGCTCCCGTTCTTCGTATGCGCCACGGTCGGAACCACTTCTTCGCTGGCGTTTGATCCTTTGGAGGCAATCGGACGGATTTGCAAGAAGCACAAACTGTGGCTGCACGTGGACGCGGCTATGGCCGGAACCGCGGCGCTGTGTCCGGAATTTCGTCAGATACAGCGCGGCTTGGAGCTGGCGGACAGCTACTGCTTTGATGCGCACAAATGGATGTTCACGAATT
Organism: Acidobacteriota bacterium; assembly: GCA_003153585.1. GTDB lineage: Bacteria > Acidobacteriota > Terriglobia > Acidiferrales > UBA7541 > Palsa-295. The sequence goes on along the minus strand of PLZZ01000120.1, from coordinate 3,053 downwards.
TCGATTGCAGTTGTTTCTTTGTGGCCGATCGCGGGACGCTGACGCGAACCCTCGATGTCCTTCCGGAGTACCTGCGAAACCAGGCGGCGGCTTCGGATGTCGTATTCGAATATCGCAATTGGCACGTGCCACTGGGCCGAAGATTCCGCGCGCTGAAACTCTGGTTCGTCATACGTCACTACGGCGTCGAGGGATTGCAGTTTCACGTTCGGCGCCATGTGGAACTGGCGCAGACTTTCTTGCGCTGGGTGCGGGAGGATTCACGCTTCGAGTTAATGGCTCCAGCTCCGCTGAATTTGATCTGTTTCCGGCTGAAGGGAGCGGATCAGTTGAACGAGGAGCTCCTGCGGCGCCTGAACCGCAGTGGGAAGCTATATCTCTCCCACACGCGACTAAACGGCAAGTTCACGATTCGGTTTTGCGTGGCCCAAACGCGGACAGAACTGCAGCACGTCCAACAAGCCTGGGACGCAATCCGCAATGAAGCAGAGTCCTTGCTGGCTGTAGCGCACACGTGAGAACTGCTCATTCATCGAAGGGAAGAGTTTCCGGGTGTGCCCCGGCATTGTGCTAGAATCCCGGTGATCATCCTTTTTTGCCGCGTCGGCGAAGGCGAGGAGAAGATAGATGAAGGCCCGCTCGAAGTTCTTGGTCGGCTCCGGAATCATCGTGATCACTCTCGTGTCTCTAGCTTACGTCGGCTTCACGCAAAGCAAGACCTACTACCATACGATTACGGAGCTTTCGACACTTAACGGGGTATCGCTGCATCAACGCATGCGCGTCTCCGGCAACGTGAAGAATGGAACGATTTCTCACGTGCCGGGAGCCGTTGATTTTGTGCTCACTGAACAGGGCAAGGATTTGAGAGTTTCTTACGTCGGGCGCGACCCGCTTCCGGATACGTTCAAAGATGGCGCACAAGCCCTGGTCGAGGGCAAAATGACGCCGGACAATCGCTTCGTGGCCGAGCAGGTACAAGCGAAATGCGCATCCAAGTACGAAGCTGTGCCCAACCAGACGCCCGGAGCGCCACAGCCGGGGCAGACGTCGAAAGGCACGGACCCGGCACGGCCTGCGGGATCTTGAATGCTGGCGCAATAGAGAAGTGTTCGGCGGGGGAATTCATTGGACATCCTGGGATCATTTTCACTGTTACTGGCGTTCCTTGCTGCCGTGTACGCAATCGGCGCCGGCATAGCAGGCATCGTAACCCGCAAGACTCTCCTCACTAAGAGTGCGCGCAACGCCGGAATGGCGGTGTTTGTACTTGTCACGCTTGCAGTGGCGTGCCTCGAGTACTATTTTTTCACCGATAATTTTTCGATGGCTTACGTGGCTGCGCACAGCAACCGCGCGCTGCCTTTTTACTACAAGTTCGCCGCTCTGTGGGCCGGACAAGAGGGCTCGCTGCTTTTGTGGACCTGGCTGCTTTCCACCTACGCTTTTTTCGCGCTCTTCGTTAATCGCAATAAACATCCGGAGCTGATGCCCTACGTAGGCGTGGTGCTCGCGGGCGTCCAGACATTTTTTCTGACTCTCAATAATTTTGTGGCTAGTCCATTTGCGGTGCTGGCGGGAGCAGACCCCTCCGGCGTGATGAGAGTTTCAGCGCTGGCGGACGGCCACGGCTTGAATCCGCTGCTGCAATACCCCGAGATGGTAATTCATCCGCCGATGCTCTACCTCGGCTACACAGGGTTCACGGTACCGTTCGCCTTTGCGCTGGGGGCGCTGCTCGGAAGGTATCCGGGCGAAAAGTGGATTCATATCACTCGGCGATGGACCATGATTGCGTGGTGTTTCCAAGGTATAGGAGTTCTGCTGGGCGCGCACTGGGCTTATGCCGTGCTGGGCTGGGGTGGTTACTGGGCCTGGGATCCCGTCGAAAATGCCGCGTTGCTGCCGTGGATCACCGGTACCGCGTTTTTGCACTCCGTGATGATGCAGGAAAAACGCGGCATGATGAAGGTGTGGAACATCTGGCTGGTTTTCACCACCTTCATGCTTTGCATTCTCGGAACGATGCTTACGCGCTCGGGCATCGTCAGCTCAGTTCACGCCTTTGCGCAATCGTCGATAGGGAACTGGTTCGTAGGATTCCTGCTGTTGGTCTTCATCGTTTGTTTTGTGTCCTACTGGAAGAATCGTGATTATTTGCGCGGCGATAACCAACTCGACTCGCTCGTGTCGCGCGAATCCAGTTTCCTGTTCAATAATTTGATTTTGCTGGCGGCATGCTTTGCGGTGCTTTGGGGAACGCTCTTTCCGGTGCTTTCCGAAGCGGTCACCGGAAATAAGATCAGCATGGGGCCGCCTTTTTACAACAAGGTGAATATTCCCATTGCGCTGTTTCTTCTGCTTCTGACGGGTGTAGGGCCGTTGCTCGCGTGGCGCAAGACGTCATTCGACGCCCTGAAGCGAAACTTTGCGTGGCCCCTGGGTGGAGGTGTGCTGGCCGGGGTCGTAGCGGTAGTGTTGGGCTTTCGTTATGTTTACTCGCTCGTTTGCCTGATTCTCGGCGTGTTTGTGACACTCACGATTCTGTCGGAATTTATCCGAGGCGCGCGAGTGATCGCGGCTCGCGACGGTTCGAATCTGATCTCCGCTGTGGGCGAACTGACCATGCGTAACACTCGCCGCTACGGCGGCTACGTGGTGCACTTCGGAATGGTGCTGATCTTTATCGGCATCGCCGGCGTGCCGTTCAACAAGGACATTCAGAAAGAAATGGCGATCGGGCAAACCCTGAACATCGGGCCATACTCGATTCTCTGCCAGAATTTCGATCGCGTCGTGACCGCCAACTACGATTCCGAGCGCGCCACCCTGGAAGTGTTTCGCAACGGCAAATCGGAAATGATGCTTTATCCCGAGCGCCGGTTTTTCCTGGCCAGCCAAGTGACAGAGACGATGGTCGCGGTTCAGAGTTCGCCGTTACGCGATCTCTATATCGTGTACGCCGGTCGCAGCCCGGAGAATGGACAGCCGGTAATCCACGCGTACTTGAATCCTCTGGTGAAATGGATTTGGTTTGGAGGAATCGTGGTTGT
>PLZZ01000263.1 GCA_003153585.1 Acidobacteriota bacterium | reverse complement strand
CCGCGCATGCAAAACCCAAGGATGTCTTCGCCTTCGATACCGGCCCGGGGAATATGATTGTGGACGCACTAGTGGAAGCATTCACACGCGGCCGCTCGCATTACGACAAGGATTCCGGAATGGCCATGCGCGGGCGCTTGCTCCCCAACCTGCTCAATGAACTGATGGAAGATCCGTATTTACAAAAACAGCCGCCCAAGACCGCGGGCCGCGAGCAGTTCGGCCGAGCGTATGCGCTGAAGATACTCACGTGGGCCAAAAAACATCGCGCGAAGCCAGAGGACGTAGTGCGAACTGCGACAATCTTCACTTCGCTTTCAATCGCAAATGCCTTTCAGCGATTTATTTTGCCGCGCACCAAGATCGACGAATTGATTGTCTCTGGCGGGGGCGTCCGCAATCCGCTGATGATGGTTTATCTGGCTGCAATTTTGGGCTTCCCCGTCATTTTCTCCGGCGAGCTTGGAATAAAGCCCGAAGCCAAGGAAGCTTTGGCCTTTGCCGTTCTCGCATACGAGTCCTACCACGGGCGCACGAACAATTTACCGTCCGCGACAGGCGCAAAACACTCCGCCATCCTTGGGAAGCTGGTGCATGGACGCGAGCGCTAAATTGCGCGCTCGGCTGCTCGCGCTCGCGCTCGCCGCCCTCCTCTTTCCAGCCGGATGCTCTCATTTTCATCCGGCAGCTGATCCGGGCACCGTAACTTTTGTTATCGAGTCCGCGCCAACCAACCTCGACCCTCGCATCGGAGCGGACGCTTACTCCGCTCATCTCGACGGCCTAATTTTTTCGAGCTTGGTGGCGCACGATGCGCAAATGAACGTGATTCCGGATTTAGCCGAGCGCTGGGAAACTCCGGATCCGCTCACCTACATCTTCCATCTTCGCCAGGGCGTAAAATTCCACGATGGACGCGAACTCACCTCAGCAGACGTAAAGTTCACCTTCGACTCCATTATTAGCGGCTCGGTGAAAACTCCCAAGCGCGGAGCATTCCGGCTGGTCGCTTCCACCGAAGCTCCGGATGCGCATACCTTCGTGTTCCACTTGCGCGAGCCCTACGCATCATTTCTTTTCGGACTTACGCGGCCGAGCGTGGGCATCGTACCGCGCGATTCGGATGCCGGCATTTCGCAGCGTCCCGTAGGCAGCGGGCCATTTCGATTCGTCAGCGCCGTTCGCGACGAGGAAATTGTGCTTGAGCGTAATCCTGATTACTTTGGCGGCGCACCGGCAATTGAGCGCGTGCGTTTTCGCATCGTTCCGGACGCCATTGTCCGCGCCCTCGAATTGCGCAAGGGCTCGGCGGACGTCGAAATTAATTCTCTGACGCCCGACATGTCCGCCACGCTCGCGAAGCTGCCCGGCCTCGAGGTGGACGAACAGCCGGGAACTCCGCTGGCCTACATCTCATTTAATTTCGAAGATCCCATTCTCGCGCACCGCGAAGTGCGCCAAGCTCTGGCCTACGCCACCGATCGTGCATCGCTCGTCAAATACCTACTTCACGGGCAGGCGCGTTTGGCCACCGGCCTGCTGCCGCCCAATCATTGGGCTTTCGATCCTGACGTCGCTCAATACGGGTACGATCCCGCGCGCGCCGAGCAGCTTCTAGACGCTGCGCGCTTTCCTCGTGGACCAGACGGCATCCGGTTTCATCTCGCGCTGAAAACTTCCACGGATGAATCCGTACGGTTGACCAGCGCGGCAATTGCCGATCAGTGGAAACGCGTGGGAGTTGCGCTGGACCTGCGCCCGCTCGAGTTCGCTACTTTCTTTTCCGATATTTCGCGGGGCAGTTTTCAGCTCTACACGCTGCGCTGGGTCGGAGCCAATAACGATCCAGACATCTTCGAGTACGTCTTCGGCTCCAGGAAAATTCCTCCCGACGGCGCGAACCGGGGCCGGTACCGGAATCCGGCGCTGGATTCCCTGCTCGACAGCGCACGAGTGGAAATGGATCAGGAGAAGCGCAAGGCGATCCTGTGGCAGATTCAGAAAATCGTTGCGGAAGACGAGCCTTACATCAACCTGTGGTATCCGGACAATGTCTGCGTGCACCGCACCAGGCTCACCGATATCGTGATTCCCCCCGGCGGCGACTACGAATTTCTCGACAAGGCAAGGCTGCAGTAGATGGCCTGCAAATCTACCTAGGAGACTGCAAAGCTTTCAGAATGTCTGCTTCGGGCAGTGCGCCCTCGCGTGCCAAAGTCCAATGATCGCCATCGATGCGCACGATTGTCGAAGCCAGCACCGCGCCGGTGTCGCCAGCGTCAAGAATCAGCGGCAAATGAGTTCCTAGTTGTTTCACTATTTGCGCCGCATTCGTGCAGGAAGGAAACCCCGAAAGGTTCGCGCTCGTGCCGGTGATTGGACCGCCGGCAGCGCTAATGATCGCGGTTGGAATCGGCGAATTCGCCCAACGCAACGCCACCCGCCCGCTGTTGCCCGTAACTTTTAGCGGCAGCCGATGCGTAGCTTCCACAACCAGCGTCAGCGCGCCGGGCCAGAATTTGTGAGCCAACACGAGAAAAATGTCCGGCACGTCACGCATCAGCGTTACTGCTTGCTCGATCGAACTCACCAGGATGGGAAGCGCTTTCGTCTCCGGACGGCCCTTGGCCTGAAATACCGCTTCGATCGCCGCAAGATTAAAGGGATCGGCCGAAAGCCCGTAGAATGTGTCCGTGGGGACACCGATGACTTCGCCGCGTCTGATGAATCCGGCGGCGTAGTCCACCACATCACTTTCCGGCGCTTTGGAAGATATTTTAAGAACTTCGACGGGCAATGTTCACTCGCGGCTTACGGCATCAATCGTTGGAAAACTATCACAGCCATACCCGCTCAATCAAGCTGCTACAGAAATGCGGTGCGATAACGTGAGAGTAAGACGCTCCCAGCAGGTTTACGCGAGGTCCAGCGTTTGTTACGCTGGTTGCATGGCGCCACAGTTCCCTTCCGACAAACGAGCGCAAGCCACGCCGGAAAGTGTTCCAGTGCGCGCGCGCGAGGGCCATTCCGCGACCAGCGCCCGCGTTGGCAACGCTGATTCAATCACCAGCCGCGACAATAAATGGCTAAAAATCTTTCGAGCCGCCCTGCGCGGCTCGGGTCCCGCCGAAGCCGAACCAATTGCTGCGGAAGGCCCGAAGCTTGTGGAAGAGGGCGTACGTTCGGGACTTGAAACGGAAGCTTTGTTAGTGGGTGAAACCGGCGAGCGCCACTTGGAACGGATACTCCAAGTGGCAAGTGAAAGCGACTCCGGAATACCGCGGTCGCGAATTTTCCGCACAACCGACAAGCTGTTCGAAAGCATCGCAGGTACCGAAGCCCCGCAGGGCGTGGCTGCCCTATTTCGCCAGCGCGCATGGAATTTTGATGATGTAATGCGCGGACGGGCAAATCTCGCAGGCGCTTTTTCCGGCGATTCGCCGCTCGTCATCGTAATGGCAGCCGTCCAAGACCCCGGCAATGTCGGCACGATTGTGCGCTCAGCCGAAGCCTTTGGAGCTTCGGGAGTTGTCGCTACGCGCGGTACCGCTGATCCATGGTCCCCCAAGGCGCTGCGAGCATCGGCCGGCTCAGCGCTACGCTTGCCGCTACTGCGAGGCATGGCGATTCCTATTCTTCTCGCGCAGTTGCGCGTTGCCGGAGTGACAATTGTGGCCGCGGGAACAAGGCCAACTGCCGCGGAAAACGCTGGAGCACCAACAGCCGACTTACGCGGCGCTTGTGCGATCTTTATCGGTAACGAAGGCGCGGGCTTGCCCAGCGAAGTGCAGCACGCGGCCGACGATTGGGTTTCGATCGCGATGAAGAACGAGGTGGAATCGCTGAATGCAGGTGTAGCTGCATCCGTAATTTTATTCGAAGCGGCGCGCCAGAGGCGAGGCGCGTAAATCGCATGGGACTTTTTCAAACACTCGATCCCGAAGCAGAATCGCAGGCGGGACGCCCGCTTGCGGACCGCATGCGTCCGCGAACTTTGGACGAATTCATCGGCCAGGAAGAACTTCTGGGGGCGGGAAAACCGCTTCGGATCCAAATCGAACGCGACGAGCTGAGCTCGATGCTNNGGTCGGACTTCATTCCCTTCAGCGCGGTGCTTGCCGGCATTAAGGAAATCAAGGAAGTGATGTCCAAAGCGGAAGGCGCGCGCCGCTACGGAATGCGCACAATTGTTTTCGTGGACGAAGTGCATCGCTTCAACCGCGCACAACAGGACGCCTTCCTTCCCCACGTCGAAGCCGGAAATATTCTGCTGATTGGGGCTACCACGGAGAACCCATCGTTTGAAGTAATCGCTCCGCTGCTTTCGCGGATGCGAGTCTACGTCATGCGAGCTCTCACGAAAGACCAAATCATCGGACTTCTGCGGCGCGCGCTGGCCGACGCCATTCGCGGCTTGGGAAAAGAACAAGTTGAAGCGGGGGACGATATTCTCGATCGCATTGCCGTCCTGGCCAACGGCGACGCGCGCTCGGCATACAACACGCTCGAAGCGCTGGCGATGGGTACGCCTCCCGCGGCGGATTCGCGTCGCGTTCTATCGCAAGCGCGCCTCGAGGATGTTTTGCAGAAGAAGCTTCTGCCCTATGACAAATCTGGCGAGGAGCATTTCAACCTGATTTCGGCTCTTCATAAATCGGTGCGCAATTCGGACGCCGATGCTTCTCTTTACTGGCTGGCGCGCATGCTCGAATCCGGCGAGGATCCGCTGTACGTCGCGCGCCGATTGGTGCGCATGGCCAATGAAGACATAGGGCTGGCCGAACCGAACGCCGTTCAAGTAGCGCTTGCCGCGATGCAGGCGTTCGAATTTCTTGGCCCACCTGAAGGCAACCTCGCGCTGGCGCAAGCCGCTGTGTATCTGGCGCTCGCGCCAAAATCGAATGCAGTTTATGCAGCGTATGGCGACGTTCAAGAGGATCTGCAAAGAACAATGGCTGAGCCGGTGCCGTTGCACCTGCGCAACGCAGTCACCGGCTTGATGAAGCACATCGGCTACGG
>PLZZ01000015.1 GCA_003153585.1 Acidobacteriota bacterium | reverse complement strand
ATCTCAGTGGGTGCAGCGGCTCCGGATTTCACGTTGAAGGATCAGAGCCAGAAAGAAGTAAAGCTTTCGGAATTTCAAGGCAAGAAAAATGTAGTCATCGTGTTTTACCCTCTGGACTGGAGTCCGGTCTGCACGAACGAGCACATCTGTCTGGTGAACGACATGAAGCGTTTCGAAGACCTCGATGCGCAGGTGCTTGGCGTGAGTGTTGACAGCGCTTGGTCGCACAAGGCTTTCGCCGAAAAAATGGGAATTAAATATCCGCTCCTCGCCGATTTTCAGCCCCGCGGCGCCGTCGGCGAAAAATACGGCGTATTTCTGGCCGACAAAGGGATCACCGGACGCGCCATCGCCATCGTGGACCGCTCGGGGAAAATCGCCTGGTTCAAGAACTACGACATCCCCACTCTGCCGGACGTCAAGGAAGTCTCCGAGGCGCTTGCAAAGTTGAAAAATTAACACCAGCCGCCACGCACTAGTGGTCGTCGGCTATTGCCGTTTCGGCGCAGCGTCTGTTTGTGGAACAGGAGCATTTCTAGCAGGCGCCGCGCCGCCGGCAGGTTTTTGCGACAGCGTGCGAATGTAGTCCACCAATTCCCACCGCTCCTGCTCCGTGAGTTTGTTCTGAAAGCCGGGCATCGGACGCCGCCCGTGCGAGATTTTCCAGAAAAGCTCGCCGTCCGTCATTTGGCCCATCGCGTGTGCATCCGTAAAATCCGAAGGAGCAATGGAGAGTTTTTCCGCGCGCTCGCCTTTACCATCCCCTCTCTCTCCATGGCAACTCTGGCAATGAGTTGAGTAGCTCATCATTCCCGCGGTGATGGAATCATCCGTCGGCGGCACGGGATTCTGAAGATTTCTCGCCGCCGCTGGGGCGTTCCAATCGCGCGTTGCATACAAAATGATGGAGCCCGCCACGGCCACGATCACGAACACAACGGAAACCCCTAGCAGCAACTTCCGCTTTGGCGCTTCTCGATTTTTATCGGGATTCATGGATGGGGTGCAAACCGTTGTGCAAATTCAATGTCGCAAAAAAACATTTTCGCACGCAGGCTGGGGACTTTGGATTGTAACAGACAATGCAACGTGCCCGGAAAAGCGCGCCCCGTAAGTCCGCTGGAACCCCGCGCGAAATTGGCACTCAGTGCGCCGCCTGAATTGCGTGAAACACCGAAATGAAGACAATCACCAGCATCACCACCACGTAAATGCGCAAGCCCCAAAGCATAGCTCGCACTCCCCCCGAAAGTTTTTGACGGCCGAAACGCATTCGCTGTTTGGCCGCTACTACTTGGTCCGCTTCGAGCAGCGACAAGACCACCCGCGGGTCTTCGAGATGCGGCTGCTCTCCGTTCAGGACAACCGGCTCAACGTTAGGTTTCAATTCTCGCTTCACTAATTCTCCGTCGTTTCAAAAATAAGACCCGCGCGTCCGCGCCAGCCTAGCCTCCCAGCAACTTCGGGAACACAGTCGCCAGGCCAAACCCGATCCCCGCGCAGATCAAAAGCACCGTAACGGTCACACCAGCCACGTTGGCCCACGTTCCGTTCACGTGCTCACCCATTACCTCTCGATCGTTCACCAAGAGTAGTAAAAACGCCAGCGCCGGCGGCATCGCCAAGACCGCGATCACGTTCACGGTAAGCACGACAAACTCGAGTGGAAAACGCGGAATCAGCACGAGCGCCGCGGCAGCAGCAGCCGAACCCAACAAAACCAGGTAAAAGGGCCACGCGTCGCGCAACGGGCGATTCAGGCTATGCCCGGTTTGCAGAACTTCGCCGAACGCGTAAGCCGAAGAAGTAGAAATCGCAATCGCCGCCACGATCCCCGCTTCAAAAATTCCAAGTGCGAAAAGCGCCGCGCCNNCGTGGTGAAACAACGGCGCCGTCGCGAGGATTGCGGCAATAGCGCATACGGATGCCAGGACAACTCCTAGAATTGTGTCGAACCGGCCCGCATTGATGTCGCGCGGCTGCATGCCCTTGTCCACCACCGCGCTTTGCTGGAAGAAAAGCATCCACGGCGTCACGGTCGCGCCGATCGTTGCCAGAATCAGTAGCAGAATTTCGTAGTGGCTTCCGCTGGGCAGCGGCATCCACGTCAACAGTGCGTGGCCCACTGAATGCCAATTCGGACGCGCCAGGATCGCCGCCGGGATGAAAAGTCCATTGAAGATCGCCAGCGCCAGTGTGATTCGTTCCCAGGTCCAATAACGGCCCGTCGTAATCGCACCCGCCACGATTAGAAGCGCTCCCACAACCGCGATCACCGGCGGGATGCCGAAAAAACCTAAGCCTGCGCGCACCCCGATGAACTCCGTCACCAGCGTCAGAAAGTTGCCGAACACTAAATCGCCCATCGCGAAAAACCCCCAGAACTTTCCGAAACGATCGAAGATTAGTTCGGCGTGACCCCGGTGTGTGACGGCTCCTAAGCGTACCGTCATTTCCTGCACGATGAATCCCATCACGAAAGTCAGGATGACAAACGGTA
>PLZZ01000123.1 GCA_003153585.1 Acidobacteriota bacterium | reverse complement strand
ATCAAAATTTGGTCGCTGCTGAGTGAAAAATCCATGGAGAAAGTGCCGAGGTGATGCTAGCACAACCGCGCGGCACACTGAAATGCTGCGCCCACATTCGTGCTGCTCTTCTACGACGCCGGAACGCGACTGGCGTTCACTTCGGAGGCAGGGGCGGAGGAGGTTTGAGGCTGGCGTTTAGTTTCGATTTATGTGCGGCCTTGACCGTCACTGTGACTTCTTGAGTCACCAGGCCGTTGGCCGAGATCGCGACCTTGTACGCGCCCAGAGGCAGGTTTTCCACGGTGAATTGACCGTTCACGTCGGTTGACACGCTGGTCGTGAATCCGGTCCGAGCATTGGACACGCTGACGCGCGCGCCTGCCAGCGGGCCTGCATGCTTCTCGGTCACCGTGCCGATGATCGAACCACCGGGTGCTTGCGCAAAGGAGAACGGCGCGAGAGCGCACATAAAACACAGAAAGAGCCCGAGCCGGGTAAAAGGCGTCGTTCGGCGCCGCAAATCTCGCGAGAACAAAAATGAATGCGGGAAATTCATGTCCGGGCTCTCCTATAGCTTCAACAATTCGCGCAACCGTTTCGTTTGGGTGCGAGAAACGGGGATTTCGCTGGCACGCTTATCGTTCATCTTCAGCATGTAACTTGACTTGAACCACGGCACAACTTCCTTGATGTGATTGATATTCACTAGATAGGAGCGGTGCGGGCGCCAAAAGCGGTCGGAATCGAGAGAGGCGGATAGCTCTTCAATAGTGCGATAGTTTGATACGCCTTCGAAGTCGCGGGCGAAAATGGTGATCGTTCCGTCCTGGATGGCAGCGTAGATCATGTCTTCAGCATCCACCAAGAACATGCGCGCCTGCGATTTCACGAGCAGCTTTACGGGTTGCGAAGCCTTTGGCGGGGTAGCCGACAACTGGCCGACGAGGTTTTCGAGCCGTTCGACCGGCGAGGTGTGGGCTTCCACCATTTTTTTCGCGCGCTGGACAGCTTTCGCGATGCGGGCTTTGTCGAAGGGCTTCAAGACGTAATCGACGGCGTTCACCTCAAAAGCCTGGATCGCATAATTGTCGTAGGCGGTGGCGAAAACAATTTGCGGAATGCGCAGTTTTCGCTCGACTAGCTTTTTGATCACGCCGAAGCCGTCGAGGCCAGGCATCTGGACATCGAGAAAAACGAGGTCGGGATCGTGCTCCTTGATAAGCGCGACAGCTTCCAACCCGTTTTTCCCCTGGCCTATGACGTTTATTTCGGGGAAACCTTTCAGGAGGTAGATGAGTTCGTCGCGCGCGGGGCGCTCGTCGTCTACGATAACGGTATTGATGGGCATGGTTCGCTGGCCAGTATATGCAACCGGAACAAGCGCGGCAACAAAACGCGACGTCGCGAGACGAAGAAACTGTGTAGCTGTAGAATGGCGAGGCCGTGACTTCACTAGGGGAGATTGCGTGGCTAAGAAAAAATCGTTAGCAAAAGTTCTGAGCAGCAAGGTGATGTTCAAAGGGCGCGTATTCGGTGTGCGCCGCGAGCGCGTAGTGGAACCTGGAGGAGTGGAGGCGACGAGGGAAATCGTGACGCATCCAGGATCGGTGGTTGTCCTGCCGGTGTTTCCGGACGGGCGCATCCTGATGATCCGGCAATACCGGCATGCTGTGGGCCAATACCTTTGGGAACTTGTGGCGGGCAGCAAAGACCGTGGCGAGAGTTTTCAAAAAGGGGCGCACCGCGAATTGCTGGAAGAAACCGGATACAGGGCTCGGAGGATGCGGAAACTGCTCGACTTGTTTCCAACGCCGGGATTCGTCAGCGAGAACATGGTGATTTTTCTGGCTGAGGGATTGAAATTGGGGAAGGCGCAGCCCGAAGCGGACGAGAAAATCGAGATGCGGATTTTTAGTTTGGGCGAAATCGAAGATTGGATTCGCGCGGGGAGAATTCGCGATGCAAAGTCGGTGGCGGGGATTTTGTATTACGCGCATTGTGCGCGTAAAAAACGACCTTAAGGAAATAGCCTCATCCGTACCAGAGACAACTCCCTCCCACACTCCATACGGACTGGCCTTCCGGACAAGTGGCGATTAGGTACAGAAATTGCGGGGTGACACGCCGGTCTGACTTTGGCTGCTAAGCTTGTAAAGACGCGGAGGTCATATGCCAGAGCCGGGAATTTATAAAAAGCTTTATCAGATTGTGAAATGGTCGACTCTTGCGGCGCTGGTCGTGACGCTGGTTCTAGTTTTACGCAAATCACCGGCTCCCAATATTCCTTACGATGCGAACGCAGGGGCCAGAGCAGAGCACAAATTCCAAGCGGCGGACCAAGCGAAAGCGGCGGGCCAGCCCAGCCAAGTTCAGCTCGATCGCAGCGAGCTCAATTCTTATTTGGCGCAGAATTTACAACTCGAGAGCCAGCCCGCCACGAGCGCGGCGGCACCACAGGCTCCGAGCAGCAGTAGCGTCCAATTCCCCGCGGTTAGCGCTGGCGCTCCCAATGCCGACCCGGCCGCAGCGGCGCTATCAGGCAGCGATCAAGCGACTCTGGACCAAGTGCAATCCACGGTGAAGGACGTCAAGATCGATATGGATGGGGACCTGGTGAAAGCTTACGTGATTTTCGATTATCACGGAAAGGATTTGTCGCTCGAACTCGACGGCCATCTCACTTCGGACAACGGCTATATAAAATTTGAACCGGTGGCCGGGAAACTTGGGTCGCTTCCGCTGCCGCAATCCACCCTGCAAGCGGCTGTGGACAAAATGATGGCGTCTCCTGAAAATCGCGAAAAGCTAAAATTGCCTGCGGACATCAGCGACATTCAGATCCAGGATGGCCAAGCTGTGGTGAAGTACAAATAGCGCAGCGCCCTATCTAGAAATCAGTTTGATTGACTCCGCCCGCGTATCGCTATCAGCGTGGCCTGAGCTTGCTGCGCGATCTGCACCGACATCCCATTCGCTCCATGCGCGAAGCGGGCAACATCGACCGTATCCTCCGCGTTGCCCATCAAAAAAAGTGCGCGCAGAGCTTCCCATACCATGCTCTCGCTCGGCGAGAGCGAAAGAATCGGCTGGCCCGCGGTTACGCTCGACCCGTCTGCGGTAAGCCAGCGGCCCACCGTGCCCGGAACGTTCGATCGCACTTCCCGCTTCCCCGCTGCTGATTCGACGTGCGCCACCATCGTTCCGGGATTGACCACATCTCCAGGCTTTAGCCGAGTATCAAGCTTTCCTTCGACCGGCGAGCTAAGTTCGGACGGCCGGAGCATGGCGACGATTTGCGCGTGGCCGGAATCGTCCTTGAAACGTACCAGGGAGAGCGCTGCGTTACGCTGGACCATCGGGTTAGGGTCGCTGAGGAGCTGCAATAGCGCGTGATGAAAGTCCTCAGATGAATTGTCCTGGCCCATTACCCAGGCATCGGTGACGCGGATCTCCTCCACCGGATCGCTGGCGAGCTGAATGATTTGGGGATACCACTTGCGGACGGAGGGGTCGCGAGTTTCGATGCGCGTTTCGAGCTGAGCCAGCGCGTGCTGGATGTCGCGCGGGTGCGAGTGGTCTGCCAGCGCTTTCGAAACCTGCTGATCGTTTAACGGGCGTCCGAACCAGGTGGCGTTCCAAAACAAGAACGGCATGAGCACAAACAGCAGCGCTATGCCGAGGATTCCGAAAGCCCAACGGCCGCCGAAGGAAGATTGTGTTTTTGTGGTTTCTGCCATTCGATAAACAGTTTACAGCAACGCGTGCAGCAGAGGCAGGCTGATCTGGGATACTGCCGGCGCGCCGATGGGCGTGTAAGCGATGTACAAGAGCCAATAAACGATAACGCCTGTAACTGAAACGTAGAGCCATATCGGATAAGTCCAATGCGCGATGCGGCGATGACTGCTGAATCGCTCGCTTAAGGCGTAGGCGAGCGTGATGATCACGAGCGGCAGCGTGGTTATCGCGAGAATGGTGTGCGAAACGAGCAGGGTAAAATACACCGGCCGGATCCAGCCCTGGCCCCCGAAGCGAATTAGGCCCGCGTGCACGTGGAAGTAAACGTAAAAACCCAGGAAAGTTATCGAGCAGAAGAACGCGCACAGCATCGCGGCGCGGTGCCAACGGATTTTTCCGTTGCGAATGAAGGCAAAGCCAATGAGCAGAAAGAAAGTGCAAACCGCGTTCAGCGTGGCGTTCACTGCGGGAAGAGATGAGAGCGGAATAATTGTCATGGGCGCACGATTTTGTTTTCAGGGGCCTTTAGCTGTCCTGAGGCTTAGCCGCCGGAGCAGGCGCGGGTTTCGCCGCCGGTTTAGGTGCTGGCGGAGGCTCCGGATAACCCGGCTCTACAGCAGCAAGTGGATGGGAAGTCTGCAGCGGCGGCGCGGCAGCCGGAGAGGTTGCAGGGACCGGAGCGGCACTCTTTGCAACTGCTGTGGCAGGCGCAGCCGCGGGCGACTTCGGCGCTGCTTGGGCGGCGGGTTTGGCACGGAAAAATGGAAGCACTCCCGCTTGATACACCATCACCAGAATCATAAGGCTGAAGATTCCGCCCATCATCAAGCAGATTGCCAGCAACATGATGCCGTCGATTCCGCTGGTAAGCAGACCGCTGGTAATCTCCCAGATGATGCCGATTAGCGCTAAGGCGGCGAAAAGAGCGCAGATTACGCTTAGCTCAATCCAGTTCGCTCGAGGCTTAGTGCTTTCCGTTCCCATAGTTGTTGTGGTCATCGGCCCATTTTATCGAAAATCATCCACGCAAGCAGAACCGGGATGTGAATGACGGTGGCATGCATCAGCCATTTCGCGCGGACATTGGTGCGCGCGCGGTTGGCCCACAGCGAAACTTGCAGCAAAATCATCCCCAGTACCAGTGCTCCGAAGAAATAACGAATCCCGGCCATTCCCATCACCGAGGGAAGCAAGCTTACCGGCACTAGGATTGCGGAAAAACTGACAATCACGTTAAACGTAGCGTCACCCTTGCGGTCCACGACCGGCAACATTTGAATCCCCGCCCGTGCGTAGTCTTCGCGGTACATCCAGGCGATGGCCATGAAGTGCGGGAACTGCCATACGAACAAAATGGCAAAAAGAATCCAGCCGCCTTCGGAAAGTGAGCCCCGGGCAGCGGCCCAGCCGATCAACGGAGGCAACGCGCCAGGAATGGCTCCCACGGCGGTTGCAAGCGTCGTACGGGTCTTAAGCGGCGTGTAGAGGGCAAGGTAAGACGCGCAGGTGGCGAAGGCGATAAAGGCCGCGAGTGCGTTAACGGTGAGGGCCAGCCACGCTGTGCCGAAAACGATCGTGACGGCACCGAAAATCAGGACTTCGCTTGGTTTTAACGTCCCGGTCGGAAGCGGGCGCGCCGCCGTCCTGCGCATTACCGCGTCCATATCTCTTTCCACGTATTGATTCAGAGCGGCGGTCCCACCGGCTACCAGCAAAGTGCCGAAGAGCGTTTGCGCGAGGCGAGCCCAATCCACGGGGCCGGTTGAACCGAGGTAAAAGCCCGCAACGGTGGTAATCACCACCAGGAAGGTGACGTCGGGCTTCGTGAGCACGACGTAAGCCCAGGGCTTTTCGAAAAGGTTGATGGCGACTGCGCGTTCGTTGCTCATGACGTCAAGCCCTCGAGCTCTCGGCTCGCGTACCACCGGCGCGTGTAGTTTCCATAGCCGATCTTAGTGCCACGACTGCTTTCGGACGAATCAAACGATAGCAAGATAACGTCAAGACCACGCTGGAAGCAAGCGTCAATGCGCCGACGAGCACATGTGCGACCGTGATGACAACATAGCCCATAGACGGCTGGGCGGCGTGCATAGCCTGCACTACGGCCCAATACGCGGCAACGCCGAGCAAGATCTGCGTGCCGAGGAACGCCTGTAGCAAGACGCCCCAGCGCCGAAGGTCGCGAACCTGGCCAAAACGCTTGCGCACCGCGCGGCAAGTCCATACGACCAGAAACGTAACCACGACGAATCCGATGAGATGCGGCAGGATTCCAAAGGCTCCGTGGCGAAAGCCGGCGCCGAGGATGAGCTGAACGAAAATAGCAGCGCTAGTGACGGCTGCAAGAGGACGCAGGCGGGGTGAGCCGCGATCGTCAAGGGGCGATAGCTCGCGCTGCCACCAGGCGCTGGTCAGCAGCGCGAGGCTGACCACGGTAACGAAGAATATCTGCGCGAGCGTAGCGTGCATCGTCGCCGTGACTGCCGGGTGGCCGCGAAGGACGCGCAGCGCACCGAGAAGAGCTTGCGCGATGATGAGGCCGAGCGCAGTCCAACCTAGCTTGCGAGCGATGCGAGTGCCGCTGCGGGCAAGCCAGACGGCTAAAACCAGAGTGAGAATACTGACGGTAGCGGCAAACACTCGGTGAGCAAATTCGTAGCGAATGCCTCCCACGAGGGGAGGAATAATTCGGCCATAAGCGAGAGGCCAATCCGGCACGGAGTCGGCAGCGTCGTTGCTTGTCACCAGCGCGCC
>PLZZ01000242.1 GCA_003153585.1 Acidobacteriota bacterium | reverse complement strand
ACAGCCGGATCGATCCGGCTGTGCCGCCTGCAGTCTTTGATTGCTTACTATTTTTGCGTCTTCTTGACCGCGGCTTTCCTGGCAGCCGCTCCTAATGGCAACGTTTGCTGCTGGATCAGCCCGGTAAACACACTATCGTTGCCGTCCGCACCGTTTTCCATCCATAACAGCTGGCCTCCGTTCGCTTGGTAAACGATGGCCTGGTAAGTAATCGTGGCTGCTCCATCACCCACGATCACGTTAATCGGGTCAAGCAGGTAGCGCCCTTGGTCTACTCCGTCTGAGACGAGTGTGCTGGTGAATGAGGTTCCGCTGTTAACCAGAGGCTCAGTGGTTTGCAACACATCTGCCGGATCGTTGAGGATTCCAGCCCCCGATAGACTGCCGGTTGCTGCCGTCGCATTTCCCGCGAAATCAAACTCACCGGTGTCGGGAACAAGATCTTGCAGCCCGAGAGCGTAATTGCCGGCGAAGGACGTCGTAGCGGTGTCCGTTTGAGGCACCAACACTCCCGAACCGGCAACGTCAGTGTCGAGATCGACGACGACAGCGCCTGCGAGAATGCTTCCAGGGCCGGGGGACGTCGTGTTATTCGGGTCATTCAGGTTTAGAGTCGGGTCCGTCGCATAGATGCCGAGAACGCTGACGGGCCCGAGAGTTGCGGACGTAATGTTCAAGCTCCCGTACCCGTTGGTGGCGATGGAATAGGTACCGGAAATTGTCTGCGCATCTGCAAATCCCACTCCCGGATCCGGTTCGTTAACATCGGCTACTCCGCTAAAGTTAGTCCCCGACGGAACAATCTGACCGATGGCTCCAAAAGGAATTCCAGCCAAGTTGCTTTGAACGCTGAACACGGAATTTCCAACTGAACCGTTGCCGAAATTGCCTGCGCTTGCGCCCTGTCCAAAAGCTGAACCCACAAGGGTACGGCTACCATCCACATCGATGAGCCGTATCACTTCCGGACCGACAATGTAATACGCAATGGTATTGCCGATGCCAGTGCCGGTGAGGGTACCGCGACCGAAACCATCAGCAGGCTGGGACAGAGTTGCCGTCGCAAAGGTTTTGCCCATACCTATGCTGCCTGCGATATTCTGGTCATACATGCCGTTCGATACACTACTCCCGGACACCGTGAACACACCTCCGAAGAAATCCGAATTACCGGTGTTCCCTGCGCCCGAGAGCACAAATGAAAAGCCCCCTGCCGGCGTGCTCGCCAAGTTCTGCAGGTCGAAGCTTCCGCTGGCTGTTGCGCTTGCATCAGCTTGAATGATGAGCGCGTGGCTGTTGTTTACGAAATTGAGCGCCAGGGTTTGCGTGCCGTTCACTCCGAGGCTGTTGTTGCCGGTCACGAGAGTCAGCGATCCCAGCCCAGTTGTAGGGCTGAATGACAAACTTCCACTCGAAATCGGGACATCGGGCAAGGTTATCCCACCTGCATCGTTGTAATCCTCCTCGCCCGTGAGGGTGCCGTCGACGGCAATCGACACCGCTCCGGCAAGAGAATAGATTCCGTTCTTGTTGTTGCCATCAAAGCCGCTGAGATAAAACGAGTAGTTGCCCGAGAGCCCGCCGGAAGTGGAGATTTGCACGTTCGCAGGCGCGCTTGGCGTGCCATCCTTCACGGACGTGGCAGTGATAGCCACACTGCCCACGGCCGTAGGCGGAGCCGTGTACACGGTCGTAACTCCGCTTAGAGTAGTGGATGGATTGAATGAGCCACACGAGGTGGCAGTGTTACCCGGGGTGCAACTCCACGTAACTCCGGTTTTCGTCCCAGTTATAGTGGCCGCGATTGATGCGCTATTGTTAGGAGCGATGATTCCGGGAGGCGGTTGGCTGATGCTGACTTCAATTATGGAATGCGAGCCGCTGCCGCCGCAGCCAGCCGTCAGACCGAGGGCAAATAGAATGATCGAGAGGCCTTTACGATTCATAGCTGACCTCCGTTCGACGCAGTTGCCGCAGAGGTATTCGGCGCCACAGGAAATCCGCGTTCGTTCCGGATGGTATAAGTGTGACCACCTATCTGAATGGTGCGAATCAGAAACACCTGCTTATTATTCGTTGTGGTCATAACTCCAGTCACCTGAACGCGCTCACCCGGTTTGATAGAAAGAGCTCCTTTTCCATTTAGAGCGGAGTAAGTCAGCCTCCCCTGTATCGCGCCGGAGCTTGTCTGCAGCACAAAGCCCGTCGAGCCAGATTGCAATAGCCCAACAGATGATTTCGAGGGCACGCTCTGAACGGTGGCGTTGAGCGTGATTTCCTTGCTGACGTCATATCTCAGTGGGGTGGCAGATGTCGTTGCCGACACAGCGGTCTGCGCATGAGCCGGGCCGACATTGAACACCAGGGCCAGCAGGGTTGCGAACCCCAGGCCTTTCAGAATTCCCTTCATCCGTGCCTCCAATTGGTCTTAGCCTTCGATTTGAATTACGACAGAAAAGTGATTTGATTCCATTAATGCCGTTCCAGTTGCCAAATATTAATACGGTATACTGCCGCCAATTCCTGGACCCAATACGGAACATGGACCTTAAATGGACCGAGCGGGACCAATCCACCCGAAACTAACCCTCCAGGAAGACAAAAGTTCCGGTTCTGTGCTCCTGTTCACAAAAATGGGTCCGTGTTTGAATGCGATCGTTACGGTTCTGCCTCCAAATGGATTTTGTCCGAAATCTAACCGGACGAGCAGCGTTGTAACCTCGCTGGGTTGGGAAACAACATATCGCGGACCAGCCTNNGGGCAACTCGGCTGCCTCAGGGC
This sequence comes from Acidobacteriota bacterium, assembly GCA_003153585.1. Classification (GTDB taxonomy): domain Bacteria; phylum Acidobacteriota; class Terriglobia; order Acidiferrales; family UBA7541; genus Palsa-295. The sequence goes on along the minus strand of PLZZ01000242.1, from coordinate 11,380 downwards.
GCCGTAGACGACGGACAACGCGCTGTGGACAACTTCCCTAGAGCGGCCAAAAAAGTTCCCAAATCTCAAGCTAAGCCAGCGAGCGGTACAAGATTGGATAGCCCGTTGGTGGCGACCCTCGGTACACGGTTCAAGGGCCTCCGTTCGAAAACCTAATCTTCTGCGGGCCATATAGCCTGTTTGACCGATGGCTGCACAGACCGCTATAATTAGAGCTTCGGCGGCGCAGAGAATTTGTGCCGAGCAGGGTTTCGCGTCGTTCGCCACTCGATTGAATTACCCCTCCGCTGGCTTGTGCTAAGCGAACGTGTCTGAATGCGGCGGGAAATGCCCGGAAGAAGAATCTAGGAGCAGCTATGCTAAAGTCGACTCAATTGCGCCCCGGTATGATCATCATGCACGAGGGCGATCTCCACGTGGTTTACAGCGTGGACCATCGGACCCCCGGTAACAAACGCGGCTCCATGCAGACTAAAATGCGCAACCTGCGCAGCGGCTCGATGATGGACTATCGCTTCCGCGCTGAAGAATTCGTGGAAAAAGTCACCGTGGACGAGATTGCGTTCGAATACCTTTATAGTGACGGCGACGGCCATCATTTCATGAACTCCCAGGACTACGAACAACTCGCGTTGCAAAATGACATCGTGGGCGACACCAAGGACTACCTGATTCCCAATTTGTCGGTGAAGATCGAATATTACGACGACAAGCCGATCGGCGTTCTCTTGCCCGACACGGTTGACCTTACCGTCGTCGATACCGAACAAACGATTCAGAAAGCCACTGCCAGCGCGGTGATGAAGCCGGCCAAGCTCGAAACTGGCTTGATCATCAACGTGCCGCCCTTCGTGGGCAACGGCGACAAAGTGAAAGTGGATACCTCCGAAGCCCGCTACATCCAGCGCATCCAATAACATGGTGCCGGCCTGATTACCGGCTATGAACAATCGAAAGACCGCGGCAAGACTTTCCCGCGTCTTGAGGGTTTTCATCTGCATGCGTGGACTTCCTGATGAAGCTGCGACTTCATAATCGCAAGAGAAATGATGGAGTGACGACAGCAATTTGCCGTCTTTGTTTCCTCACGGTCCTGTCGGTTGCAGTTTCCTCCACTTGTCCGGCTCAGACTCCGCAGAAAATCATCGACGACTACTTGCGCGCTGAAGGTGGCGCGAAAGCGCTGGCTAATATCCGGTCGCTGAGTATTGCAGGCAGTTTGCGCGAAGAGTCCACGGACACGAACGGCTCGTACTCGTTGATTACCAAAGCCCCCAATAAAGTTTATTCGGAAATCGTGATCGAGCCGCAGCGCACCATTGCCGCTTACAACGGCATGTCCGCCTGGGGCCAGGATTCCAGCGGGGCGCCGCACACGCTCACCGGCATGGAAGCGGCCGAATGGGAAGCCACGTCGCGCTATTTGAACGGGCATTTGACCAGCGCAAAGAAGGACAAGCTAGGCGCACGATTTGCAGGCGTCGAAAACGTGCGCGGCCGCCAGGCCTATCACCTGGAGTTTTCGCTCGCATCCGGAGTTACTCGCGAAGTTTTCTTCGACACGCAAACCCATCTGATTGTTCGCGAAATTGTTCCGGTACCTGAACCAAGTCCTTTGGCTGCCAGCGCCAAGGCGGGCTCACAACCGGGAGGCGCGCCGGCTGCAGAAGCTGCGGAAGAAATCGACTATTTCGACTACAAGCCTGTAAGCGGAATCTTGGAGCCCAATCGTATTGAGCTGCACCGCGGCGGCCACGTTTATCAAATCACTGTGACCAGGGTCGAAATAAATGCGCCCGTTCAGGACTCCATTTTCGATTTTCCACGCGCGGAAGACCGGCCACTGCCGGATGTCGCCAAGCTGTTGCTCGACATCGATAAAAATCAGAAAACCGTGGATGAAATCCTCAAGAAGTACACCTGCCATCTGACCGAGGAAGAGGAAAAAACTGACTCGAACGGCCAGGTGACTTCGCACACGGTCAAGGAATACGACATTTTTTACGTCGGAGATGATGAAGTCCGCCATCTGCTCGCCAAGGACGGCAAGGCGCTCGAAGGTGATGAAAAGAAAAAAGAGGACGAGCGCTTCAGCAAGGACTTCGACGAGAAGAAGAAAAAGAAAGCCGAGCTCGATAACGATCCAAAAAAACAAGCGAAACAGGATCAAGCGGAACAGGCTCAGATTTCAGATTTTCTCCGCGCCGAGCGATTCACAAACCCCCGGCGCGAACTTTTCCGCGGCCAGGAAGTGATCGTCTTTGATTTCGGGCCGAATCCAGATTACAAACCGAAGAACCTGGCTGAGAACATCGTGCAGAAACTCGGCGGAGTCCTATGGGTGGACGAACAGGCCCGAGACGTCGCGCGCCTGGAAGCGCGATTCAACGACAATGTGAAAATCGGGGGAGGGATTCTGGCTTCGCTCTCGAAGGGCTCGAATCTCGTGTTCGAGCAAACGATGGTCAACGACGAAGTGTGGCTGCCGTCCTATTCTGAAGTTCACGCGGCTGCCCGCGTGGTCTTCTTTAAAGTGAAAGCGAATGAGATCGACAGGTACAGCGATTACAAGAAATTCTCGTCCGAAGTAAAACTGGGCGTGTCCACTCCGGTAGAAACGAATCCCAAGCAATAGTCAGTCAAAGAAAGCGGCGGTAGGGCAGCGAGCGGAACTAATTCTAGTTCGCAGCGGAAGATTTTGCGCCGAAGACGCGGCGGAAAATAGCGTCCACCGCGCGCAGCTGGCGTTTTAAATCAAAAGTGTTGGCCAGAGCTTTCTCGTCAAGGAATTTGCGGATGTTCGCATCCGCGGCGATCCGGTCGCGAAAACTTGTCTCCGACTCCCAGGCGGACATGGCATGGCCTTGTACCCATTTGTAAGCGTCTTCTCGCGGCGCGCCGTGCTCCACCAAATCCTGCAAGAGCTGGCCGGAAAAGATCAGACCCATGGTGGAATCGAGATTGCGCTGCATGCGCTGCGGAAACACTTTCATATTGCTGACGATTTCGGTTGTGCGGTGAAGCATGTAATCGACCAAAATCGTGGAGTCGGGAAGAATCACGCGCTCGACCGAGCTGTGCGAGATATCGCGCTCATGCCATAGGGCGACGTTTTCCAGCGCGGCCATGGAATTTGCACGCACGACGCGCGCGAGCCCGCAAATCTGCTCGCTCGAAACCGGATTGCGTTTATGCGGCATGGCTGAACTGCCGCGCTGCTCGCCGCCAAACGGCTCTTCCACTTCCCGGACTTCCGTGCGTTGCAAGTGGCGAATTTCGAGCGCGACGCGTTCGAGCGACGCAGCCAAAATCGCAAGCGTGGAAAGATATTGCGCGTGGCGGTCGCGTTCGATTACCTGGGAAGTGATGGGCGCGGTCGCAAGGCCCAGCCGCTGGCATATTTTCTGTTCGATTTCCGGACCGAGATGCGTGCAGGTCCCCACCGCGCCGGAAATTTTTCCCACCGCCAACTGATGCGCGGCCACTTGGAAGCGCACAAGGTCACGGCGATTCTCGGCATACCAATTTGCCACTTTGAGGCCGAATGTGATGGGCTCGGCGTGTATTCCATGCGTGCGGCCGATTTCAGGGGTGTCTTTAAATTCCCACGCGCGGCGTTCGAGCACTTCGCCAAAAGCTTCCAGATCTTTTTCAATCAGGTGCGACGCCTGGCGAATGAGAAGCGCTTGCGCTGTGTCCACGACGTCGTTCGACGTGAGACCATAATGGAGCCAGCGGCCTGCTTCCGGATCACCTACCGCTTCCTGCACTGCAATGGTGAACGCGATTACGTCATGCTTAACTTTTGCTTCAATCTCGTTGATGCGCGCCACATCGATTCGCGCACGTTCGCGCAATTTCGCTGCGGCCTCGCGCGGAACGATGCCGGCTTCCGCCAGCGTTTCCGTAGCGGCTAGTTCGACGTCGAGCCACTTCTGGAATTTATTTTCTTCGCCCCAAACGCGGCCCATTTCCGCGCGGGTATATCGTCCAATCAAGTTTGGCTCCCTGAGTTTCTGCGGTTGGAGGAAAAAATCCCTGCACCATGATACCTGATGCGAGCAGTTTTGCGGTCGCCCATTTGCGTCGATCCTCGACTACGAACTTGGCTCAAGCTCTGCGGCGACGTGACTGACCTTCCATCGCTGCACGGAGAAGCTTGTTGAGCCGCGTCTGATAGCCGCGCCCCTGGGATTTCAGCCAGGCGAGCACGTCCGCGTCAAGACGGATGGTAAGCGACTTCTTGATTGGCCGGTAAAACTTGCCCACGACCGCCAAGCTCCAATCCCGCACTTCCGGCGCATCAGAAAAATCGATCTTGTCGTCCCGCAGGGCTGCAAGTTTCGCCAGCTCCTTGTTCTGTTTTCTAGACACCTTGTTCATAAACCGTCCTTTCGCGAGGCGTCGCCTTTCGAGCGGAGATGATCCGGAGCACTTCTTCGCCACTCTGCTCACGATAAGTATGTACAACGAGCAGGATCATAATACGGCCCGCAAGACCTAATGTCTGCCATCGTTCCTCTTCATCCTTGACTCTTTCTAACTGGCTAACCGCGCGAGGATCATCGAACACGAGTTTCGCAGTTTCGAAACTGACGCCATGCTTGGCGAGGTTGCGGCGACTCTTTTGTTCGTCCCAAACAAATTCCATGTGTGTAGCTGCACTATCGTAACTACATTATAGTATTTGCGTCTTGACGAAGTCAAGCGTGGTCTCGAGGGCGGTGTTTCGAAAGCGAAGAAACGCGTTAGCAGATTACAGGTCGAAGGGGCCGAGGGGGACGCGTTGCGAGGCAACGTGCAGTGTGCCGCGGAAGGCGAATTCTCCGGTGCGGCGGCCGAGTGCTTCTTCGGCGCAAATGCGCGCAATGTCGGGCGAGTTGTTCTGCTCGGAGAGGTGCGCGAGGACGAGATGTTGAGGGCGCGCATCGAATAATTCGGTGTCGGCGAGGAAATCGCTGACTACTGCATTCGAAAGATGCCCGGTGCGGCTCATCACGCGCTGCTTGATGTACCACGGATACGGCCCCACTTTCAGCATATCGAGATCGTGATTCGATTCGAGAATCAGAAAATCCGTTTCGCGCAGATACTGCTTCACCAGCTCGGGCATGTAGCCGAGATCGGTGACGATTACAACCTTGATCCCATTTGAACGAAAGCAATAACCGACAGGATCGGCCGCGTCGTGGGGAATGGTGAAGGGAGTGATTTCGATATCGCCGATTTCGAATCGTATGCCGGGGCGCACGTATTCAATGCGCTCGATCTTTCTTACCGGGCCATCCTCGCACAATCTCAAAATTTCGCGATGGGTCAGCTCCGTGAGATAGGCTGGGCATTTCCACTCACGCGCCATCTGCGCCATGGCGCTGGAATGATCGCTGTGCTCGTGGGTGATCAGGACGGCGTCCACGCGCTCGGGACGCTGTCGGCCGAGCGCTTCGAAGCGCCGCATCATTTCTTTGCGGCCGAGGCCGGCGTCAATGAGGAGAGTGGTATGGCCTGTCTCGAGCAACGTGCAGTTGCCCGTGCTTCCCGACGCCAGAATGGATACTCGAAAGGAGATTGGGTCCCTCAGTCAGGCCCCGCGCTGCGAAGAACTGCGCGCAGGAACCGCGAAGATGATGGCAAACTGCGGCGCCTACGTCAACAACAGCAATTCAGGTGGTGAATTAAAGGACAAGCTGGTCGCGGGTGAGCTGGAAGCCGTTGAGGTTGCCGACCACGGAAGCGGCGATGCGGTCGGACTGGAAAAACTCCTGGGCCAGCCGCTGGACATCGGCAGCGGTGACTTCTTCCAACATGGCGATCAATTCCTGCGCAGTGTAGTGCCGGTCGAAATAAATGTGATAGCGGGCAAGACTGTTCATGCGCTGTCCGGTGCCTTCGAGGGCTAGAAGCGTGGCGCCTTTCAGATGGTCTTTTGCCCGGCGCAGCTCCTCTTCCGGGAGCGGCTCATCTTTCATGCGGCGGAATTCATCGAGGACGCAGCGCACAAGCTGGGAGACGGTTTCCAGCGACGTTCCAGCGTAGACCGAAAGCACGCCGGCATCGCGGTAGGAATTCAGTTCGCTGAAAATTGAATACGCGAGGCCCTTACGCTCGCGAATATTTTGGAAGAGGCGCGAAGACATTCCGCCACCTAGAACATTGCTGAGCAAGGACACACCGAAGCGGCGGCGATCGGTCATCGGCAGCGACGAAACGCCGAGGCAGAGATGCACCTGCTCCAATTCATGCTTGGTGCGCACGGTGATGTGCGGAGCGGCGACCGGGACGGACTCAGGAGTCCAAGGATTTCCTGCGGGACGATCCGCAAAGCGTTCCGCAACCAGATCGAGAAGTTGCGCGTGGGTCAAGTGTCCGGCAGCGGTGATCACCATATTGTTCGGGGAGTAGCGCTCCTGAAACCAGGAGCGCAGCGTGGCGCGCGAAAATGCAGCCACAGTTTCGGGAGTGCCAAGAATGGGCTTGCCGAGCGCGTGGGGATACCAGAAATTCTGAGTAAAGAGCTCATGCACCAGGTCTTCGGGATTGTCCTGAGTCATGCGAATTTCTTCGAGGATGACCGATTTCTCCCGCTCGATCTCGTCCTCGGCAAATTTTGGCTCAAGGACCATGTCCGCAATGACGTCGAACGCTTTTGCAAGATGCTCATCGAGCACTTTGGTGTTGAAGCAGACCATTTCCTTGGAGGTGAAGGCATCCAGCATGCCGCCGACGCTATCCACTTCGCGCGCGATGTCTTCGGCCGAGCGGCGGTTGGTACCCTTGAACACCATGTGTTCGATGAAGTGGGAAACGCCATTGAGTTCAGCCGGTTCGCGGCGCGAGCCTGAGCGCAGCCAGATTCCAACAGAGACGGAATGAACGTGCTCCATGGGCTCGGTGATGACCACGAGGCCGTTGGGTAACACTTCCTTTTGGACTTTGTGCGGTGTGTCAACCTGCATCGTATTGGGCATGTGTTTATCCATTCTGGCATGGCGCGGGCAAGAATGTCATGGGGGCAGCACGAATGTTTCTAGACTATCTGCGAGAACAAAAACGCCGGGAACCTTTTACACCAACTTCTCGTCCGGAGAAAGCTTGCCGTATTCACTGGAATAATGCAGCGGAACGTCGGCATAAACTCCCTTGTCGATGGAATAAACTTCGCAGGAGGAATACGGATAGGAATAGATGTGCACGCTGGTTGAGGGCTGGCCAAATTCCGGAAGATTCAGCACTTGATGAACGGGCTCTTCAGGCTGCACCACCGCGGGATGCTGGGGATCCATATCGTAAGCATCGGAAGGAACGAGCTTGCAGGTGGAATGAGAGGCGTCACGAGTATCGACCCGGAAATTCTGCACGCGCAGGCGGCCGATGGGAGTCACCATCCAGCAATTCTGGTCGCGGTGATTGTGGATGCGGCTAACCTGACCGATATTCCAACATATGGCCATCACTTCGAAAAGCTTGCATTTGTAAATCAAGTTTCGCGTGTAGTGGCTCTTCGCGTAAAAAAGATACGGTGAAAGCGTCTCCGGCTGAATGGATTTCTGAGCCGTGAAATCAAAGACTCGCCGAATCGAAAACTCCGCTTCGGGGATAGCGCAAAGCTGCTTTACCCAGTCGTCGATCGACAGCATTTCCATCGGCACGCCTCCCTGACCGGTGAACTGAGGCACAAGAAAACAGCAACTCCGACCGACATTATAGCGCCGCGCCGCACGCGCGGCAGCAAGAAACCGCGCTGAACGGCGTGCTATCATTGTTTTAGAATGCCCCCGGAAATAGCAAGAAACCCTTTGAATCTGCTCGGCAAATCGCCCGAAGAGCTTCGTGCGTTCTTGCAGGATATGGGCGAGCCAGCGTACCGCGGCGGGCAAATCTATCATGCGCTGTATGCGGAGCGGCGGTCCAATTTTGGCGCGATGACGAACCTTCCGGCCGCGTTGCGCGAGCGCCTTACCCGCGAGGCAGCAATAGATTTGCCCAAGATTGTGCGGACGTATCGCTCGGACGACGGAACGCTGCGCTACGTTCTCAGCTTAGGGACGGCAGCAGAGAGCGAGAATCCAAACGCGAAGGCCGCAACGATTGAAACTGTTTTCATGCCGGAAGAAAATCGCCAAACCATTTGCATTTCGACACAGGCAGGATGCGCGGTGGATTGCCATTTTTGTTTAACAGCCACTCTCGGGTTGATCCGCAATCTGACTGCGGGCGAAATGATCGGACAGGTGGTGCTGGCGATGGAACTCAATCGCGACGCGCTGAAGCCACAGACGAATGTGGTTTTAATGGGCCAGGGCGAGCCGCTGCTGAACTATGAAGCGGTGCTGGCCGCGTTGCGAATTTTACTCGACTCGAACGGCATGGCGATCTCGCCGAAGCACACAACACTTTCGACCAGCGGAATTATTCCCGGCATTGAGAAGCTAGGGCTTGAGAAAGTGCGGCCCAAGCTTGCGATTTCGCTGAACGCATCAACGAACGAGCAGCGCGACAAGATCATGCCGATCAACCGAAAGTATCCGATTGAAAGTCTGATCGAAGCTTGCGAGCGATACCCGTTGCGTACCTGGGAGCATTTGACGTTTGAATATGTGCTACTCGGAGGGTTCAACGATTCGGCGCAAGATGCGCGGCGCGTCGCAAGGCTTCTGGCAAATCTTCGCGTGAAGGTGAATCTGATTCCGTGGAATCCGGGCGAATTGCCGTTTGAAAAGCCGGATCCATCGCGCGTTGAAGAGTTTCGAAGAATTCTTACGGAAAAAAACGTCCGAGCTTTTGTACGCTATTCCCGCGGACAAGATGTGATGGCGGCGTGCGGGCAACTTGCACTGCTGGAATCGACGGGAGGCCTGGGGAGCTCGACCCTCTCGCAAATTTCGCCGGCGACTTTCTGAGTGCTACGTTCGGTAAGCCGGAAGCAATTCACCGCAGAATAGCTGCCGGAATCATTCGCAGGACTAAAATCGCCGAATACCGATGGCGGCCATCATGCGGCCGGTGATCCGCTCGCGGCGAAAACTGAAGAATAGATCCGTGCGGCAGGCGGTACAGAAATCCGAGGAAAAAATATTGCCGGACGGGACCCCTGCAGCATTCAAAATCGAGCGATTCGCTGCGATCAGATCCAGGTGAGCGCGCGGCTCAGGCGGTTGGTGGCCGGGCGGCCGCATGGTGAGCCACGGGAGCCAATTCGGGTCGTTATCCCCGCGAGCAAGAGAATCGAAGGGGCCTTTAAACCATCCTCGCGCGTCCGGAAATTTTGCCGCGTATTCCGCTACGACTTCAGGTCCTACCTCGAAACAACACTGGCCTATGCCGGGCCCCAGAGCGGCGATCACATCCCGCGGGCGCGTGCCAAATTCCATCTGCATTCGTCCAAGGGCTTTTTCCGCGATGCGTTGAAGCGTGCCGCGCCAGCCGGAATGAATAGCCGCAATCGCGCGGCGTTTTTTGTCAGCGAGAAGAATGGGGACGCAGTCGGCTACCTGAACCACCAGCAAGAGGCCGGATTCGTTGGTGATTAGGGCATCGGCTTTAGGAGCATCAGCAGACGGCTCAGAGTCCGTGGAATGCGCGATGTGAATAATGTCCGAATGAATTTGGCGCAGACCAATCACGCGCATGCCATTTGCATTTAATGCAGCAAAGAAATTCTGGCGATTTTTTAAAACGTGCTCGCGGCTGTCCCATTCGGCGAAGCCAAGATTCAAGACCTTTTCGGAGGTTTTACGACCATCGCGATGGTGTTCTAATTCGCTTGCGCCGCCCGGGCGCGTGCTGAATCCATGCACGATCCAATCGAGTTGCGCGAGCGGCGGAGCTTCCAAGATCTGTAAGCCACGCGCTTGCCGCAAACTCCATCGAGGAGTTTTCTGCAAGCGTTTACGCGGCGAAGATTTTGTTTTTGCAACTGCGGGATTCATCGCGCTTGCCTCGACCCGGAGTAAGACTGCGGCGCCAAATCCATTATAGGTATAATTGCGTTGCTATGCAGGCTTGCACAACAATCAAGTTTCGCTACGTCCTGCTACCGGCTGGACCAAGGATCAATTGATAGTCGGGCTGGGACTGGACATTGCGGAAATCGACAGGATCGAGGCGGCCATCGCGCGGCACGGCGCGCCCATTCTCCAGCGGTTGTACACTTCAAGCGAAGTGGAGTATTGCGAAAGCCACCGAAATAAATTCGAGCGCTACGCGGGCCGTTTCGCCGCGAAAGAAGCAACGATGAAGGCTCTAGGGACGGGCTGGCGACGAGGCGTACGCTGGCGCGATATTGAAGTGATACGAGAGCCGAGCGGGAAGCCGTCGCTGAGTCTGAAAGGCGCGGCGAAACGAATTGCCGAGGAACTCGGCGTGAACAACATCTCCCTCACCATTACGCACAGCGGAAATCTGGCGCTCGCCGAAGTTATTCTTGAAAATTAGCGGCGGCGAACTCTGCCATTGAGGATTCATCAGACGACAGGCATATTTCGTGCCATTGATTTGCGGGTAGCCGGCCGGGGATCCGAATTTTCAGATAATTTGCGGTCATGGCCGTCGTCCAGGTGTCTCCGCCACCAGCAAGCGTGAGCGCCCGCAAAGAACGTCCTGACTGCGAAGCGCGAAATTCCGACGATTTTCTCTGAGACAGGGCACGCAAAGTGCGAGCGCGGTCGCGAATGACGGTTCCCGGAACGGGCGCTGCGAGATTCACGCCCGCGGTGCCAGGCCGCGCGGAAAATGAAAACACGTGGAGGTAAGTGAACGGCAGGCGCTCGATCAATTCGACCGTGTTCTGAAAATCTTCCTGCGTCTCTCCGGAAAAGCCGACGATCACGTCCGCGCCGATCGCAGCTCCGGGCACAATCCGGCGTATGCGTTTTACACGCTCGGCATAATGATCGGCGCGGTACCAGCGGTGCATGGCGCGAAGGATGCGGTCAGAGCCGGATTGCAGCGGCACGTGAAAATGAGGCGCCAGGCGATCCGAAGAAGCCACAAGCGATATGAGTTCTTCGGTGACGTCCTGTGGCTCGATGGAACTTAGCCGAAGCTGTTCAAGCGGAGTTTCCTCCAGAATGCGATGAACGACATCCGAAAGGCCGGAGCGCGGCGAGAGATCACGGCCGTACGCGCCAAGATTAATCCCGCTGAGAACGATTTCTCGGGAGCCTGAGCCGACAAGCTTTTGCACCTCTGCGACTACGACGGCGGGTGGCAGGCTGCGGCTGCGTCCGCGGACAAACGGAATCACGCAGTATGCGCAGCGGTTGTTGCAGCCATCTTGAATTTTTAATACTGGCCGGGTGCGATCGCCTTCGACCACCGCCGACGGCGCGATTTGCACCGAGGTTTGCGCGAAGATGTCACCGGTTAGAATCTTGGCAGG
>PLZZ01000266.1:2425-7689 GCA_003153585.1 Acidobacteriota bacterium | reverse complement strand
GCGGTCTCGACTAACTGACAGCTCATTGCATTTGCTTCCGCTACCAAAACACTGACGCTGACGCTTACACCGCTACCGCTGCTACTGCAAGACTCCAGCGCATTTTGCATGCTGTTCCTTCGCTGCTTTGGAGTCTGGAAGGGTGAGCTATTGTAGGCAAAGTGAAGCTTTGTTTTCAAGAGTAAAGTGAGCAACTAGCCAACAATTTATTTTGATTCCAAACCAGGAACACTGAAACGACTGGTTCGAATTTCACAGCGAATTTCGACCTCTCTGAGATCTCAAGATGTGCGATTTAGATTGCGCCCGGAAGCATTTGCTAGCGTCTCCAGAATCTGTGAACACGCCCAGTAAACGCCGTTCCCAAATTGGGAAGTCCCCACATTACAAAGTAATCAGGACATTTAGTTCGATGCTCTCGGGAAGACTCGCGGCAAGCGGATTCTTTAGGAGCCATGTTCGTAGAGATATTCGTTTCNNTGTTGTAGAGATATTCGTTTCTCATGTCTAGAAACAAAAGTACTCCAGGAATCTGAGCCATTGGTCTCTGTCATCTAGCCAATACCGCAGGACGCCCTATGTTGGATTCGGCTGCAAAGTCGTCTGTTTAAGGACCCTCGCTGCCTAAACAATTCCCAGTATTCATCTGAGACGTTGCGCCTCTTGCTCGATTCTGCACGGAAGCGTACGTTGCGCCTTGACAACGGTTTGAAGCGGAAGGCGATATTCTCAGAAGCAACTTGCCGCTTCGCGTGTACCCAAGAATGAATTACTCACTACTGCGCCAAGCTGGTCTCAATCACCGCAATGGAACCGCCGCATCGGCCGTTCCCTTGGAAATGCCGCGGTGGTATGCGATTCGAACTCGCGCTAGATCCGAAAGGACTGTGGACGCCCAACTTCGCTCCTACGGTCTCCAGACATTTCTCCCGGTTTACGACGAAGTCCGCCGTTGGAGTGACCGTCACAAAGAGGTTCATCGACCTCTCTTCCCTGGCTACACGTTTCTTCGCGCTGCAATCAGCGCAGAGATCAGATCTTTGGTTTTGCGCAGTGCCGGCGTTGCGGACTTTGTGCATGCCATGGGGAAACCTCTCGCCATTGTCGATCGTGAAATCGAAGATATTCAGGCGCTCGCGGCCCGCCAGATTCCTTTTTCTCCCTGTGCATTTGTGAATATCGGAACCAGAGTTCAAGTTCGCGGCGGCGCACTGGAAGGACTCGTGGGTATCCTCGTCGGACAAAATTCGGATTGCAGTCTAGTCATATCCGTGGAGTTGATTCAGCGATCCGTGGCGCTGCGAGTACAGGGCTACGAAGTGGTTCCCGTGTGAAAAGTATTTAGGCGACGAAAAATATATTTCGTAATACAGGGCTGTTTTTAGAATCAGGGTTCTTGGGAGCCTGTGCATGGGCAAGAAAGACACTTGGGCTGTTTTCGCTGGAATCATCGTACTGGCCATCCTAACCTGTGCGCCGCTTTCCCCGGCCCAGGAAGACGCCATAGCGGCCAACGGTCCCCCCGTTGGCCGCGCCAAGGCCGCACCAAACAGCCAATCTTCCGCGAGCGTTCCCGAAGGCAATGATCCAGCGCTGCAAAGGCGCAATTCGCGCTACCGCCTTTGCGCCAGTGATGCCATCACGCTCACTTTTCCGCTCACGCCCGAATTCGATCAAACTGTGAACGTCCAGCCCGACGGCTTCGTCAGCCTTGCCGGCGCAGGCGATGTACACCTCGAGGGACTAACCACTCAAGAGTCCGTGCTGGCGGTACAAGCCGCGTATTCGAAAATACTCCACGACCCTCTGCTCACAATCGAGTTAAAGGATTTCAACAAGCCGTACTTCATAGTGGGCGGCCAGGTGTCCAAGCCCGGGAAATTTGATTTGCGCGGTTACACCACCGCAACAGAAGCCGTGGCCATGGCGGGCGGGTTCAACGAATCAGCCAAGCACTCGCAGGTTCTGTTGTTCCGCCGCGTAAACAATAACTGGCTGGAGGTGCAGAGTCTTGACCTTAAACACATTCTTCAAGGCCACGACGTGCGCGAGGACCCCGAAGTTAGGCCCGGAGACATGCTGTTTGTTCCTCAAAATCTTATTTCGAAAATAAAGAAATTTATTCCGAACTCTTCCTTCGGTGGCTATTACTCGTATTAGCGAAGCGGCAAGAGGGCAGGACAAAAGAACATGGACGATCTCACAATCCGGCGAAGCGCCACTCCATACCATCTGGGCGTAACTCTTCGGGACGTACTTATGCCTGTCTTCCGGCAGCGACGTCTCGCGGCCATGATTTTTATTGGCATTTTTGCCGGTGCGGTTCTGTCAGCGCTTCTGCTTCCTCCCAGATACGAGGCGGAAATGAAGATCCTGGTAAATCAGGACCGCGTGGACCCCGTCATTACCTCCAATGCGGACCTACAGCGAGGCTCGGCTGCCGTATCAGCCGTTAGCGAAGAAGACCTGAACTCTGAAGTTGAGTTGCTAAAGAGCCGCGACCTGCTGGAGCAAGTCGTGTTGGCAAGCGGTCTCGAATCGAGAGTCGAATCGCGCTGGGGGAAAGCTGTTGAACGATTCGAAAACGCGTTGTGGCGGACGACGCCTTCGCCCCAGATGGAGCTGGCCCGGTCCGTCCAGGCGCTTGAAGACAACTTAGTGGTTGATCCTTTGAAGAAAACAAAATTAATCCGCGTGATGTATCCCTCGCGCGATCCTGAGTTGGCTGCGCGGGTTCTCCAAAACCTCGGAAACTTGTTTCAAGAAAAACATGCGGCAGTGCACCGGCCGCCAGGGACCTTTCATTTCTTCGATCAGGAGGCGGAGCGTTATCGTGGTGAACTTGCTACATCAGAAACTCAATTGTCTGATTTCAACGGTACGGAAGGAATCGTTTCCGCGGCCGAACAGAAACAGCTGGTGCTTCAGCAGATCAGCCAATTCCAAGCCGAACTGCATCAATCTAAAGCCAATGATTATGAAGCGAATCGGCGCGCTCTCGCCTTAAAGTCACGAGCGGCTGATACGCCCTCCCGGCAAACTACGCAAATAACAAAAATCGATAACGCGCAGTTGATGGCCGCGCTAGAAACTACTCTTCTCAATCTTGAATTGAAGCGCAGCGACATGCTGACCAAATATGCCCCAACCTACCAACCGGTGATGGAATTGGAATCACAAATCGCCGACACCCAGAAGGCCATTAATCAAGCGGAATCGTCGCCCACGCAACAGGTCACGACCGACCGTCTTCCTGCGCAGGATTGGATGGCAACAGAAGTTGTACGCGCCGAATCCGACCGCGCAGCCTTCGAGGCACAAGCCGGTGCCATTGGCGGAGTAGTGCGCCTTTATCAGGGCATCGCAAGAAACCTCGACGAAAAAGGGCGGCACCAGGACGACCTGATCCGAAATGTGAAAATTGGAGAAGACAATTATTTGCTCTATCTCCGTAAGCGCGAAGAAGCCCGAATCTCCGACGCGTTAGACAGCAAGCGTATTGTGAACGTGGCCATCGCGGAAGCGGCCACCGTCCCGGCGCTTCCCGCGCTGAATATCCTCTGGCTGTTCGTTGGCGGATTTTTCACTGCGGGAATCGTGAGCGTCTCTGCCGCATATGCTGTTGACCGCATGGATCCTTCGTTCCGCACTCCCGATGAACTGGTTCGCTACTTGAACGTGAAAGTGCTGGCGTCAATTCCGCCCAGTACTTCGCACAAATAGGAGCNNCTTCTGAGCCAACAGGCTATTTACGACGCGATTGGATGCCGATCGGACAAACCATGAGCCGAAATTTTGACCTTCTTCGAATCGCGGAACATGTCCACGACAAGTATCATCCGGCGTCAGAAACAAACTCGTGGTCGAGTGCCCCGCAGGAGCGCCACGATCATCGCCCTATTGTTGATGACGAAGTGATGAAATTAGTGCAGCGCCTTTTCATTCTCCCCGATGGCGCGCAGGCCCCCGACGCGATCGCATTTTGCGGAGTGGAAAAAGGCGTTGGATGCAGTTGGGTGTGCGCCAACGCTGCCCAGATGCTGGCTGCGCAAGGCCTCGGGACTGTTTGCGTCATAGACGCAAATTTTAATTCCCCGTCGCTTCACCACCATTTCCGAGTCGGTAATAGAGCTGGCTTTGCGGAGTCCCTGAAAAGCAACGATTCAGTGCGTGACTTCGTTCGGCGCGTTTCAGGTCCGAACCTTTGGTTGATGACGGCCGGCCTCATCGGAAAAGAACCGTTAAACCCTGGACGATTGCGCGCTCGCATCGCTGAATTGCGGAATGAATACGATTTTGTGTTGATTGATATTCCGGCAATTCTCCCCTATGGCGACGCAGCTCTGCTCGCCCACCTGACTGACGGAGCGGTCCTGGTGGTGGGCTCGAATAGGACTCGCCGAGAGTCGGCGCGCATGGCCAAAGAAAGCCTGGAAACAGCAAGTGTACCAATCCTTGGAGCGGTCCTGAATAAGCGGCTCTTTCCAATTCCTGAAGCTATCTACAGAAAGCTTTAGGTGAGGACCGTGTAGTAGGGCCGTTATAGCCCAGACAAACCAGGAGCGGCGCCAATCCTGGAGTGCCAAATGTGACTCAAATGGCGGAGCTACGTCCCGAATGACGAGGTAGTTGAATATAAACCACGGAAAGAAGGGAAAACGAATGAGCAGCGTTTCCATCGGGCAAACGGCCCGGCCGCAAGATGGGACATTACGAAACGCCGTAGCCCGCGGTGCGCATTTGGCAAAGAGCGCGTGGTACGCACATCGCTCGTTGTTTATGCTCTGCGCCGAGATAATCCTTGCAGCAGTTTCCTATTCTCTGGCTATTTACGTTCTATCCGAAACCCACGAGCCAGGATGGGCCCTCGATATTCTGCGCGCGACTTTTGGCTTTCTGATTCTGTTTCGTTTGGTTGGTCTAGTGATCTCGGGACTCTATCATCGCTCGCTCAGACATTCCTCCATCCCGGATCTGATCTCGATTGGCAAGGTTGCCTTCTTCAGCAGCTTATTCTTTTGGGTTCTTGTTCTGTGGCGATTTCAAGACTTGAGAATACCGTCCGCTCTATTTGTCATTGATTGGATGCTCCTTCAACTGCTCTGGGGCTGTTTGCATTTCGGCGTGCGTATTTTTAAGACCCAGCAAGCTGTTCAACGCAAACACGGAAGGCGTGTGTTGATTGTCGGAGCCGGTGATGCCGGGATGACGTTGCTAAAAGAGCTGTCAACGGACCCATCCTCGTCCTGCCAACCTGTAGCCGT